>JAAYCN010000066.1 GCA_012729755.1 Chloroflexota bacterium | reverse complement strand
TGAAAAAGCGTGGGCAAACCGTGCACGCGTAATCGCCGTAGATGTCGCCAGGTTCATTTTGCCGGCCGCTTCGGTCGCAAACGTCGGCGTGACGATGAACGCGCGCGCGCTGGAGTACGCGATCAAGAAGATGCTCTCGTCAGAACTTGAAGAGGTAAGGCAGATCGGCGCGGAAGTGAAAGCTGTGGCGACTGAGGAATTGCCAACTTTGGTTAAATATGCTAACCCGATCGCTTATCTCGACACCTTGAGAAAAGACGTGCGCAGTCATTCCAACAGCATCGACACTATTTCCAAAACAGAATGGTGCCAGCTTAAAGATGCCGACTCCGCCGGAGAGGATCGTGTGTTAGCGGCGGTTTTATACCGGTTTGGTGATGATTCCTATCAGGTCTGCCTGGATCAGGTTTTAAACATGCCTGCGTCTGATAAGCAGGCGTTGGTTGATTCGCTGTTCGCTGGGATGTCAGATTATGATGTGCCTCTGCGTGAACTTGAGTTCACAGAATATGATTTTGATATTCTGATGGATCAAGGCGCGTATTTTGAGTTCAAGCGTCATCGCATGATGACACAGACCGTGCAAACGCTCTCGACTAATCATGGCTACGCCCTGCCCAAGGCGATCACTGAGGCAGGTTTCGAAGCGGAATTTCGCCGGGTGATGGCGCGCGCGCATGCATTAAATCAAAAATTAGCTGCATGGAACCGGGAAGTTGCGGCGTATGTGGTGCCGAACGCTTTTAATCGCAGGGTTTTATGTTGCACGAATCTGCGCGAAATCTTCCATTTCATTAAGCTGCGTTGTGCTAATAACGCTCATTTCTCAATCCGGCGGGTTGGACGGGGCATGTTGGAGGCGATTCAACCGCTGCATCCTTTGTTCTCTGCCAAGCTCAATTTGAAAAATGATGAGACAGTGCAGAGTTTGAGTGACGAATACTTCACCGGCCTTGCTGAATTAGCTGATGGCAGGCAGCAGGTACAACCCGACAAGAGCAGTTGATGGCTATCCTCCTGCCGCTCCTGGGCTTTGTGGGCCTTTGGATCTATTCGGGAAACACCAGGCGCGAACCTAATTGGCGGGCTGCGTTTATCCAGGCCTTGATTCTATGGGGCGCATGGCTGGTGCTCAGTACCGAATTTTTAAGTCTGATCAGCGCTATCCATAGAACCGGTGTCTCAGTCAGCTGGGGCACTTTGGTGTTAATTAACGCTTTATGGCTGATTTATTCGCTGCGCAAGGGTTCTGTGCTGAGGTTGCCGGTGGTATATCACAGCCGTGGGCGCAAGGTGGCTTTACTGGATGTGGTGCTCAGTATGGTGATTCTGGTGCCGTTGGTGGTTGGTTTTATCGCGCCGCCAAATTCTACTGAGGCGATGGACTTTGGCATGTCGCGCGTAGCGCATTGGGCACAGAACGAGAGCATGCGGCATTTCGCGGCTGGCAGTGAAGCTTTGAACAACGCTCCACCCGGGGCGGGTTACGCGATTCTGAATTTTTATGTGCTGACTGGGTCAGATCGTTGGAGCAACTTTCCCGCCTGGGTAGCTTTTTTGGGTTGTGTTGAGGCGGCGATGGCGATAGCGGGTTTGTTTGGGGCGACACCAACTGGTCAACGTTTGTCGGCAGTCGTCACCACCTCCATCCCGACCGGGCTGGCATTGGCAAGCGGCTGTCTGGACGATCTGCCAAGTTGCCTCTGGGTGACGGCTTTTATCCTGATTGTGTTTTTTGTGGATAAAGATAAGAATCTGGAATTTAATCTGATGCTGGCGGCGGTGGCCGCGGGCCTCGCTTTTATTACCAAACCGCTTACGTTGGTTTTCATCGTGCCCTTTGGTATATATTTGTTCATCGTACAGCTGCGGCGACAATCCTGGTTCCGCGTGTTGGCCGGTGGTCTGGTTGGTTTGTTAATTGTCGCTCTGCTCGCGGGCGGTTTTATCGGCCGTAATTTCGCGACCTATGGGACAGCGTATGATATTGACGCTTATTTCGCCGACCTCAACGAAACAATCAGCTGGAAGACAACTGTTTCCAATGTCCTGCGGAACTTCGCTTTGCATGCGAACTTGCCTTTTTCACAAGGGGAGAGCTGGATCGAGCGAAGGATCATTGATGTTCATGAGAGGATGGGGATAGATGTTAACGATCCTCGGACAACAAGAGGCGGAAAATTCGAGATTCCAGTATTAAACACTTCTGAGCAAACCTCTGGGAACCCGTTCCATTGGCTGGTGATCATGATCGCCAGCCTGGTTGTGATCGCTGCATGGCGCCGGAAGGAAAGCGACCGGACTAAGATTACATATTTGGGGCTGATGTTGGCAAGCTATATTGCCTTTGTCGTGCTGCTCAAGTGGCGGCCAACGGGTTCGCGCTGGCATCTGACATTTTTTGTGATATCGTCGCCAATTATCGGCATTGTTTTAGGCTGGTTGGATCAGAAGCGGCGCAATTTGGGAGCTGCGTTGGCTTTTCTGATGCTGTTGGTCAGCCTGCCCTGGCTGGTCGCTGTGCAAGAGAGGCCATTGATCCCAATCGAGCCATATACTTACCCTAAATCGATTCTGACAACACCTCGGGAAAGCCTGTATTTTACGACTGTGCCGAATGAGGAGCGTTTTTATCGCGAAGTCGCGGACAGAGTTCTTGCCAAATCATCGAAACAGCGGCTGAGCCTGGTTTTCGACACGCCTTTTCTCGAGTATCCGGTATGGGCATTAACGCGTAATGTCGAGGGAGACACTGAGATTGAATATCAGTGGGTGACCGGAGCGTCTCAAAAATATTTGAGGACAGCGTTGGAATCAGACTTTATTCTTACTAACCGCTGTCTGAGCTCGGAGGCTTTTCCGGGGTTTGATATTGAGCTGACCTCTGGGCTGGACAAATGTCTCTATGCTGCAAAGAATTAGTCGTAGCCGCAGCATGCCTTTTTAGATTGAGATGTAAAAGCTGTATCATTTTCTGCATTCAAGTGCAGGAGGAAGTTATATGAAAAATCAAGTGGACCTTGCTCCTCCAGTTCCTCTGACGTCTTTATATCCTATCCCCATTCCTCCAGACATCGATCTCTGTATCCAGCATAGTTCCTGTTCATAAGCTGTATACCGGTGTGCTGACCTCCTCATGTGCTGATCTTACAGTGCTTACAGTGCTGACCTCCTCATGTCAAGGCAAAATAGAAATGTCCTATTGCCAGCAAGATAGAAATGTCCTATTAGCTTGATAAAGTAGTCAATATCGGTTGTCCGTTTAGTTTTTTTCCATAGGTTCTCCAAGGATGGTTATAAGCT
>JAAYCN010000065.1 GCA_012729755.1 Chloroflexota bacterium | reverse complement strand
GAAGAGATCATTTTCGAGCGCCTTGCGCCAGGATATAACCAGGCGGAACAAATTGTCGACATCTATTTAATCAAGTACAACAGCGCTCAGGAACCATTCAAGGTTTATTTTGACAGCGCGACCTACCAACAGCCTCTGGCACTGGCCGGTTTTACCTGCGAGGCTGCCTTTCCAATTCAGGCGCCATAACAGGTTTTATCAGTTTTCACTGATTCCGCATAGAATTGTTGTAGCACTCTTCAATACACCTTGGTGATCATGGTATCTTCGTCTTCGAAAAATGCATTTCCCCGTCAATTTTGGTTGATGCTTGGCGGATTAATGCTGTCTTCTCTCGGCACGACCATGATCTGGCCGTTTCTGCTTATCTTTGTAAGCGGCAGGCTCAACCTGCCTATGGCCACGGTAACCAGCTTGATGACAATCAACTCAATAACAGGTCTAATCGCCTCCATTGTGGTCGGTTCCCTGCTTGACCGCTTCGGACGTAAAAAGATTGTGATCATCGGCATCTTAGGCTCAGCGCTGGTCTACCTTGGCTATATCAGCGCTAATCAATATTGGCAGTTCGCTTTGCTCATGGGCGCTTCAGGCCTTTTTGGGCCGCTCCAGCGCGTTGGCGTCACCGCCATGATCGCTGACCTGTTCGAGGGCAGCCAGCGCCGCCATGCTTATGCCTTATTCCGCACCGCTGTCAACATCGGCTTTGGCTCTGGTCCTATCGCAGGCGGTCTGGCGCTGAAGATCTCCTACACCTTTGGTCTGATTGCCGCTTTTACTGGCCTGTTCATCTTCGGCATCATCACCATGATATTTATTGCTGAAACCCTGCCGCCCGAAAAGCGCTTGCGCGGTGAATCAATCGTCGACAGCCTCAAAGGGTATCTTGACGCCCTCAAAGATCGCGATTTTAAGCACATGCTCGGCGCTTACACTCTCCAGGAGATCTGTGCCAGGCTGATCTGGGTCATCCTGGCAGTATATTCCAAGACCAACTTCGACATTCCCGAAGCTGTCTATGGCATCATTCCCACCACCAATGCTGTCATGGTCGTCTTTTTGCAGGTGCTCGTCACCCGTTTCACCAGCAAACATGCCGAAAGCCGTGTGATGACCTTCGGCGCATTTTTCTACATGCTCAGCATGACCATCGTCGCCCTTTCAAATGGCTTCTGGGGATTTCTCCTCGCGATGATAGTCTGTTCTATCGGTGAGCTTATTACTGCCCCCACTACGACTGTCTTTGTGGCCAACCTTGCCCCGCCTGAAAAACGCGGGCGTTACCTTGGCCTGCATGGGCTCACTTTTTACGTTGCGATGGCGATCGGTCCCTTCGGAGCAGGCATCTTGACTGATCATTTCGGCATGCGCGCTCCCTGGTGGGGCGGGACCATCGTTGGCGGGCTGGCCGTCCTGCTCTTCTGGCTGCTCGACCGTCATATCCGCCGCGACAAACTCACCGCTCAAAATCTGTCGGATTAATCTAAGCTATTTTCATTCGGCTTGACAATCAATCCGCCCTGCCTCATAATATAGCACACACGTTCTATTTTTAGAAAAGGCAAATCCTTATGACCCATGTTTATTTTTTCGGAGAAAGCGAAGAATTAAGCGTCTTTGACCTGCCCCAAATGGCAGACGCCATTACCCGCGCCATCAACCAGGGCGAATGGGAACATCTCTGCCCTCATAAGCCGCCGCCCGCTCCAGCCATGCAGGCCACGCAGATTAACAAGATCGTCATCATCACCATCCCTCAGCCGCCGATGGAATGGCCTGACCTACACTTGACCGCTCGCGAATATCAAATCCTCCAGTTGCTGGCTTCCGGGCGCAATTTTGCTCAAATTGCCTATGAAACCCATCTCCAGCCTCGCACCGTCCGCAACAACCTCTTAAAACTTCGTTCCAAGTTGAGGGTCACCTCCAATGAACAGATGACCGCTGTTGCCACTGCGCTCGGCCTCATCCGACCAGACCTCAACCGACCCTTCACCTAACCATCCTCAGCATATCAAACCAGACGCGCCCGCGACATGCCCCGAAGCGCTAAAAAGCCGCCCGCGGAGAACCCCGCCTATAACCCATCCATTAAACAAAAACGCGCCGAGTTTCTTCGGCGCGCCTGAACAGTTGATAATTTCTTACTCTTCGATGGTTATTGCTGTCTCGGGGCAATCATCTGCGGCCTGACGGGCAGCTTCCTGGTTTTCTTCAGCGACAGGGTCCTGAATAACAACCGCGTAGGGCTCGGTGGCGAGGCTGAAAACCTCTGGCGCGGTGCCTTCGCAAATGCCGCAACCAATGCACAAATCCTTGTCAACAACTGCTTTCATTACTTTCTCCTCTTGGTTTACTAATGGTTCTTTTACATCATCAGCCACTGCGGCTGGTGTTGTTTCCTCTATATTAATAACGCTGGTTTCTTCGTTTGGTTCCAATTCTTCATACGAAATCGCCGAAGCCGGGCATTCATCCACAGCCTGAAGCGCGGTCTTTTCGTGTTCCGGAACGACCGGATCTTCAATCACCATCGAATAAGGCGAATTCTCCAGGCTGAAAACTGCCGGCTCAACCGCTTCACAGTTGCCGCAGGCGATACATGTATCCTTATCAACCTTTACCCTGATCAACTTTTCTCCTTGGCTTTCGCCATTTGTTAATCCTTTGACCTCATTCATCCAGACGAGTTTTCTTGACCTCGCGACAATAAGTATAACATGTCAAGTGCGATTCGATAATTAACGAATCATAAATTTACGGAGGTTTCTGTTGCGCTTTTGATTTATTTATCGTTCTGATTCTCAAGCAGGTCATGCACGTTGGCGATCGACCGGTACCAATAGTCCTTCATCCGCGCGTGCAGTTTTTTCCCCTGCGCCGTAATCATATAGAACTTGCGCGGTTTCGCCTGATCAGTGTTCCAATCGCTCTTCAACAGACCTTGCCCTTCCAAGCGCCTTAACAGAGGATAAATCGTGTTTCCTTCAATCGGCAAATCTTTTTCGGTCAGGGTTTTCACCAGTTCATATCCATACGCTGGCTTATAAAGCTGGCTCAGCACGGCCATCACCAAAACACCCCTGCGCATTTCCACCTGATAACTCTCAATCGAATCCTGTTGCCTCGCCATCTCATCCTTTCCACTTGTGTATCTTATTATAATGTGTTCCACACACTAATTCAAGTAATTTGGATCAGCTTCTACCCATCTATTGCAGTCTTGGCGTTTCGGGGGATAATTAGGCAAGTTGTTTTCAAAAAAACTGGCTCAAGCCAGCTATGAGGTTTCTGCATGATTTATCACATCACTACCCAAGCCAACTGGAAAGAAAACCAAAACGCTGGCTTCTACAAACCCACCAGTTTTGACCAGGAAGGTTTTATCCACTGTTCCGACAGCTTCCAAATCGAAGGCACGGCCAACCGCTACTATCTCGACGCGCCAGACCTGATCGTGCTCGAGATCGACCCAGACAAGTCTGCCTCAAAAGTCATCTACGAAAAATCCTCCGAACGAGCGATGAGCTTTCCACATCTTTATGGGCCGCTCGAGCTCACTGCGGTGAGAGGCATGATCCGCCTCATTCGCGATTCTGAAGGCAGGTGGACCCTGCCCGCGCAGCTTCAACGCGCCAAGCCCCCTCTGATCAACGAAATTCCCTTCAGCCTGCCCGGCAAGCTCTACCGCACGGTAACGCCCGGCAGCTACATGTTCGACCCGGACAGTGAAGTCATTGACCTGCTCAAAGAGCGCAGAGTCGAGTGGGCAGTCGTGTTAAATACAATCGAAGAACACGAAAAATATACTGGCGCCAGCCTGCTCGCCCGCTACGCTCTCGAAGGCATCCAGACGATCTACACCCCTGTGCCCGATTTTTCCGCTCCACCTTCCGGGCATTGGAACAAAGCCATCTTAGAAGCGCTTGAGCTGCTCAAACAGGGCAAAAATATCGCCGTGCATTGCCACGCCGGTATCGGCCGCACAGGCATCTTCCTCGCCTGCATGGCGCAGGAACAGCTCGCCATGTCAGCTGATGAAGCCATCAGCTGGGTGCGCCAATTTATCCCCGGCGCGGTTGAAACGCTTTATCAGATTCAGTTTGTGCGCAATTACCAAAACCACCGCTGATCGAGCGAAACCGGCTTATCCTTCGCCTCTGAAGAACAGCCACCTCAGCCAATCCAACAGCGTCTTCCCTTGCGGCTCATTCCAGATTGGGTCTGCGATCAGCTTTGCCTCCTGCCACGCCTGGTAGATCAGCCAAAAAAACGGCACAGCCGTCGCGAACAACATGAACGCGAAGAAACCGCCTGAGCCCGGCCGTTGCGCGTCTGCGATCTCATCAAACAATTGTGTGAAGGAGGGCAGTGTGTTCAACCCTATAAACAGCGCGTATCCCAGCCAGGTTCCCAGCGCATTCAGCACGATGTCATCCACGTCAAACACCCTGACCGCCAATATAAGCTGCAGCGCCTCGATCAACAGCGAAATCCCCATTCCGATCAGCAGCATCTTCCAGCCCGCTCTCAGCTTGCGAAAGAGCAGGCTCACCATCATGCCCACCGGAACAAATACGAGCAGGTTTCCGAGCAGCAAAACGCGCACAATGCGGATGATCGGCTGATATCCGGTTTCCTTCGCCGTACGGATCATTCGTAAGCTGTTGATTATCGGCACTAAATTTGGCTTGGTGGAATGTTCCAGTTTGAATGTGAACGGCTCAAACACCCGATAACTCAGCATGCACAAAAAAACAAATAGCAGGTTAACCACAATTTCCCGCTTAGGATTAAACCGGCGTGTCATGATCCCTCTGATCATCCTTGCGGCTACCCATACGGCCGCAAGGATGATATAGAATCTGTCACTCTCAATTTCAAACATAACGTCCTTTCACCTGCCAGGGCAGGTTTGTGCATTATAACCTTTGTTAAAAACCTGTTATTTTCGCCAATTCATCTTCAGCCTATGTTATGATCATAGTATTGCCAAATCAGGCGAGACGATCAATCGCACTATGGAGCAAAAATGACCAAAACCCTGCTGTTAATGCGTCACGGAAAATCCAGTTGGAAAGATAAATCTTTACCTGATATCAAGCGGCCGCTGAAGAAACGCGGCGAAGTCGCCTCCGAAATGATCGGCAAGGTGCTCAAATCTAAGAAACTCCTGCCCGATGTCATTCTCACTTCCCCCGCTAAACGCGCCCGCCTTAGCGCCGAAATTGTCGCCAAAGAAGCGGACATTTCCAATCGAGTTACTGTCGTTGACTCGCTATATATGGCTGAACCCACCGAGTTTTTCAAAGTGCTCAACGCACTCAAAGACAGTCCCGAACGCGTCATGATTGTCGGGCATAACCCCGGCCTCGAGGCTCTCCTCCAGCTCCTTGATGGACATGTGGAATCGCTCCCCACCGGTTCGATGGCATACCTGCGACTCAAGATTGATGAATGGAAAGACTTAAATCCCGAAAGTATAGGCGACATGATTGGGTTTTGGAACCCTGAAGATTACCTCGACGAGGAAAAGTCAAAAAAACAGTCCTCCTGACCGCTTAAAGCTATTCCCTCCCGACCCGGTAAGGCCGGGTCGAGTTGATTATTTTATTCTCAACAGCCGCTGGTTTTCACCTCACATTTTCACCACTGAAAGGTGCTGAGCCAGCAGATGGTAACCACTCCAATCACCGAGCTGGACAGCGATATTATCCAGAAGGATAGGGGGTACGAACCTGATTTTAGCATCTAAATCAGGAGAAGCAGTGACAAGATGCAT
>JAAYCN010000005.1 GCA_012729755.1 Chloroflexota bacterium | reverse complement strand
CCGGTCTAATTCAGCTTTCCGGGCTATTTCTTTAGCGTTCATTGTTATTGTCCATGGCATAGCTCCTAATCTTAATTAGGACATTTCTATTTTGCTACTTTAGGACATTACTACTTTGCTCTTACAAAATACCATTTAACTCGCCCTTCCAACGCTCAGACTGGTATACTTTTTGTGCTATGTCACTGTTGACCGCCCAAGCCATCAGCCGCTCATTTGGACCGGTGGATATCTTCGAGAACATCACGCTCTCCATCCCCCATCGCGCGCGCATCGCCATTGTTGGGCCGAATGGGGTCGGCAAAACCACCCTGCTCAAGATTCTCGCCGGCCTTGATGATCCAACCAGCGGCAGTGTTCACCGTTCTAAAGGCTTGCGCATCGGCTATTTACCTCAGGTGGCTGTTCATCAACGGCAGGGCGACCTGTGGAGTGTTGCCATTCAATCCCTTCAGCCGTTAATCGAACTCGGCAGAGAAGTTGAAGCGCTTGAACGCCAAATGCAGGATCCCGCTTGCGAACCAACTGTGCTTGAACGTTATGGCCGTCTCCAGTCGGAATTTGATCGCCGCGGTGGTTACACCTATCAAGCCCGCGTCCGTCAGACCCTGCAGGGTCTGGGCTTTGAAGAACCTGACTTTCATCGTCCCCTCGCTCAATTATCGGGCGGGCAGCGCACTCGCGCCGTATTGGCTCGCCTTCTTCTCGAAGACCCTGACCTGCTGCTCCTCGATGAGCCCAGCAACCATCTCGACATCAACGCGGTGGAGTGGCTCGAAGGTTACCTGCGGGACTGGGATGGCGCAGTAGTGATCGTCTCGCATGATCGCTACTTCATCGACCAATCCGCCAATCAGGTTTGGGAAATGACCCCAGCGCTTGAGGTCTATCGCGGCAACTATACAGCCTATCTCCGTCAACGCGAAGCCCGTTACGCCCGCCAATTGGCCGAGTTTGAAGCCCAAAACGAATACATCGCCCGCCAGGAAGATTATATTAAGAAGAATATCGGCACTCAGAATAACGCTCAGGCTAAGGGGCGCCTGCGCCGGCTTGAGCGCTTGCTCGAGGATTCCCGGCTCACAGCCCCGCTCAACAACCAGCGCCCTGTGCATCTGCGGTTTGCGATGGCCGGTCGTTCTGGCAACCTGGTTCTGCGCACTTATGACCTCGAAGTTGGCTATGCTGATGAAGGTCGTCCTCTCTTCAAAGCCCCCGATCTAATTCTCGAACGCACCGAGTGCGTTGCCATCGTCGGACCCAACGGCGCCGGCAAAACCACCTTTCTCAAGACCATTCTCGGCCAAATTCCACCCTATCATGGCCGTACTGAGCTTGGCGCAAGCCTGCATATCGGCTATTTTGCCCAGGCGCATGAAGAGTTAAACCCGGCCAATACCTTGATTGAAGAAATCAACCGCGTAATGCCAGCCATGCTGCCCGCCGACGTGCGCAACTATCTGGCAAAATATGGCTTTCAGGGTGAAGAAGTCTTCGCGCGCGTTGAAACCCTTTCGGGCGGTGAACGCGGCCGCCTTGCTCTCGCCAAACTTGCCCTCTCAGATGCTAACCTGCTCTTGCTCGATGAGCCCACCAATCATCTTGACCTTGCCACCCAGGAAGTCTTACAGAAGGTCATGGCTGAATACCCTGGCACGATCATTCTTGTTTCTCACGACCGCTACCTGATCGACGCTTTGGCCACCCAAATCTGGGAAATGAACCCCGCCGCGGCTGAATTACAGGTCTTCAAAGGCACCTGGTCTGAATACAAAGAGTACAAAGCCAGCGGCCGTGCTCCCACAGAATCCGACCCTCAGCCAGCGCCTCCATTAGCTCCCAAAAAGTCAATCCTTCCATCTGCCCAGCCCAGGCGTCACCTCAGCCGCAACCAGCGCCAGCAGCTCACAAAAAAGATTGATGCGGTTGAAGCTGTCATCCATGAAATGGAAACCGAAATCGCCCTTCAGGAAGCTCGTCTGGCCAACCCTCCCGCGGATCCTCGTCAGGTAGCTGAGCTTGCCTCTGATTATGGCAAAATGCGGGAAGAGCTTGATGAAAAAATGGCTGAGTGGGAAGATCTTGCCTGGACCCTGCAAGAAGCTGGCGATGAATGAACAGCTCAGACCTGCCCATTTTCCAAGCCAGATGGCGAGATCTGAAAGCGCTCCGAGCGCATGAGAGTATTTGTTTTAATCAGGATGATGCCTGGCCGCTGATCGAATTGTTTGGTGTTCTGATCCAGCCCAAAATCGTGCGGCTCAAAATTGAGGTTGACAGCCAGATCGTCGGCTTTTTCGCCGGTCTTCCCCTCCGCAATTCAGAATATGGCACTGTTCTGACCATCAGCGTCCTTCCTGGCTGGCAAGGTCAGGGGTTAGGCAAGCGCTTGCTCGCGACTGGTGAAACCGCTCTTGACCGGCCAATCATTGAGCTTACCACGCGTCGGTCCAATGCTGCCGCTATCAATCTTTACAAAGGGGCCGGTTACGTCCAGACTGGCGTCCGTGAAGGCTATTATTTCGGTGAGGATGGCCTCATCTTCGAAAAACACATTCGATAAACAGCTCCTTCCACCCGCTTCGAAATCGCACAACTTTTATCCATTTCATGCCAATTGCGCTATAATCTAATTATGCAGAGGTCAGCTTAAAGTGATGATCCGCGACCTCTCACTACGCGGATGTAAAAAAGCGAAACACACGCCGGGCTTGATTGGCGCGTGTTTTTATTAATACTATTCTCGATCCGAAACGGAGCTTAACAACCATGATGGATAGCGGAATGATCAGTAAGATTGAAAAAGCCAAACGATATGCCTCTGAGCCGCACCGCATCACCTTCAAGCAGTTTGGTGCCAGTATCAAAGGCGAAAACAGTGACCATTACGTACAATACGAAGACGGCAAGTGGAACTGCACCTGCGGTTACTTTCAAACTCGTGGTCTCTGCAGTCATACCATGGCTTTTGAGATCATTCTGAATAGTATGGTCGAAAAAGGCGAACACACTGAAGCATAGCTGGCGACGCCAGTCAGAATGTTGACAGAAAACGAACCGTCTCGACCGGCTAATTTCTTACGGTCTCAGCCGAATTAACGTCCCATACTCGTTAGAGTAGACAACCGTTTGGGTTTCCAGAAAGTCCTTGGTTATTTCGTTTGGTTTGATAAAGTAAAAATAGTCCGCGCTGGTGGTGCGCGCGAGTTCCACTACTTTCGGGTTCAGCCCCTTATTCGCGGTCGGCAGGTAAGGCCTCAACCCCAGGGTAATGCGCCACCATTCAGTCAGGAAGCTGCCCACTGCCCCACCATCCTTATAGGTATAAACGACCGATCTGAGGCTATGGTAGCGCGGAATCAGAGTGTCAGCTAAGTACTGAGGGTCAGGGTCCGGAAATACGCTTTCATCCGGTTTCACATATTTCGGCAATTCCGTATAAAACTCATACATTGCCAAGGCTTCTGAGGTCGGCCGACAAACTGCCTCGCCAGACTTCAAACAGTTCCAGTGTCTGACTAACAATGGATTTTTCCAGATCTGAGTTTCGATCCCATAAAAAATTAAGAGGGCAAAGATGGTCAAATACACAAGCTTGCCGAGTCTTTCCGCGTTTTCTAATTTGCTGAAATAATCCAGAGCCAATTTGCAAATCCAGAAAAAAGTGAGCCACAGCATGGGAATGTAATAACGCAAAGTGCGTCTGATTTCCCTCAAGATCAGTTGTCGACCAAGCGCGTGAGCAATCGCCTCGTCCAACATCGGAACAACGATAGCTAATATTAATATGATTAGCCACCATGCTGAGATCAGCATTGAGAGTGTAATCGGGTTCGATTGCTTATCTGCTCGATGGTACTTGCGCAAATTATAGAAGAAAACGAAAAGAGCGCCGATTGAGGCGAGAATCAAACTTATCAACACCCAATTCCCCAATAGAACATCTGCCACCTCTTTCAAATAAAGCTCACGAATTGGCTTGAGCTGATTGGGATATCTGAACAGCTGAATTCGGGAAAGCAATTCAAATCCGATCGTTTGGTTATAGACTGGACGTAAATATGCCTTCAAGAAAGGAATAAGCCCAAGCAATGAAACAAATACCGCCGAAATCCAACAGAGCCAGACGCTGCGTTTGGAAGCTTTGATGGCAGAGATCAACAGAGTCGCAAGACATATTCCCAGCCAGGCCGGACCGCTGACAGGATGCACGTAGAGCAGCGCCGTAAAGACCAATGCCGCCAGCCAATAACGATTTGGCGACCCCATGATTTTCAGCAGTAATAATAGCGCGAATGGCAGGATTACCTGAAACAAAGTACGGGGCAAAATGTCAAGACTGATCCCATAATACTCAAACAGAGGCAAATTAATCGGAATCGCGACCGCCAAAGAAAACAAAAATGCCAGCGTCAAGTTTCGGAATACGCGTTTGCCTAAGAGGTAATAGCCAACGAAGTGAAGAAACGTCGCGGGGAAAAATAATATCAAAAAAGCAATCGCATAGCCGCCAGTCACCTTGCCTAAAAAGGTAATCAGCGGAATATGAAATGCAAAATATTCGCCATAGTTGAATTGATTTGAAAGCAGCGCATCGTTTTTAAAATTCTCCGGGTTTTCATTCCCTGCGACAAAGGACGATATATTTCCAGCATCAGAAGTTAACTGAATGTTTGTTTTTAACCCTGAGCCATATCGGCCGTTTGCGAAAATCAAGGCGAGAAGGAAGAACAAAAGATATATAAAAATTTCATGATTCTTCCCAGATTTGGCGATTCGATTAGTTTTATTGATCAGCGCTGTCAACCCAACCAAAAGAAACAGGAAGAAAGTTCCAGCGATGGCAATTCCTGCTAATAGATAAACAGGATATTTAATTTTCCCGGACATTGAATTAACCTGCAATGGAATCGTGACAATTCTTTCGACATCTGCACTTTGCTGAAAATTAAATTCATGTGAGCCTTTTGAGGTGCTAAGTTCAACATGACCATTTGTCTTGGCCACATCAAGCTCAATAGAAAACTGATGATTTCGGTGAGTCGGCACAGAATAACGAACTTTGCATGTTCCACCTGAGGCAGTGGTCAAAATATTTTGTTCAAATGCGCAGCCATCTCCAACCAGAGTGGGCGAAAAAGACCGTGAGGAGCCCTCTAAACTCACCTTCAAAATTTTCAATTCTGCGGATGTGCCCTTTGGACTTGTTAATTCCAACTCAACAACTTCTGGCTTGAGGATCAGTAAATCGCTTATAAAATATTTTGTGCTGATTGCGGCTGGAGGCATCAGGGCAATCAGAACCAATGCCAGACTGATCAATTCAGCTTTCAGGGTCTCAAATTTCAGGTGAATTAATTTCGTTAATCCACTGTATAGCGCCAAAGCACAGAGTGATGTCGCCAGGAGAATGAACACCTTAACCCACAACCCACCGCTCCAAAATAATAGCAAAGAGAAAGAGAGCGCTATCCCAGCACAGATCGCAAGGCCTGTTAAAAAAGCCCGCTTTACCGTTGAAGTTGAAAGAAAATCAATAATACCGTTCTTTATTTTGGTCAACTTTTGCTCCGATAGTAGTCAGGCAAGGCGAAAAAACTAATGTTGAAACGCCTACGCTGAATAAAACAATCTCCGTTATTTCCAAAAAAAACCCTTTATGAACTATTGTAAATCAACTGATGAAGAAGTGTTCTAAGTCATATGAGATTACAACTTTAATTTTTTAGGTAATAGTCCTTTTCTCTTTAGCCACACTCTTATATTATTGGGCCTCAACCCGATTGCGCTCTCATGCCAATAATAGTTTTCCTTTTGTATAATGTGATCATCTGATCGAACTGTCAGGTTGTATTGATTATTCTCAAGCTGTCACAGCTGATAATAAATATAGCGAGGTTGGAGAGCGCTCATGCGATTAAAAACTATTCCCGCTCAATAAAATCTTTCGGAATATTCTGTATATCAAGCACAATCACTTCCAACAGCAGCTGAATACCCAGAAAAATTGGCAGCACTGCTACCATAATCGTGCCGGTCGAAGCGGGAACGTGCGTCAGCGAAGAAACCCGCCAATGGACGACTCCCCAAATGAATCCGAAGAGCGAACTAATCAAGCCGATGATCAAGAAAATTGAAACAGCGGTAAAGTTCTGCATGAAATAAGTCATCTGCAGTCGATTCATGAAGGTTTTGAACATTTTGAAAGGAAACTGAAAAGCAACTTTCGCTTCGTTCAGATAGCTCTTCTCGCCATTGTAAATGGCATGGATGCTCACATCCGCCACCGGAGCTCTTACCAGATATAAAGCTTCAAGCAAACTTGTTTCAAAATAGTACCCATCAGCCAGACGTTCGATTTCAATCAGCTCAAGCGCCTGCCTCGTAATAGCCGTAAAACCATTCGTCGGGTCAAAAATATTCCAATAGCCGGTTGCCAGCTTACTGAGAAACGACATCAGAAAATTGCCCGCCCGGCGCAAACGAGGCATAGTTTTGAGCTGTTTCGGGTGCAAAAAACGGTTGCCTTTAGCGTAGTTGGCTTTCTTTTCTAACAATGGTTTGAGCAGGCGGTGGATCTGGCTTGGGTCCATCTGACCATCACTATCCATTTTTACGAAAATGTCCGCGTCTCCCTCAAGTCCCGCAGCATAACCGCTCTTCATCGCCCCCCCAACCCCGCGGTTTTGAGCGTGGTTGATAACCCTCAGCTTCGGATCCCTGATGGCATTGAGCACGCCGAGAGTGTCATCGCGGCTGCAGTCGTTCACTACGATGATCTGATCAATCCACTCAGGCAGCGAAGAGAGAACCTGAACAATGCTGCCTTCGGCATTATAGGCCGGGATAACCACACAAATTTTCATCCCCGAATACATAGATTCACCTCTGTCATCTCACTTGATTTATTATATCAAAGCGCCCACCCATGTCTGACCAAATCTGCGAATCCCACAGGGCAGCATTGACTAATTGGGAAACCTTCTGTAAATGAACGCATTTGCTTAGTTTTATCTAAAAATAATTCTTGTTTACACAAAGATTTTGATAGATAAGCTCGTCTCGGCAGTCAATTGATAGCAACCTGTTACACTGGTCTTCAGGCTTCTCCCTGGGGAAAACCGGCGAGTGCAGCGAGACTGAAGAGGGTATTTTGATACGTTTGCTGAAGCTCACATCAGGGTTATTCCAAAGGGTAGAAAACCTCACAGGAGGGATCCCAACACGGCACGCAAACCCGTCAGCCAAGAAAAGCGCGCCGAAATTTAGGATATCTTTTCAATAACTTGTAAACCCCTCAAACCGCGATTTCCGATCCAAAGAGATACGCAGGTGGTTTCTGCTTTCTGTCCACGCTTCGAATCTGGTTCGATGGTTATGGCGAACACCTCCAATGGCGGTAAAATCATGTCCATACTCTTAAATCAGGACCGCTCATGACTCACCACATCCGCAACTCCGCCAAAGCCATCATCATTCAAAACGGCTGCCTGCTGGTCATCCGCAAGTCCAGCCTGTCCGATAGTTACGCCGTATTGCCCGGTGGTGGCCAAAAAAAGTTCGAAACGCTCCCCCAGGCGCTTAAACGTGAGTGCCTCGAAGAGATAAATGCAAAAGTAGAAGTCGGTGAATTACGCTTCCTGCGCGAGTACCTTTCAGACCGACATGAATTCGCCGACGAAGATAGACATGTTCATCAGGTTGAGTTCTTCTTCTCATGCTCTCTTAAAGCTCCTTACCGGCCTTCCCAGGGTCAGGCGCCTGATCCTGGTCAACAGGAAGTGATATGGGTTCCCCTCGACGAACTCGAACAGGTCAATCTCTACCCCAAAGCCGTCATTCCGCTCCTGCGGGATCATGGTCAATCCGGTCAGCCCATCTATCTGGGCGATGTGAATTAGGCTTTATAAATCTCAAATCAATTCCCGCCCAAAAGGTATAATACTCGTCAGATGACCAGCCGCTCTATCGGGAGTTATTATGCATGTAAACTTTCTGAACAACGAACAATTCCTCTTCCTCCAGCAGGAAAAACAGACGCTGACCGAGTCCCTGCTCACCCTTTCTGAGCTCAAATTAGCGCCGGAACTCATTGAGACCCTCAAACAAGCTATCCTGCAGCTCGATGAGTTTTTCCTGCTCGTAACTGTCGGCGAATTTAACGCCGGCAAGAGCGCGCTTATCAACGCATTGTTAGGCGCCAGGGTGCTAAAAGAAGGGGTAACCCCTACTACCGCTCGCGTCACGCTGGTACGCTATGGCGACAACGAAGAAGAGCAGATCATCAATGACGGTTTCGCCATCTATACCTATCCCCTTCCACTGCTCCAGCATCTCAACATCGTCGACTCGCCCGGCACTAACGCCATCATCCGCGAGCATGAAATTCTTACCAACGAATATGTCCCCCGCAGCGATCTGGTGTTGTTTGTCACCTCCGCTGACCGCCCCATGACCGAAAGCGAAAGGCAATTCCTCCAAAAAATCCTTGCCTGGGGGAAAAAGATAATCCTCGTGGTCAATAAAGCTGACATCCTCGAGGCCGACCGCTCCATCAATGAGGTGCGCGGCTTCGTGCTTGATGCTGCCCGCAAGATTCTCAGCGAGGAGCCGGAACTTTTCATGGTCTCAGCTAAATTAGGCCAAAAAGCCGCCCAGACTAACGAGCCCGAGGTTCGAACACATCTCTGGGCAGTCAGCGGTCTCGCCGCGCTCGAAAATTACATCACCCACAGCCTGGATGACAAAAAACGCCTCGAACTGAAATTGCGCAGTCCATTGGGGGTACTCACCAACGTCAATTCTCAGGCGCTGGCTAACAATGAAGCTCAAAAACAGGATCTCCAGGCCGACAGTCAACTGGTCGCGTTAATTGAATCGGCCATTAATAACTACGAAAGGGAGCTGCAGGCTGAGATATCCCCTCGTCTGGCAGAGGTTGAATCTGTCCTGCAGCGCTTCGAACTTCGCGGTCAGGAATTTTTCGATAACACCTTCAAGCTTTCCAACATTGCCACGCTTGCCAAGCCAGAAAAGGTGCGCTCAAAATTCGAACATGAAGTCGTTTCGGACATCTCGCAGGAAATCGACGAAAAAGTGCATAACCTGATTGACTGGTTGGTCGACAAAGACCTTCATACCTGGTACCAGGTAGCCAGCATGATCGAACGCCGTCAGGCGAGCAGCGAAAAAGTGCTGCCGTCAGGCGACGAAAATCCCCACGCCAGCAAGCGCGCCGAGCTAATCTCAGATGTTGGTCAAACTATTAAAAACGTCCTCAGCTCCTATGACCGCCAAAAAGAAGCCGATGAAGTTCACGAGTTGGTCAAAGACACCATTTCCCAGACCGCACTATTCGAGGCTGGCGCTTTGGGCATTGGCGCCTTAGTTGCCACTATCATCACCTCGCGTGCGCTTGACGTCACCGGCATTGTCGCCGCCAGCACACTGGCAATCCTGGGTTTATTCGTCATTCCCTACCGCCGCAAATTGGCCAAAGAACAATTTAAATCCAAAATGGATGAATTACGCAAGAGCCTGATGCAAACCCTCAAGACCACCATCAATGTCGAGTTCAGCGGGGCCATCAAACGTCTACGCGACCACGTTGCGCCTTATATCTCCTATGTCCATTCTGAGCAAGACAAAGTTGATTCAGAAGCTTTATCACTCGAAAGTATTAAACAGCGCGCCCAATCGCTGCAAGATCAAATCACCAAGCTGTTAATGTAAGGAGTTTGTATATGAAAACTCTGGTCGTTTATGACTCTGTTTTTGGCAACACCGCAAAAATCGCCGCAAAAATTGCCGAAGGGCTGGAAACTGAAGCTGTTCACGTTGACAATGTAAACGACGCCATGCTCGAAGAAGCTGACTTGATTGTCATTGGTTCCCCGACCAGGGCGTTCAAACCCACGCCAAAGATAATTGCTTTGGTCGACAATTTGACTCCCGCCAGATTTGGCTTGGCCAAGCTGGCAGCTTTCGACACCAGAGTGAATGCCACCAGCTCAAAAAATCTGTTCATGCGCTTTGTTGACAAAATGGGCTATGCCGCCCCATGGCTTCAAAACAAACTGACTGAAAAAGGCTTTTGGGTCTGTGAACCCCCTGCTGGATTTTTCGTTGAGGCAAGTGAAGGTCCTGTTCAGGTTGGGGAACTGGATCGGGCTGCCGCGTGGGCGAAATCTTTACCAAAAGATTAGTCTAAAAAACCGCGGTTACCCCTCAGACCCGCCTTGAGGCAATCATCCCAATAAAACAGAACGCGTCTTACAACCATCGTTTGGGTAGCGCTCAGGCGCGGTTGGTCAATTCGACAACTGCAGGACCCCATATTGAAGAACTCGCCCACACTCCTACCCTCTAAACACACAAAAAACAGGATGTCCCTGGCTTTTGCTTCGCGGTTATTTATCCCTCGTGGCTCACCAAAGTGCCCACGGTTTCACCGTACAGCGCCTTGATTAAACTCTCCTGATCCCACAGGTTCAGAACGAGAATTGGCAGGTCATTATCCATACACAGTGTGACCGCGGTTGCGTCCATCGCCTCAATTCGCCTTGCCAGCGTATCCAGGTAGCTCAATTTTTCAAATTTAATCGCATGGGGGTTTCGTTTGGGGTCGCTGTCATAAATGCCATCTACCTTCGTGGCTTTGATGACTACGTCCGCGCCGATTTCGGTAGCGCGCAGCGCTGCCGCTGTATCAGTCGAGAAATAGGGGTTGCCCGTGCCGCCGCCAAAGATTACCACCCGTCCTTTCTCAAGGTGCCGAATAGCTCGTCGGCGAATATATGGCTCCGCCACGGTCCGCATTTCAATTGAAGTCATTACCCGCGTCATCACGCCCAGCTTTTCCAGTGCATCCATCAACGCCAGGGCATTCATCACTGTCGCCAACATGCCCATATAGTCAGCCGTCGCCCGATCCATACCCTTGTTTTCGCCGATTGCCCCCCGCCAAAGGTTACCGCCGCCAATCACGATCGCCACATCCACACCCAAGTCGCGCACGCGTTTAATCAAATCAGCCACTTTGTTGGCTTCCTTGGGATCAATGCCCACTTCCAAAGGTCCAGCCAGAGATTCCCCTGACACTTTCAAGAGAATGCGTTTGTACTTCAACAGCGAATTGTTTTCAGTCATTCAGCCTCCCGAATCGGTTTATATTTTAGGTCAGGCAAAAAGAGAGCCAGGGTTTGCCTGGCTCTCATTCTATCATCTACTCAGCTGGTGGTTCAGCCTCACGGGTGGTTTCACCTAATTCCCAACGGATAAAACGACGCACGACGAGTTTTTCACCCAACGCGGCCACACGTTCATTGATGATGTCAGCTACAGTCAGATTCTCGTTCTTAATGTATTTCTGATTGAGCAGCACATTTTCATCCATATATTTTTTCATGTAGCCATCCAGAATCTTGGGGATGATGGCTTCGGGCTTACCCTCCGCGCGCACACGCGCTGTCACAGCCGTTTTCTCAGCCTCAATCACTTCGGCTGGAATATCAGCCTCAGAGACGAACTTGGGTTGCGCGGCGGCAATCTGCAGCGCGAGTTCATGGCACAAATCGCGGAAAGCCTGTGACTTGCCGACAAAGTCGGTTTCTGAGTTGACTTCCACCACGACGACCAGGCGGCCTTCGCTGTGCACATAAACTTCAACGCGGCCTTCTGAAGCGACCCGTTCGGCGCGCTTTTCAGCCTTCTGCATGCCCTTGGCACGCAGCTCTTCCAACGCTTTTTCCATGTCGCCGTTGGCTTTAGTCAACGCGTTCTTTACATCCATAATGCCGGCGCCTGATTTTTCGCGCAGTTCTTTGATCATGTCAATTGTGATTTCCATTTTTCCTCCAGACAGATTCAAATTATTCTTCGTCTTCAGCGTCGTCGATAATTTCTTCGACTTCAGGCTTCTCAAAAACAATCTTGGCGCGGGTTGATTCACCCAACAGGTCCTCATCAGCCAGTTCAATATCCTCATCAATCTTGCGAGAAATATGAGACTTAACTTCGGTTTCCGGTGTTTCTTCTTCGATGTCCTTGCGCATGGACTTGCCTTCGATCACCGCGTCTGCGATGCGGCCGACCAGCAGCTTTATTGCGCGAATAGCGTCATCATTTGAAGGAATCACATAGTCGATATTGTGAGGGTCACAATTCGTGTCCACCAAAGCCACCAGGGGGATCTCTTTCGAAACTGCTTCATTGACTGCGGTCTCTTCGCGTTCGATATCAACCACAAACACCATATCAGGCAGTTTCTTCATTTCGCGAAGACCGGAAAGACGGGTATTCAGACGAACGATTTCCCTCTCGATCAGCAGGCCTTCCTTCTTGGTCAGAAGGCTGATCTCACCACTCTCGATCAACTTCTCAAGGCGGGTCAGTTCAACCAAACGCTGTTGAATAGTGATCCAGTTGGTCAGGGTGCCGCCCAGCCAACGTTGATTGACGAAGGGCATCCCACAACGGCGGGCTTCTTCTTCAATAGTTTCCTGCGCCTGGCGCTTGGTGCCGACAAACAAAATGGTGCCGCCGGCCGCCACCACATCGCGCACCTGATTATAGGCCTCATCAAGCAATTTGACAGTTTGTTGCAGGTCAAGAATGTGGATTCCATTGCGTTCCGTAAAAATATACGGACGCATGCGTGGATTCCATTTATTGGTCCGATGTCCAAAGTGGACGCCGCTCTCAAGGAGCGCTTTCATAGATACAGCGGGCATGTTAACTCCTTTGCGTTATGCCTCCGCCTGGCTTTGCAACCACTCCGAACCCTAAGGCACGCGGGAGGGTCTGTGCGCAGGCGTGTGTGATAATGTCTTTGGCGCTTGCCAAAGACAGATGAGTATATCATAGCGGCATAAAAAAACAAGACTGATTTGCTCAGCCTGTAAGAGCAAAGTAGTAATGTCCTAAAGTAGCAAAATAGAAATGTCCTAATTAAGATTAGGAGCTATGCCATGGACAATAACAATGAACGCTAAAGAAATAGCCCGGAAAGCTGAATTAGACCGGG
>JAAYCN010000004.1 GCA_012729755.1 Chloroflexota bacterium | reverse complement strand
TGGCGCGCTGCTGATCTTTGCGCGCGGCGCGAAGGATGACGATTTTAGTAGGATGGGTGAATGGGGCGGGGTCGGTGGGCGGCCGCGAGATGATCGTTTCGGGGAAGCCCCGGCAGTCAACGGGCACATCGATGAGCGCTTCAAGTTGAAAATAGCCGCTGCTCTCAAGGTGATTGACTTGCTCCATGACCATCGCGCCAGAGGCATAGAGCGCGTTGTTGACCAAAACCAAAAACCCTTCGTGGCCAACCAGAGGCCTTACCTTGTTAATCAGGCCGTGCCAGTCGCTGAGCAGGTCCACTTTGCCGGCTTTGGTCGTGGAAAAATAAGGTGGATCGAGAATCACGCAATCGAAAAGTTTTCTTGCGGACTTAAAACGATTGACGGCTGTGAAGAAATTCATCGGCAGCGTTTGATGGCGATTTTCGAATCCATTCATCACCGCTGATTGTTGGGCAATGGCTAAGAATCGCGGATTCAGATCGGTTTGAATAACCTCGCTCGCCCCACCGCCCAGGGCGGCGATGCCAAGCGTGCCGCTGTAGGCGAAGGTATTGAGAACGTTGCGCGCGGAAAGATTTTTGGCGAGCCATTCTCTGAGAAGCCGCGTGTCCGGGTAAAAACTGTTATCCTGATTTAGGCGCAGATCTATCGCGTAACGCACGCTATTTTCGACGATCTGGTGAACTTCACGCGTTTTATCGAGCCAGACGCCACGGCGCTGCTCATTATTTGATCCATGGCGCTGTTTGAAAAGCGTGCCGTCGACCCACGGCAGGGCGTTGATAATCGCTTCGCGGATGGAGCGGGCTGATTGGAGGCTGATCTGATCCGGTTCAAGGTGGTGGCTGATGACCAGGTTGGTCGCGTAAAGGTCAACCACCCACCCAGCCCGGCCTTCGTTGAAGCCATTGAATAAACGAATCACTTCGTCGCACGACTGGTTGATCAGCGGCAAGCGAAACGTCAGGCAATGGGCGATGAGATCAGCAAGATCGGCTGGGCCCGGTTTGGCGTGTAGATTAGTCATGGCGACGGCAGGGGGTTGAGGTTATTGAAGCTGAGCCTGGCATGAGTGTTTCAATTTGGTTTTCTTTTGAGGGTTCGGCGGGCAACTGCCAGATCTGGTAAAGCGCCAGGTTCCCCTGCCGGCCGTCATCGAGCCACTCTGCGACTTTGCATAAACCGGCGGAACCTGCCAGCGCTTCCAGTTCGATCGTGGTGTATTGATGAACATAGCGGTAGACAGGGGTTTGTGGCGAAGCGCTCTGCGCACTTTCGGCGTGCCAATCGAGCAGCAGGTCGCAAGGGCTGTCGAGGTCGCTGGGGTCTAAGCCGATGGTTTGCCAGGGGAGCACTCGTTTTGAGAGGCGCTCTGAATTCAGCGGCTGCCAAACCGAAAGAATGAGTTTGGCTGAGGGCTTTAAGAGCTGACTGAATTGACGAAAAACCTGGGCCTGAAGGGATTTTCCGGGCAGGTGGTGTAAGACTGCAAAGCAGGTGATGGCATCAAAGCTGTGCGCTTCGAAGGGTTGATCCCACGTTGGTGAGCTGAGATCGACAACGGAAAACTTTGCCTGCTCGGCTGTTGGCGAATAGTCAAGCAAAGCGGGGCTGAAATCGATTCCGTGATAACTGCCAGAATAGCCAGCTTTATTTAAAGCTTTAATCAAATTGCCATTGCCGCAGCCAACATCGAGAATGGAACCTGACTTTGAAAGCTCGGGCAAAAGCCTGCGCACTCCGGGCTGGACGCGATAGCGCGACTTCGAAAAGGAGTCAGCGCAGCGCTGATAGAACTCGCGGTTGAGGTCGAGGAGCTTTTTGGTGGTTTCAGATCGCATCGATTTGAGTATATCAGGTGGTGGGTGGGTTTTGAGGAAATAATCCGAGATAGCTGGACAACATTACATCATGATTTCTGGAGCTCAAATCATGTACAATAACCGCATGGTTAATGAACGGGAAGCATGGCAATTGAAACGGCAGCACAGCGCTGAAAAATTGGCTTTGGCAAAGCTGGTGATAATGGATCTGGAGTCAGGTGAAGGTCTGCGAAATGCATTGAGGGCACATCCTTTGCCGGGTGGTGAAGGCTTTCTGGCCAAGCATACCCTGGTGGCAGCATATAAAGAAATGATCGCTGATGGCGAGATAGAAGACTCCCCGGAACTGCTGGCGCAGATCCGTATGAAACCGATTCGAACTCTATCAGGTGTTACAACCATCACAGTATTGACAAAACCAGCGCCCTGCCCCGGGACGTGTATTTTCTGCCCAAATGTGCCGGGAATGCCGCAATCCTATTTGCCTGATGAGCCGGGCGCGCGACGCGGGCTTGAGAATGATTTTGACCCTTATCGGCAGGTCAGCTCTCGCCTCAGGGCGCTCGATGAGGTTGGCCACCCGACGGATAAGATTGAGCTGTTGATTCTGGGCGGCAGTTGGAACGCGTACAGTCATCAGTATCGGGAATGGTTTGTCAGGCGTTGTTTCGAAGCGCTGAATGAAGAAAACAAAGATGACAATATAAAATGCGCTACACTTGAGAGTGCACAGGCATATAATGTGTATGGAACACATCGAAATGTGGGGCTGGTAATTGAAACGCGGCCTGATCTGATTACGCGGGATTCTTTGCTTGAATTGCGTCGCATGGGCGTCACCAAGATTCAGATTGGCGTGCAGAGCATGAACGATGAGATTCTCAGGTTGAACCATCGCGGTCACAGTGTTGACCTGGTCATCGCGGCGGTGAAGCTGATTAGGGCAGGCGGTTTCAAATTGGTTGTTCATTGGATGCCGAATTTGCTTGGCGCGACACTGGAATCAGACCGAAAGGATTTTGAGTTGCTCTGGCGTGAAGGCAGCGTGCAGCCTGATGAGCTCAAGATTTACCCATGCCAGCTGCTCAAATCAGCTGAGCTTTACCAGTATTGGCAACGCGGGGAATATAAACCTTATACAGAGCGGGAGCTGGTTAACCTCCTGGCTGATATCAAGCCAGTTGTTCCGATTTACTGCCGAATTAATCGAATCATCCGCGACATCCCCTCGCAGAATGTTGTCGAAGGGAATAAAACCACGAGTTTACGGCAAAATGTGGCTGAAGAGCTTGAACATCGCGGGACGCGTTGTCATTGCATTCGATGCCGCGAAGTGCGCACTATTCGGGTGAAGGCGTCGGAGCTTACTTTGAATGATTTTTCGTACCAGGCAAATGGGGCGGTGGAACACTTCATCAGCTTTGATACGCCCGGGGGAGATTTGGCTGGATTCCTGAGGCTCTCGTTGCCCATGGAGCGAAACCTGCTCAATACACCAGATCTTGATGGGGCGGCGATTATCAGGGAAGTGCACGTCTTTGGACAATCTTTGGAAGTTGGGACGGAACAAAGCGGGGCAGCCCAACACACAGGTTTGGGCAGAAAATTGATCGAGAAAGCCCAATCGATCGCGAGTTCTCAGGGTTATCAGCGACTGGCGGTGATTTCAGCGGTTGGAACCCGCGCTTATTATGCGGCGCGCGGCTTTGTCGAAGGTTCGCTTTATATGGTGAAAGATATAAAAAAACCGGCCTGAATTCAGGCCGGTTGGTGTGACGCTTTAGTTTAACCTTTGTGGGGCAGGTAAGGAATCAGGCGAGAGGCAAAGCTGCTCGCGTTCACAGTCTGCAGCCAAACCTTGCCGGGCCCTGTTAATACAGCCAGGAAGAGACCTTCACCGCCGAAGAGAATGTTTGTGAAGCCTTTGACCGTTTCGATGTCATAGTCAACTGATTCTTCAAACATGGCGATGTTGCCGGTATCAACCTTTAGTCTTTCGCCTGGGGCGAGTTCTCTCTCGATGACGCTGCCATCCAATTCGACAAAAACCAGCCCATTGCCCGCGAATTTTTGAAGCACGAAACCTTCGCCGCCAAACAACCCGGCGCCAAAACGTTTGGTGAACACGGTGGACAGCTCAACGCCGGGAGTGGCGCAGAGGAACGCGCTTTTTTGGGCGATATAGGTCTTGCTTCCATCCAGTTCAAGGACGCGGATTTCACCAGGAAAAGAAGAAGCGAGGGTAATCTCAGCATTGGCAGCAGTTGCCGTGTATGTTGCCATAAAGAGAGATTCGCCACTGAACACGCGGCCAATGCCTTTCATCAAGCCGCCTTTAACATTCGTTTCCATCCTGAAGTTATCGGTCATCCAGGACATGCCACCTGATTGGGTGTAAATACTTTCGCCGGCGTTCATGCGCAGGCTAACTGCTGGGAGTTTATCTCCGAAAATTTTGTATTGCATCTGGTCTCCTATTAGAATTGGTGTTTGAGTTGTTTAAGACTATTTTACATCGGCGGGTTGAGTTGCAACCGACGCAGAGGTTAAATGTCTGTTGTAAGTGGTTTAGTGTCATCTTGTTCGTTATTTATCGTCTCGTGCTCTTCTTGAGCCGAGCTGGCGACGGAAGCGAACTGATTGCGCTGTTCGATGCGGGAGATAATGTCGAGCCGGCGCTGATGACGGGCCCCTTCAAAGGAGGCGTTCAGCCAACCTTCGGTGATTAATGTCGCCAGTCCGGTGCCTACCACCCGGCCACCCATGCAAAGTACATTGGCGTTATTATGGCGCTTGGCGAGAATAGCGGAATAGGGGTCACTGACGGCCGCGGCGCGGATGCCGGGGAATTTGTTGGCGGAGATGGACATACCGATGCCTGTGCCGCAGACGAGAATACCGCGGTCGAACTGACCTGAGAGGATTGCCTTACACACTCTCTCAGCGATGCGCGGGTAGTCCACGCTGTCTGGGGTATCAGTGCCAAAGTCTTCATATGGGATCATGCGGCTTTCCAGGTATGGCAGCAGCGCGGTCTTTAAAGCCAAGCCAGCGTGATCTGAACCAATTGCGAGTTTCATTCATTCCTCTTTCAATTTTTTATTGATTATACCCAACCTCAGGCATGGATTCGGCTGGACGACCTTTTGCAAAAGGTAGAAAATTGTACAGAAAAAGACTTGAAGATATTAGATATTGTGACTAAAATTAGATAAGTGTAAATAAATGGATTGGTGAGAAGATAGATTGGTTGAATGATTCAATTGAAGGTTATCGAAGCCGCTTAATATCTTTTCGTGGCCGATAATTTGCTTCAGATAGCGGTCAACCAATTGTTAGAATTATGTTTGAATTTCGGAATTTAGCCTTACAACGATCAGTTGCATGAGCTATAACGGAAGGTTGGTTTTTAGTAAGGTTTGAATGTGATAATTGAGAAAACAAGGAACATATAAGCTGTATATCAGAGAAGATGCCGACGCGCAGGTGACTGTCAGGCGGTTGGCTGCTGACGGCCAAAGAGAGGTTGTGAAGCGAACTTTTATTTAATAGAAGTTGAGGTCAACGAACTGGTACACAGCAGTTTATTCACTGAAAAGAAGGATGAAGGTTAAATAATGAATCTGATTACTGGCGCAGCTGGCCACTTGGGAAATGTTTTGACCAGGGAACTGCTTAAAATGGGTAAGAAAGTCCGAGCTCTGGTGTTGCCAGGGGAAAAACTTACCTCGCTTGATGGACTGGCGGTAGAAATCGTTGAAGGGAATATTCTTGACAAGGAATCCTTAAAGGTTGCGTGCGAAGGTGTGGATAACATCTTTCATATGGCAAGTCTGGTTAATATTACCGCTGATGGATTAAATCTAATGAGGCGGGTCAACGTTGACGGCACTGCCAATGTGATTGAAGCTGCCAGACAGAGTGGGGCAAAACGACTGATCTATACGAGTTCAATTCATGCTTTTGGTCACCCTGAGAAAGGTCAGGTTATTGATGAGACTCTGCCGTTTGATATAAATAATAAAGCGGGTCAATATGATCTGACAAAAGCGGAAGCATCAGAATTGGTGCTTCAGGCGGCCAGAGAAGGTTTGGATGCTGTGATCGTCTGCCCGACTGGTGTGGTTGGGCCTTATGACTTCGCGCGGTCAGAACTTGGCGGCATGATTCTGGATTGGATGAAGAAAAAGCCCTCTTTTACGATTGAAGGCCGCTTCGATTTTGTTGATGTGAGGGATGTGGCGAATGGGCATTATCTGGCGGCTGAGAAGGGGCACAGCGGTGAGGTTTACCTGCTCTCTGGCGAGCAATTGACGATCAGCCAACTGCGGAAGTTGGTACAAAAAGCAGCTGGCGTTCATACCTCTGAAGTTCGGTTCCCGGCAAAACTGGCCAAATTCCTGGCACCACTCGCAGAGGCTTACTACAAGCTGACCAAAACCCGTCCGCGCTTTACAAAATATGCTGTGGATACTTTGCAGAGCAATTCGGTGATTTCTTCGGCAAAAGCAAAGCGGGAATTAGGTTATAATCCGCGCAGTCTTGAAGAAACGATCACTGACACGGTTAGATGGTGGGCTGTGAATTTAAAAAAGACGACCGAAACCCTGCGTACGACGTCGTTGACTGTCCAACATTAGCGATTTGACTGAATTTCAGGCGTGTTTACGAGCGCCGATCACCAGATCGGCGCTCGTTTTGTTATCAAACGGGTCACCGCATAGATTCCCGAGGGTTTCAATCGACTCAAAGCCACTTTCCGTTTACTTTTGGACCAAAGGTTCTTCAAGCGGAGGTGTAAGGGGGAGTGCTGCTCACGCCGACTAACCATGGATGGTTTTTTCGCGCTGCATGGACAGAACATGGAATTGGATGCAATTTGGGGATTCAAAATCATAAGAGCGCAAGAATAGCCACTCACCGGCGTTGGTTTTTTCTGACTGCGGATCGATCCATCCAACGCAGTTTTTGATTCATGATGTGGTCGAAATTGCGCATTTGCAGAAGCAACAGGCTGTTTGGCGCGAGCAGCTCAGCAAAATCGTTCAGTGTGCTTTCTAATTCATGTTCGCTGCTGACGTGCGGCAGTGAGTTGCCGAGGCAGAGCACCGCATCGAAATGCAAATCAGCGTTAATGGCTGATCTCAGCGCGCAAAAGCCACAGTCTTGAAATTCACCATCTGATTAGCTGAGTTGGCGCGCATCTTGGCGATGCTGACCATTTCCGGGCTCAGATCAGCGTCGAAGGTTAAAAAGCCTTGTTCGGCAAGCGCGATGGCATGCTACCTTGTTACCTGTGTCTGAGAAGAAGTCGAGGAAAAAGTGCTGTTTTTAGCTATTATTAAATCAATAAACGCCTATGTTATTTCATTAAAAACAACACTCTTTATAAGTTATATTTTTCTTTAAATCTTTCTTTTGTACAGTCACTTAAACCTGAATAATCTTTTTCAATGGCTCCTCTTTTTAAACCAAGCATTGCAATTCTTCTATTCAAATTCTAATTTGTACTCATCTTTTACAAAAAATCATCTTAAATTCAATCCTTTTAAACGCAATGCCTGTATTTTTAGGCTCACTTGAATTCCATGGTTATAGATTTCTCTGTGAATCCATAATTTGAATACATTTCATAGGCTTTCTTATTCTTTGCATTTACTTGAAGCTCAATGCCATCACATTTCTTTTGTCTTGATATTTCCTTTATCTTATCAAAAAACGCATGCCCTACTCCAAGTCCTCTATAGGGTTCATCAACTGCCATACTATCGACAAAAAGAATATCTCTGGTAATATGTGATGGTGTTTCAATATGAATAAACATAATTCCAAGGATACCGACTACTTTTTCTTCAATCTCAGCAACATAAAAGGTATTACTTAAAATAGCCTCTTTAAACGCAACAATAGAAATTAAATCATGGTTAGGTCTATAAACATCAGGTCTCCACTCGACATGCATCTGCTGAACCTGGTTCATTATCTTTGTGACTATATCGTAATCATCAATAACTGCCTCTCGAACTTTAATATTCATGCTTTCCCCTCCTATGTAATCAATTTAGTCAAAATATGACCTCCAATATTTTATGCAGATTTAATCACTTGATGTTAAAAAACGTTTTAAAAATATTAGTAGTACCACCGTACTCAACTATTTCCCCATCTATGATTTTATCAATATCTACCCCTGTAATTTCTAAAACCTTATTTGTAGGTGTTATTTCAGCAAATTCTAATTTATCTTCCATTATCATAAATAAGTTATCATTCATTTTCTCCTTAGATATCACAGTTTTTAAATTTCATAACTTTGTGGAAGCTCTGAAAACCTTTTGCTTACTGCATTTTTCTGCTTTAGCACTATTATAGAGACCCCCCTGTGGCGGGGTCGAAGATAAAATGCTGTTTTCAGCTGTATTAAAATCAAGAAAATTTCACAAAATCAAGCTTTTATCCGTGTAGCATTTGTTTGGCATTAGGGGGTGTGCAAATACTTGGCTTCATTTGTCACTTTTTAATTATATTCTGAACTTAAATATATTAGGAATAACTCC
>JAAYCN010000064.1 GCA_012729755.1 Chloroflexota bacterium | reverse complement strand
AGAACGTCTCCTTGCCAAGGAGAAGGTCGTGAGTTCGAGCCTCATCGCCCGCTCTTTTACCGACTGATACCGTTACGATATCAGTTTTTTATTAGGCGACATGGCCAAGTGGTAAGGCAAGGGTCTGCAAAACCCTCATCATGGGTTCGAATCCCATTGTCGCCTCTTCTACTCCCCCACATATACCAGCATTTCGCCATAATTTGCATTTCTACCTCCACGTATAGTGGTAGTATTGCGGCCTCTAAATGGCACTTTTTACGCCGTTTTGCGTTTGGTGGCAAGGGTAGTGCACTGTGATTTCGAGCGATTTTCACGCTGTCCAGGAATGGGTTAAAGCCTTTCTCTTTGACCGAAAATCCGCGGATTGACAGACAGTACAATCAGTGTTTTTAGCGCACCGCAATCAGTCTGGTGTTGCGGACATAAACCACATCACCGCGAACATGCTCCGCGAATTCATCGCATCCTTATCAGACTCTGCCTTCCGAATATTTGGTTCCTTTTTGATAAAGAGCAAGATGAATCAGACCGAATCGCACTTGATTTCTATTCAGAAGCCAAATATCGTCGCAGGTCCCCCAGGTCCTGACAGACAAGGTCAGGTTTTACCACTGACGCTCCCATGTCTTCCGGGGTCGTCTCTCCGCTCAGTACCAAAACCGTTCCGACGCCGGCTGTAGAACCAAGCATGATATCCGTATAAAGCCGATCGCCCACCATCACCACATCTTGAGTGCTAACATTCAAGCGCTCCGCCGCTCCTTCAATGATCAGCGGGTTAGGCTTGCCAATCACGATATCCGGCTTTCGCCCCGCGGAAGCCTCAATTAAGGCCATAAACGCGCCAGCGTCGGGCGCAAATCCCCCCTCCACCGGGCAATTAATATCCGGGTGTGTGGCGATATAAGGCAGTCCTTTCCTCACCAGGTCACAGAAAGCTGTAAGCCGCTCGTAGGTCACCTGCGTATCATATGCCAACACCGCTAATTCAGGCTCACGCTCATTGGTATTCAAGCCTGCCTCGATAAACTGTTTTTGAAGGCTGTCCGTCCCCAACAGGTAAAGCCGTTTTTCAGGATAATGATGCTTCAGATACGCAATGGTTGCGTCGCCGGAGGTGTAAACCCGCGCGTCATCAGGTTTTACGCCCAGCCTGATCAGTTTATCCTGATAATCTTTCGGGCTTTTCGATGAATTATTGGTGAGAAAACAAAAAGGAATGCCCCGTTGATTGAGAAATTCCAGAAATTCAACCGCCCCAGGCAACAGGCAATTTCCAAGATAAAAAGTCCCATCCATGTCCAACACATAAGCCGCGGCATTTTTTATAAATTTCATATTCAAGATATCACCTTCTAAGTTGACTTTGAATATCTTCATTATAAAATCAATTCCAGTAAAAGGTCATTTTGAAAGGACAAGATGAAAACATTAACCTACTCCATTCCCAATATTTCATGCGGTCATTGCGTAATGCATATCAAAAAAGCGCTGAGCGCCCTCGATGGCGTTGAATCTGTTGAAGGTAACCCTGCTGAGAAACGCATCACTGTCGAGTTCATCGCCCCAGCCACCGATGAATTGATCCGCGACACACTGGCCGAAATCAACTATCCTGCCGAGGCTTAAAATGGCCAATCCAAAACAGGTATCCTTGCCAATCATTGGGATGACCTGTGCTAACTGCGTCGCCGCGGTTGAAAAAAGCCTGAATAAAACCGAAGGTGTCGAAGAAGCCTCGGTAAACTTATCGTCCGAACGCGCTTCGGTGCGTTTCGACTCGGGCAAAGTGCAACTGTCGGCTTTGGTGGAACATATCCGCTCGGCAGGCTATGATGTCGCGCTGGGAGATTGGAATACCGCCATCAGTGGTCTTTCTGACCCGACCGACGCACTCCACCTGGAAAAAGCCATCGACGCGGTCGATGGTGTCCTCTACGCCAAAGCCAACATAGGCACCGAAAAACTCACCGTGCGCTACATTCCGACCATTGTCAGCGTCAGCGAACTGCGCCAGGCTGTTCAAAAAGTTGGTTTCAGGCCGGCCGACCGGGCAAACACAGAGGTTGACCCCGAAGAGACTGCCCGTCAGCATGAGATATCCCGCCAGCGCCGCATGCTGATCATTGCGTTGGCGTTCACCCTGCCGTTATTTGTGCTTTCGATGTCGCGCGACTTTAACCTGTTGCCGAGCGCATTGGCTCACGCCCCCTGGATGGATTGGCTCTTTTTCGCGCTGGCGACGCCGGTTCAGTTTTATGTCGGCGCTTCTTACTACGTCAACGGCTATAAGTCGCTGCGCAACGGCTCAGCCAACATGGATGTCCTCGTTGCGCTTGGTACCTCAGCGGCCTATTTTTACTCCTTAGCCGTTTTGCTCGGTGTTTTTTCAGGCCACGGTTATTTTGAAACTTCTGCCACAATCACCACCTTAGTGAGATTGGGCAAGTACCTCGAAGCCAGAGCTAAAAGCGGCGCCGGAGAAGCAATCCGCAAACTGCTTTTCCTACGTCCCAAACAAGCCAGCCTGATCCGCAATGGGGCTGAGGTTGAGGTGAACGTGGATGATGTCGTCATCGGCGATATTGTCGTCGTCCACCCCGGTGAGAAAATTCCGGTGGATGGTACGGTGCTTGATGGCGAATCAGCTGTTGATGAATCCATGCTGACTGGTGAATCCATTCCGGTTTCAAAAGAAAAAGGTTCCGCGGTCTTTGGCGCTACGCTCAACAAAAATGGCCGCCTCGTTTTCAAAGCTACCAAAGTCGGCAAAGACACCATCCTGTCGCAGATAATCCAACTTGTCGAAAACGCTCAAGCCAGCAAAGCGCCCATCCAAAACCTGGCGGATAAGATCTCGGCAGTTTTCGTTCCCATCGTGATTGGAATCGCGGTTGTCACTTTTCTGATTTGGTTTTTCCTGATCCCGACCCCATCAACAGGCTCGATAACACCTCTGGCAAGAGCCGTTATCAATATGGTCGCTGTGTTAGTCATCGCCTGCCCATGCGCGATGGGTTTAGCTACCCCCACCGCGGTCATGGTCGGCACAGGCAAGGGAGCGGAATTGGGCATTCTGGTCAAAGACTCAGCCAGCCTCGAAGAAGCCGGCTCGCTCGATACCATCCTGTTTGACAAGACCGGCACCCTGACGCGCGGCGCCCCTCAGGTGACTGATCTGATCAGCCTTCGATCAGACCTCAGTGACCACGAACTGCTGCGGCTTACCGCCTCAGCCGAGACCGGCAGCGAACATCCCTTAGGCGAAGCTATTCAAGCCGAAGCGCTTCGACAAAATTTACAGCTATACGAAGTCAGCGAATTCAAGTCCGCTGCTGGCAAAGGTCTCAGGGCAACTGTCGACGGCAAACAAATTCTGATCGGCAATCAGCGCTTCCTCAACACCTATGAGGTCGAGCTAACTGACGCCGCGATCGAGCGCAAGAACTCACTCGAGGCGCAGGCAAAGACCGTCATTCTGATCGCGCTGAATAATCAGCTCAGCGGTTTGATCGCCATCATGGATACGCTCAAAGAGAACTCCACTCAGGCAATCACCGATCTTCACCAATTGGGGTTGAAAGTCGGCATGCTCACCGGTGACAACGCGGCCACTGCCGCCGCTATTGCCAAAGAGGCCGGCATTGATCTGGTTTATTCAAACCTGCTGCCGGCCGATAAAACCAAACAGATCATTGCCCTTCAGGAAAAAGGACATAAAGTCGCTATGGTCGGCGACGGCATCAATGACGCCCCAGCCCTGACCCAGGCCAATGTCGGTATCGCCATCGGTACCGGCACCGACGTCGCAATTGCCTCTGCGCCAATTGTTTCCATCAGTGGAGACCTCAACGCGGTTCCAACCGCCATCCGTCTCTCACGCAAGACGCTGACAACAATCAAGCAGAATTTATTCTGGGCGTTCTTCTATAATGTGATCCTGATCCCGCTGGCCGCCGCCGGCAAGTTAAACCCCATGCTTGCCGCTGCTGCCATGTCATTCAGCAGCATTTTTGTCATCACCAATAGCTTGCGGCTCAAACGGTTCAAATAGCTTTAAATAATTAACGCGCAACGGAAAATAAAAAACCATTGCGCGTTTTTACTTTCAGCGGATTACTGATTGTCAGGCTTAGGCACCGCCGCGTTTGCCAACTTATCCGCCCGTTCGTTATAACGGTCACCCGCATGCCCCTTCACCCAATTCCAGCTTACCTTGTGTTTGCTCAACTGCTCATCAAGCGCCTGCCACAAGTCCACATTGAGCAAAGGTCCCCCTTTACGCTGCCAGCCGCGCGCTTTCCAGCCTTTGATCCATGCCGTTGCTCCATTCATCAGGTAACTTGAATCCGTAAAGAACCTTACCTGGCTCCGCACCGGCAGGGCTCGCAGCGCTTCCAAAGCCGCGGTCAATTCCATGCGGTTGTTCGTTGTCGAGCGCTCACCGCCGCTGATTTCCTTAATTCCTTTTTCTGAGATCAGAATAGCCGCCCATCCGCCCGGTCCAGGGTTCCCCCAACAAGCGCCATCGCAATAGACAATCATCTCGTTCATTGCGCGCTCCAGGCCTCTTTCAATGTCGCCTCCAGAGTGTTCAATATAGCGGGAAAGAACTCTTTGTCAAGCGAATAAACACGTAACGCCGCGTCCTGAAGGATCAAGCGGCTGATGCCCCAATTATTGGCTTCTGGGGCAACGCTGATGCGCACGGTCGGATTGAGCGCGCTAATCCATTCCGGGTGTTTCTCAGCGTATTCCTGCGCGATTTGGCGCGGGTTTCCACCGGCCGGCCATAAACCGGTCGCTTCAGACAGCTTCTCGAGGCGCGCCTCGTTGATCAGCCAACGCACAAAATAAGCGCTGGCAGCCTGTGAACTTTCCTTGATTGAACCGATCGAAATCCCAATTGTCTCAAGCGAAATCGACCCCATTCCATCTTCCGTTGGGTAAGGAATTGTCACCCACTGATCATTAAATCCAGCCACCTCCCCGACAGCTTTTTGAAGCAGGATGTCCTCCAAGCCGCCTTCATAAGTGATCGCCGTACGGTTCACAAAATACTGGTAGGCGGTTGGGTTCTGCGCACGCCACGACCCAGCCTCACCGCGCAAAGTTCTTAGATAAACAAAAGCCTTCTCGAGTGTTTCCCGATTGAATTGAAGCGGCTGGTCACCGCCAGCCAGTTCGCCGCCAAAAGCGCAATACCAGGCCAGCGCGCTCTGTGGCGACAGAGAGAGCCACAGTCCTCCGGCGCCGTTGTTGTCATAATCATTATCCTCAAGAAGTTTTGCTGCGGCAGCTTCCATTTGCTCCTGAAGATCCACAAATGTTTTTGGCGGGTTATCAAAGCCAAGTTCTTTTGCCCAGCTTTGGTTATAAACTAGCAGGGCAGGTTGATAGAGCAGGGTGACATAACGCTGTTGATGATCAAGGTCGAGATAGTCCGCGCATGTCGAGCAGGCCTCAGGCAAGACAGACATCCCTTCAATCAGCGGCGCATCAGCCAGGTTGACCCATCTTTGGCCATCATCGATCCCGGCCAGGTCAAAACCCCTGGCGATTGCCAGATCTTCAGTGATTTCGCCGTCCAATAAAGCTTCTGACATGACTGAATAACCAGGCAGTCGCCTGGTCACGACCACGATGCCTGGCTCATTCGTGCGATTAAACTCCTCGACCAGTGCCTCAAAACTCGCCCCTGCCTCATTGACCCATGGATAAGCAACGCTGATTTTCAGGCCTTTCAGCTCATCCACTGCGACAGTCTTTTGCGCCAGTTCAGGCGCCAAGGGCGTTGGCTCTGGCAAAGTGGGAGTGTGCGCAATGGTCGCGGTCGGCGGCGCGATTGTCAGGCTGGTTGAGGTTGGCGCGCTGACCGGTTGATTTTGCGCAGCGCAAGCGGCCATCAGCAGCGCTGATGCGAACATCACCCAACTATTCCGTCGTTTTATTTTCAGCCTCACAACACCTCTTCAGGCGGGAATGGATGGGAGTCGAACCCACCCCGGAACGCACGCGCCCCGACACTGATTTTGAAGACCAGGAAGCCCACCGGGACTTAACCATTCCCGCGTCAAGGATAATAAACCCGGGTTGCCTTGTCAACCCTCACCAGTCTGAAACTTTTAGGGGCGGCGCCTGACTTACCTGTTAATACCTCACCATATCCGCCAGCGCGGCAGGCTTTATAATTCACGCAAATCTTTAAACTGAGGTGACCATGCCCAATTGCAATAACATTACCCCCGACTGGGTCAAAAACGCCATTTTCTATCAAATCTTCCCTGACCGGTTTGCCTCCTCTGAAAAAGTCGTCAAACCCGGTAATCTCGAACCCTGGGAAGCTGTCCCTACTGTCAGGGGCTTCAAAGGCGGCGACCTGCTCGGAGTGCTCGAAAACCTCGACTATTTATCCGATCTGGGCATTAACGCAATTTACTTCAACCCCATTTTTCAATCCGCGTGCAATCATCGTTATCATACCCATGATTATTTCGAAGTCGACCCGCTGCTCGGTGGCAACGCCGCTTTCGACGCCCTACTCAAAGCCGCCCACAAGCGCAAGATCCGCGTCGTTTTGGATGGTGTCTTCAACCATGCCAGCCGTGGTTTCTTTCAATTCAATCACATTCTCGAATGTGAAGACAAATCGCCTTATATCGACTGGTTCCATATTAAGGGTTTCCCCCTCAACGCTTATTCCGGAAAGATAAACTATCTCGCCTGGTGGGATATCCCTGGCCTGCCAAAATTTAACACGGATAATCCGCAGGTACGTCAATATATCTTTGATATCGCCAGGTTCTGGCTCGACCGCGGCATCGATGGCTGGCGGCTGGATGTCCCATTCGAAATTGATGACGAGGCTTTTTGGCGCGAGTTCCGCGAAGTGGTCAAGACCGCCAATCCTGACGCCTACATCGTCGGCGAAATTCCCTGCGAGGCTCAACGCTGGTTGGCTGGCGACCAGTTTGACGCGGTGATGAACTATCAGATCACCCAGGCTTGTCTCGGTTACTTTGGCGGCGATCACATTGATCACGCTCTCGCCAAAGGATTCATGGGCCTCGAAACGCCCCCAAAGATGAGCGCCGCGGAGTTTTCAGCCAGAGCAGTACAATTGTTGCAGATTTACCCCAAAGAGTTCTCCTACGCGCAACTCAATCTGCTCGACAGCCACGACATGCCCCGCTTCCTCAGCCTTGTCAAAGAAGATGCCCAACGCCTTTACCTGGCAATGGCTTTTCTGATGACCTATCCTGGCGCGCCCTGCGTCTATTACGGCGATGAGATCGGCTTGACAGGCGGGCGTGACCCGCTTTGCCGCAAAGCGTTCGATTGGAATCAAAATAACTGGAACATCGACCTGCTTAACAAAATTAAAGACCTGACCAATCTCCGACACGCCATTCCCGCTCTGCGCACCGGCAGCTTTGAGCCCATCTACACGAAGAATGATGCGCTTGTCTACCTGCGCAAAGACGAGCACGATACAGTCATCGTCTGCTTCAATCTCGCTCACGAAGGTCATTCCTGCAACCTTCGCTTGACAGGTCATGTTGGCGATGGCGCCTACCTGCAAAGTCAGCTTGACGATCGCGGTTACACAGTCGCTGATGGCGCGCTGCATGACCTTTATCTCGAGCCAATGAGTGTTACCATCCTCGCTTAGTCCGTTTCGATCACAAAGGACTGGGTTAAAATCGCCCAGTCCTTATTTTTTCCAACCCTTAAGAGTTTTTCTCAAATCACTTTTGCGATGATATTTAATATCCAACCATGCAAAACTTGCAAGACCGGATAAAACATGATTGTCACGCCTGCCGCGATCGCTCCGATCAGCCACCCCGCGACCACATCCACCAGAAAATGCAGCCGCAAAGAAATCCGCGACCAACCCACCAGCGCCGCCCAGACTAACAGGCCAAACCCCGCCCATCCTAAACCAAAAAAGCACACCAAAAGAGCAATACAGAGCGCCCGCGCCGCATGGCCTGAGGGGAAGGAATGCGGATCCAAAGCTCGATAAACCCGCCCCCACTCACCTTCCGGCCTCTGTCGTCTGACCAGATACTTGATCGACAGCACGCCCACCGCCAAAAATCCGATAGCCAACGCCAGCAGAAAAGCGCGTTCACGCCAGGGTTCCCGACCGAACAGCCAGATCGCCAACAAAGCCACCATCCAATACCATGAATCACAGCTAAAACTGATCAGCTTGGCGAAAAAGCCGCCCAACTTCATGCTTTCAGACAACACCAACTTTTGCGTGATCGCGTTGTCCTTGCGCAACAAACGGTTTATCCACTCTAAATCAGCCATCGCGGACGATTTTATCACGCTCCCAACACACATTTCTGGCTGTCAGGCTTTGAACTTATTTTTTATAAAATGGAATGGCAGCCATCACCGCGAAAGCCGCAGCAACCATGATTGCGGCCAGCCAAAGCTCCTTCTTCTCACGTGTATCTGCCAGCCCAACCCCATTTTCAACCCGTTTCAGCTTCCATTTTGGGCCAGCTAACATCGCGTATACAAACCCGGCAATCACGCCCCCGACATGCCCCCACAGGTCAATCCGGCTGCCTGGCACTAAACCGATCGACAGGTTAACCACCAAAATCATGCCCAGATTGATCAAAACCGGCCTCATCTGGTCGCCGAAGAACTGACGGTTCTGTACGATCAAGGCGATTTCAGCCGCTAATAAACTAAAAATGGCAGTCGAAGCGCCGACAGAAATGTTTCTCGACATCACAAAAGAGAGCACATTTCCGCCAAACGCCCCCAGAAAATACAGCAGGCAGAATCGCCCATGCCCATAGACCACTTCGAGGCGGTTTCCAATGATATACAGAGCGTACATATTGAAAGCCAGATGAATGATTGAACCATGAACAAAAATCGGCGTGATTAACCGCCAAAGCTGTCCCATGAGGATCAACTCATTCACCTTTCCGAGATAAATCAGAGGCAGATTCAAACCATTCGATCTGGGGGTCATTAACTGCGCGAGATAAACCGCCACAGATAAGGCGATCAACGTGAAAGTCACCCAGCTTTTGGGCTTTTTGACGCTGATCCTTTTGGCTGTGCTTTCTGGCGCTTCCTGCCTGTTATCAACTTCAGTTTCCGCAGTTTTAGGTTCCTCAGGTAAATTCGACTCGAGATCGCTCATAGCCTGACCTTACGCGGTTTAGTCTTGAGATGTTCCGCCTTAATAATCGCCTGAATATCCAGAATAGTTTGTTCCAGGTGCTGGTCCGAATTGACTACAATGTAATCAAACTTTCGTACCAGGCCATATTCCATCTCTGCCGTCTTCAATCTCAAACCCAACTCCTCCGGCGACTCGCTGCGCCGTGCTTGCAGCCGTTCAATCCACTCTTCAGCGCTCGAAGCGGTCAGGAAGATCAAGACCGCCTGTGGGTAAAGCTTTTTGATCGTCATCGCCCCCTGCACGTCCAGCCGCATAATCACATCTTTACCCGACGCGAACGCTTCCCGAACCTGTGATTTTGGAATGCCTTTGTAATCGGAATATACTTTGGCATGTTCCAACAATTCACCTGCTTCAATCAAGCGCTCAAACTCTGCTTTAGACACAAAAAAATAGTCCACTCCGTCCACTTCGTCTTTGCGTGGGGGGCGGGAATTCATTGTGATCACAAAATGAGTTTCCGGATTGGTGCTGCGCAGCAATCCCACCACTGCGTCCTTGCCAATACCTGATGGGCCGGAAATAACGATCAGCAATGGGTTGGCAGGGTTTGGGCCAAAACGAAGTGATGAACGAGGCATATTGATTCCTTAAAACTCAGTTTACCTGATTATAAATGTATTTCCTGCTGAAGGGATCACTGGCTCAGCATCAGCTGAAGGTCCGCGAATGAACGCACGCTTTGAATACGGCTGACAAACGCATAGAGGCTGGCGGATTGCTTGCGCAGCGCCTGCACAGCCGGCCCAACCGGGTCATTCCCCGCCGCACCGCCCCCCGGCACGTCATTATAAGAACCATAAAACGCGAAATACGCCTGGTTCAACTTGCGGATCGGGTAGCCGTGTTCCCAAAAGAATGCCCGCCTTGCTTCCATATAAGCTTCTGCTTCGCTGATCTTGCCTTCCGCCAACAGCGCGTCCACCTTGACACGGGTTTCCCTCATCGCCCGCCGAAAATTGAACCCTTGCGGCTCCTCAGTTGGCTTGTCTGCGTCTTCCATTGAGCCGCTTTCCGGTTCCTCAACAACCGGGAGCGGGACAAGCTCGGGATAATGCCGCTTCATCATTTCCAGGCTGACTTCTCTGCCAATAATAGATGCAGTAGTCTCATTGATTGTCTTCATTTGCGGGCTGTCAAAATAACGCACACCGAGTGGATGAAAGGTCAGCCAGTTATGGCCCCATTCATGCGCCACTGTGTCGGCCAGCCAGGCCAGGTCGCTGGTACGCATCACCATGGTCGGATAAGCCCCCATCCCCCCGATTGGCTCAACCAACCCCGCACGATCCAGACGTTCAAACACCTCACTCTCGATCGCTTCCTTCTGCAAAGTATCAAGCCCTGCTTTCAGGCTGATCTCATATTCAGCTTGAATTACATCCCTGGGCGATACGATCAAATTCAGAGGCAATTCGGTAACATGATAAAGCACCGGCGGCAGGATCTGCCCACTCAACCCGAAGCCTATTGATGCCAACAGCGCTTCTGTCTGAGTCTGCAAGGTCGCTTCAGCCAGTCGGGAATATTTCTTAAGGTAATCACTCGACTCATCCAAAGCTTTCTTCGCCGTCTCGATGGCTTGCGTGTCTTTCTCGCCGGGTTCTGAAACCAACCGGGTCAGTTCTGCCTCCAACTGAGCCTTTTGGGCAACCAGACCCACGTATTGGCGCATCACCTCTGACTGTTGATCACCATTCAGAAATTTTTCCGCCTTCATCGAGGCGCCAACCGCTTTTTGAAAAAGGGCGTCCAGCGTCCAGCTCACAAAATTAAAGGTCTGGCCGGCAGTAATCCGTTCAAGCCCATCCCGGGTGCTCGTGACAATCACAATCGAGTCGCTCAACAGGAAGAGCAACAGTCCCAATGCTAAAGTAATAATCAGTGCCCGATTGAAAAACTTCATGTTGCCTCGGCCCGATTCTAACACCGTGGAGCCCGCTATTCTACGTTTGAAAAGCGCTGCTGCGTGATCTATAAGCAAACAATATTGAATCTAAACGACAACAATACGAAACGGGTGATCAATACATAGCCAGTTTTCCGGCTGACACCAAACCTCGCTCAAATCCATTCGCGAAGTCATTCGTCGGGCTGCCCCAAAACCGTCGAAAACATCGCCTGCGGAATACCAGCGTATAAACTGAATAGTCCGCTGTGTTATTTTGCGCTTTTCGAAAAGCGCCTCGGTTTCTATCAGACCCCACGCGGAATCAAAAAATTCTGAACGAAATTGTAACAATAAAAACAGGACAAAGGATCAGTTTGATCCCCACTCTATAGTCTCCCTTGTCATTTTAATGAGGCATAAAGCTTTGCTTAACGGCAACAAAACGTTACTGTTCTCCCGCAATGCCAAAGCGTGGCTCGTTCGGCAGTGAATTTAACGGCGCATATGCTGGAATCATCAGCCCCGCTGGGGAACCATTCTGTCAGCGAATCTCGCCAAAGCTCGCGTTTAATAACAGCATCTTCGAAGATTGTAATGTGACCAGTGAGTATTTGACGCTCGTCACCGCTCCCGTAACAAACTCCAGCTCTTGGGTTCGCGCGGAACTGCCGTATCTTCTCAGACGTAGTGGAGCTAATGAATCAGATAATGCCATACCCTTCTGTTTTTAGTGGAGACACAACGCAGACGCGTGGATAACCATCAGAATCAACAGAAGCAATATAGATTTCACTGCACATGGAAAGCTGATTTTCAGCATATTTACAGAGTTCGGCAAAATTATTCACGTTCCACCTCATCGGCTTATAGTGTTTACTTTACGATCAAATTCTAAATCATATTATTTTCTCGTAAAATATCCATCTTGGCGTTAATTTGCCCAACGATCCCCGTTTTCATATATCCTAATTTCTCATTCAAATAATAATTGCCTTCCTTTTGAAGCATCGTGTCCAGCTTTCAATCATATTTTCCATGGATCTTCTCAATCTCAAAAAGAGACTTCTTGAGCCAATCCCATATTTCGAAATTCTCTCACAATAAAAATGGCAACTCTCTTTCTGCTGCCATCTTTTTCACCATGGAGGTTTAAGCCCCATAAGACATCCAGCGAGGTTTAAACTGCTTTCTCGCCAGGGTAGCCTATCCCTCCTCACATCCTGTCAGCCAACTCGCCCGGCAAACTGGATTTGCTTAACTCAACTCAAAGAGAACACTATCGTAATCCTTAACATAGTATCTGATATTTTTCCTGCCTTTTCGGATTATCGTGTGTCCCTCTGCTTCCAGTTTCTCTTTTTGTGCCATTACACCCCCAGGATATTTTTCATTCAGTTCGCCATTTGCTTTTAATGTCCTCCAAAAAGGAGTTTTGTCATCTGCTCGTTGGTAACTCGCCCATGCAGCAATAGATACAAAAACACCTGCTGTGATTGGTTCTGTAAAATCTGCTCCCGATTTCTTGGCAAAATGCTCGCGAATTTTTCCGATGGTGATTACTTTTCCGCGCGGAATCATTCTCATGATAGTGTCATAGTCAACAGGTGGCGCAAAGTACATTCTGTCTCCACCATATTTTTCAATACTTGCCTTATCTGTAATAATCTGAAATTTAGGCATATCCTTGTTATCATGCAACATAGCATTAAAATCTTTTTTGTCTTCATTAGCCATAGTATCTACCTCCTGATTAAAGAATAATCACTTTTTCATATCCATGCAATGAGACAGTTTAAAAAGTCACCCTAATAAATCCCGATTTATCTGTTTTTTCTCATGTTGAAAAAGCCTCCCGCTCTTAAAACTGAAAGGTTAAAAGCCAAATAATTCAAAAACTCCCTTTCAGAGCCAAAAATTTTAGTTTTTAATATCAAAACAGTATCGTTGCCGGAAAAGTTTTCTATGAAATCCCTGAAACCCCTGATACCTGTATAACTAAGCCTCATGTCTGACAATATCTAAGTAAGCTTGGATCGATAGCAAAGGGTTACGGCCTTGACTGCGATAGCCTCTGTGATCCTTCAGTGTTGTCATACGGGAGTGAATTGTCCAAATTGGTTTGCAAGTTATGATACTTTCGTAATACTTTTCTCTGAACTTGATACGAAAGAATTTATCCAGAATTGTGCGATCGATATTTCCTCGACCATGTGACATCGAGAAGCAGGAAGTATAACAAGTATAATAAACGATGGATATGATTGGACAATTAAGTTGGACACAATTAAGTTGGATTCAAACAAGGTTTCCAAATCGGATGTGGGTGACGGTAGTCTTAACGATAGTTTCATTGTTCGTCGCCGGGTGCAACTTAATAACCCAAACTCCTACTGATGAGCAGGTAATTCAGGCAGTGGTGGCATTTAACGAAGCCTGGGAAGAACCATTAATGCTCGTCTACGAAGAATCGCAAATTCCCCATCAATATCCTGGAAAAGCTGGCGCAGTGGCGTGGGTAGAAGATAAAAGCATTCAGATAAACTATTTAATCGCTTACGACAGATCGACGAAGACATTCTATGTTTCAAGTTACAGTATGTACCATCTTGATGAAGATGGTGTCTACAGGGAAGTGCAAACGGAGGATAAAAAATGAAGTGCCGAAACTGTCAATATGAAAACCCAGAAGGCAGTCGTTTTTGTGAAGACTGCGGAGCAATGCTTGAGGATATCCAAATCAATGTTCCTGCTCAGCCTGGCACACGAAAGCCGCACCAGAATGTAAGTGGTAAGTCTCACTCATTTAAAGCCTTAGAAGAGAAACCAAAGTCTATGGCTGCAGTATGGGTTGGTGTGGCACTGTTCTTTCTGCTAGCCTGTTCTGTTACGATCTTAGGAGGGGGCTATTATTACTTGCGAAGCAGAGGCTTGGCCTTAAAAGACCTGTTCGCAGCCAGACAAAATGGGTCTGCATCAATCCCGACTGAGGATTCCGAGACGAAAATACCCGAGGGTGACTGGGAGCCGACCTTGCAGGACAATTCTTCAAGCACAGAAGTTACTAAGACAGCGCCGGCCGAAACTGAGACTGATCGGAACCAGGCAGTATCTGAACATATAGTGGTTGTAGCTGAGAAGCATATCTGGATCATAAATGAACAGACGGGCAAAAAAGAAATATTGAGCGATTATCCCTTGAATAATTTTTGGGATATTCAGACAGGCCTGTCCCCTAACAAAAAATGGTTCGCCTATTTTACCGGTTTCGAAAAGGAAAGCATTACTCCTCAACTACTGGTGCTGGATCTTGAAAACCGTCAAATAGTATTGCAGTTGCCTTTGAACGATCCCTCGGCTCAATCAGCAATGGCTGAAGAAGTAGGTGAACCAGAGTTTGAAGCATCCAGAGCAATACAGATGCCACAAAGCCTTGCTTGGTCTCCGGATGGTTCGACTTTAGCTTTTATCGCCAGGCGTGATGGAGAAAGCGCAGATGTCTACTTATTTAATCCGGTAGACCTTTCAGTCGCACGAGTCTCGGAAGAAGCAGGACATGCCAATGACTTGCATTGGTCTCCGAATGGTACATATCTGCAATACTTAAGTACGAACTCCTTTGGCACAGGGGGTGGCTCAAACATGGAAGCTTTGTGGGTTTATGATTTTCGTAACCGGAAGGCAGAGCTTCTTGAAAACTTAATGAGCAGTGGGGAGAGATTTATATCCTGGACTGACAATAGCCATTTCTTAATTGCCAGCACAAGCAGTATTTGCGAGCTTCACAACCTGCGATTAGTCAATGTAACCCGTTCGTTCAACCAAGTAATTTTGAATGGATGTTTTAACAGCATCGCATACAATCCCATTAACCAAAACGGTATGTTTTCTGTTACAGATTTCAACTTCGAAAATTGTGATTGTGGTGAAAAATTAGATGCCGGTCTGTGGATTTTTGGTAATGATATTGGTTATCCGGTGGTTGGTGAGATAGGCCTGAAGAAGTTTGAACAGGTACAGGTCTATGATATCGAATTCATTGATCAGAGCAATCTCTTTACGGTTTATGGCGACGAAGGTCTTCTATCCATCTATAAAGGCAATGATTTTTATCGTGTTGATTTATTCCCTGAAGAGCAGGCCTTAACTCCTTATAAGTCTCCAAACGCAGAAAACTGGGCCTGGGCATCTCTCGTTCAAAGTGACCTTTGGTTTTCTGATGAAAACAATAAGGCGGTTGAATTGTCAACCAGCTCCACTGGCTTGCCCGTTTGGAGTGCGGATGGACAGAGGCTTTACTTTTTTGAAAACAATCGCATCTTCTTGGTTAGTGCTCCAGGCTTTGATTCGCGGGTATTGCTGGCAGAGTTGCCGGCCGAAGCTATTATTGCTTTGGTTAGGTAGTATTGATGACAAAATTGCGCAGGCAATAAGAAATTTAGTCCTTCATTCTTAAGGAAAATTGCGGCGACAGAATCTTGTATTTTTATTGGCCGATGGCATTTTATAGACTGAGAGCACAGGAGAATAAGAATGAGTTATCAATGTAAAAACTGTGGCGCAAAGATAAACCCCGGTGCGAAATTCTGCAACCAATGCGGCATGCAGACGCATACAAAGCGGGAGCCTGCCCCATTATCTTCCCATGCATATAGACAGGTGTCAGAAAAAAAGAATGCCAAAGGTCTGATAATCCTTATATCTTCCATTGGCTTGGTCCTGATTGTTGTTGCAATTATGCTATTCAGGCTCATTCTGCCTGGGATTAAACCTCAAAACAGTTTTGTCCAAATTAAAGAGGTAACTGGTCAACCATACGGTAACAGGGCGATCCGCATTCATGGAACCGGCTTTGGCTTTTACGATGCGGAAAACAGCCGTGTCATGATTGATGGAAAAGAGGCCGGGATTCTTGAATGGGAAGAAGATGAGATTTTCATCGTAGTACCGCCGGGTGTCTCAGGCGGCAAAAAAGAGATTAAGATAGAGAATCCGCCTCTCTTTAAAAATACCGTTATCCAACAGGAATTCCTGGAACATAAAAAAGTCGAGCTTGCCAGGGCAGTCATCTTGCCTGAAACGGAAATGGATCTCGAAGGGGAGGGGTTTCATTTTTTCGCTCCGGCAGGCAGCGTGACCAAGAAAACAGAGATTATCATCTCAAAGTATGATGAACCCTCAAAAGATGATAGCCCTTACTGGACGGTCTCAGGAGAGTATTCGATCACCGATAGAAAAGGACATCACATCTTCTTTGAAAAACAGGTTTTCTTTGGCGTGGATGTTGCTGATGCGGAAGAGGCAGCGAACGCATCCTTCCAAATCTTTGATGAACTTTCTGGATCCTGGGTTGCGGCCGAAACCTGGTTCAGTGAAACAAACGCCAGGGTTTATATTGCCACGACTCATTTCAGCGATATTAGGAGTTTTTTCAGCGACATGCGACAAGGGTTCGGACGCTTAACGGATGATGCCGCACGAAATGTCTCCCGAAAAATAACTTATGTGACAGATAAACTGGGAACAGCTAAAGATTGGACTGTTGAACTAATTCAAGACGTATGGGTCGATGTGAAAGATACCGCCAATAAAGATAACAAAACTTATTTTGATTCCGTAAGTGATTCGGAAAACCGCTTCATTATCTTTTGGAGAAAAACAGATTATCAAAAAGATCCATCAATCAGGGAAAAAGCCCATTTAATGTTGGCAGCATTTGTTCATGCCTATGAAGAATATGCCGCAATCTTTGGCGTTGAGAACATGCCAAGCGTAACCAAAACCAAACTTTTATCAGGTTTTTTCAACGATCCGGTCCAAGTTCCAAATCCGATCAGAGTTTATATTGACCCTCGCTATAACAAGAGCGGCGCCGTGGCAAAAAGCGCTACAACGGGCAACATTATCATGCCTTCTGATTACCAGGACGATGACCTTGTTTCCACTGCTGCCCATGAACTTTTTCATGCTGTGCAGTATAAAATGTTGGGCTTGAAGCAGCTTTACATGGCGACAACCACGTACAAAGATTTAACCGATAATTGGTTGACAGGGAACAATACTCAGCTCTACCGGTTTTATGCTAACAATGTCTGGTTTTTCGATGCTACTGCAGAGTACGCTGCCCGTTTTATCGCCACAAATGTAGGTTTTGAAGCAGAGGACCCAACAAAAACCCCAATGATCCATCCCCGAATCGAAGCAAACCGGCCTTATTATGCGAACAATGGAGTTCATGAATACGGAGTTTCCTCTTTCCTCGATTACATCCTGACCTATAAAAACTCGCCTGATTTTGCCAAAGAGTTTAGATGGCTTGCCTTCAAAGAGATGTGGGATACGGTAACTGGCAATTACAGCATGGCTTCGAGCATCAATGTCCCTTTTGAAAGATATGTCTACGACACAATAAAGGAGAATGCCGATGGTGCTTATCTAAACTTCTGGAAAGATATGTACACTCTCAGAGACATGCCGGATGCAAATATAATCGCTAACGGAAAGGCGGATGTACTCAGCAGGTTCAAGAAATCGAAACAAAATCACGAGATGCAAATCATGGGGGAAGCAGTGGGAATTTTCAGATATTTGATTAACCCACACACAGCTTCTACTATCCAGGATGAAACATCCTTAAACAGTTCCTTTTGGTTTGAAGTTTCTCCAGATTTTATGCATGGGGATGTTTATATTCTTAGCGGCTTGTCTGAGTTCGATCGGGTAGAAGAAAGACCTTTAGCTCACCCGATTAATTATGCAAACAGCAGTCTCATGGACGCATTAATTCCATATAAAACAGGAGATACCTGTGGTCTGGTTGCCATACTGAATAACACAACCTTTGAAGACACAACCGCAAAAATAACGCTTGCTTCAACAGAACTGAAATGGGATAACCAGGAAGAAATTGAAAAGAAGGTCAGCAATACTACCCTTCGAAGAAATGACAAACTGAAGTTTACACCTATTCTCCCTAAATTAAAGGCGGGCGACCCGCCATTCACTGCGGTGGTACTCCTAAACGATAATTATGATTATCTTACCAAAATTGAAAACGTGAAAAGCGGGAAGTCTTTCGAGGTCGCTTCTCCAATGCAAGACATCCCACCTCAGGAAGTTACCGTAAACATCAAAATTTTTCTGAGGGATAAACTTGTGCACGAATATCAATCAGTCCAAGGAGAGACAAAGGCTATAGTGAGGATATCAGGTCCGGAAGTTGTGCGATATGTGTTGGAACCGGATAATCTGAAGGCAAACCATAGCTTCCTTGCAGAAGCTTCTCCCAAGGTAGGTTATGACTTCATTTGGGTT
>JAAYCN010000063.1 GCA_012729755.1 Chloroflexota bacterium | reverse complement strand
TGATGGTATATTGCGAAGATCGGACATTGAACGGGCAATAAGACCATATGATGTTCACATGCCAACCACGGGCTTGGTTTGTTTAGAGAATGCACTTGGACGAGGAACTGTAGTACCAATACCTCTAATGGAAGAGGCATATTCAGTATCACATGAACATGGATTGCCTGTCCATACAGATGGCGCGAGAGCTTTTAATGCCGCACATGCATTAGGTGTGGATATCAAAGAGATCGCAAGCTGTACTGACTCCTTCATTATTCATTTATCCAAAGGCTTGTGTGCCCCAGCAGGTTCAGTATTGCTAGGTCCATCTCAATTCATAGAACGCGCTAGAAGGTATCGCCATTTATTAGGAGGTGGGATGTCTCAATCTGGGATACTTGCAGCTGCAGGTATAGTTGCGCTCACAAAAATGGTTGATCGCCTGGCAGAGGATCATATTAATGCTCGATACTTATCACAACTCCTTGCGGAACTTCCAGGTGTCGATGTTGATTTGACTAGGGCAGATATAAACCTTGTCTTTTTTAAAATAAATAAACCAGAAAACTGTCTAAGGAATCTTCCTGAATTCTTATACGAAAAAGGAATAAAGATCAGCCCTTGTGCAGATGGATATTTCCGCTTCGTAACGCATAACGATATTTCGAAAGCTGATATAGAATACACAATAGATATTTTATATAAATGGATAAATCTTTGAACATTATGCGTGTTAATCCCTATTAACCTCATTAGGAAAAAAGTAATGATAGAAGAATAACTAGACACAAACTTAGGTCTAAGTCTTTAGTTTATAACGAGCCACTAGGCGGAATCTTCAGTATTAGCCATTGACCTATTAAGATTCTGGACACATTTCCATCGAATGTGGTTTCTCACGATAATATTTCTGAGAGATAGAATAGGGATTACTATTATCAGCAACGGAGTTCTGCGCAAGAATTGTTATCCGTTTTACCGTTATAGTTCCAGAACCAAATATAATCCTTCACCACACCGGACCAGGATAAAGAACCACAGAAAAATAGTATAGAAAACCAGACGCAATATGAAGGAGTAAAAAAGTAAGTGGCAGCAGAGATTTAATCGACCGTAATGGTTTTTCCTCTATATTGATCTGTTTCACCCAAACAACAATTGCATATGCAAAGCTTAGAAAGACAGCGGTCATCATTCCCCAGATAAAATTGAGATGACCTGCCTTGGGCACTTCCGCGAATAAAATAAACAGAAGATAATTGATTGCCAGCGTGATAAGCAATAATTGCGTAGCTGCTTTTTGTTTGATACTTTTCCAATTTAAAATGAAAACAGTGATTGGAAAGGCTAACGACAAAAATAATAAGAGAAAAACCATCGGAATATTGGGCACTCTGGTTAAAACAGCCATAAAGGGGGCAAATACAAATTTGCTTGTTTCCGCTGAACCACTTCGCATCAGAAACTGTATTAAAAGGACAATAAAGGCAGGAATGCCAACGAAGAAAAGCAACTTATAGTTCTCGCGCCTCATAGACTTGTTTCTTATCAGGAAGAATATGCATAAAGATGGTATTAGAGCCATCATAAAGTTGGGTTTTGAAGCAGTTGACAATAGGCTCAAGATGGAAAGGAGCATACCGGTTTTGAAGCTTATTTCTTTTTCGGTCCACACAAGACATAAATAAAACAATAACAAAGAAAAAAGACGCGAAAGTATAAATGTTGGATTATGCAATACATTTGCTGAATAATAACCAAGTGTCAGCCTTTCCTGCAGAAAGAAAAAGTTGATCGGCATCACCAAAAGGCAAACCACTACTAACGTCCAAATTTTTATCTCGCTAAAACATGTGCGATCGAGTTTTAAAGAGTCCTTTAGAATAAAGTAAAGAATCCAAGCCGTACCAAGGTAGATTAGAACCGCAGTTGCCAACCCGGCAATTTCCCAACCATGATCCTCAACGATACGGCTGAGTCGATAACTTATTTCTGAAATAATATCTGTAGGCAACAATGCTTTAACAATAATGACCAAGCGATGAAAAGCGATATGCTGGATTGGAGAATGCCCCGTTTCCGCGAAGTATCTTGCATAATGCAAGTGAGGAGCAAAGTCACCTGAGTAAAGCTGGGGATAGGTTCCAACAGCAAACCAAACCATGATAAACACGTTATACAGGAGTTTTATCCCCCAATGGAAATGAGATGTTAATTTATCCTCAGTCATAACTTGATACAGAATTATAAACCTAAAAAGAATTTAAGATAAAAAGCATGTTTTGACACAAAATTAAAATTTGTATCTCCTTTTAGTCGTGTTTCATCCGATCGACTTTCTCGACACGCAGGTTGGGTGGAACGACTAGAGACATTATCTGACCCTCATCTCTCGGAGCGCAACCCAACATACCCGATCCATCTTGAGTCTTCTCGTCTCAGAGCTGAAAACAGGCGAACTTCGATGTTCGCCTCTACAGAAAAAGATTTTTGGCAGGCGATGCGAGTTTATCAAACCAATTAAATGCCCTCGTCAGTCTCGCCGCGCTCGCCAGCTTCCCCTTGGGTGAAGCTTGATATCAAACTAAAAACTCGCTTTTTGCTTGGCTAAAGTCGCCCATCTAGATACGATTACCTTTTAGAAAACACCTTCCGCTAACAAAAAGCAGATAATATAGTGTAAAATTTAACAACCCTATTCTGAGAGTCTGCCCTTTCAGTTGTGAGTGTTTTTCTTAATCCTATAGAAGGTATTCTAGTTGTCTGACCTGCCTGCTCTTCCCTATCAGTCCGAAAAACGCACAGACTTGCCTGGTCGATCGAAAGAGAAAGTGTCTGCGTGGACAATATTGTTAATTGTCGCCATTATCACGTTGATGGTGTTGTTGTTTGTCTATCGCGAACAAGTTCAGAAGCTGGAAAAATTTGGTTATCTCGGCAGTTTTCTCATCTCAATCGCGGCGAACGCCACCATCATTATCCCGGTACCAGGTTTGGCGATCACCACGACGATGGGCGCCATTTTTAATCCCTTAGGGGTGGCGATCGCCTCAGGTCTTGGCGCTGCTATTGGGGAACTGACCGGTTACGCGGTCGGCAAAAGCGGATCAAACTTTGTCTCCGATAAAAACTTTTATCAGCGCCTGCTCGACTGGATGACGAAGCACCCCAAACGGGCCTTCTGGATAATCGTCTTAATGGCTTTCATTCCCAACCCGCTAATGGACGTGACCGGCATGGCCTGTGGGGCTCTTGGCATCCCGGCATGGAAATATTTGCTCGGCTGTTCAATTGGCAAGACGCTTAAAATGTTGGTTTTTGCCTATGCAGGTCATTATTCCTGGAGGCTTTTTAACAGCCAGCCTTAAGCCCCAATCAGGTTCAACATCCCTTCATGCTATAATCCGCTTAGATTATTTTTCGTGGAGTCGTCATGGCAAGGACCACAAAACCAAGCCGTTCTAAGTCAAACACATCATCAAAGTCTCGCAAGACAACCTCCTCAACGTCGCAGGCCAAAACGCAGCGGAGATCAACAAAATCAAAACCGGCGCCGCGTCCGCTCGACCGCAATAAGGTTGTTCCACAGCGCAGACCATCGCCTCCTAAACCGCCAATTTCCATTCAAAAACGTATCGAGATTGCCGGCATTGCACTGCTCGCGCTCGGCCTCCTGCTCATCTTAGCCCTGCTCACCTCAAATTCCGGCTCCGTTACCGGTTGGGTTTCAGAAAAAATGATCGCCTGGCTTGGCTGGGGAGGTTACATCCTGCCCATCACCTTCGTCATTCTCGGGCTTTGGTTCCTGCTCAGCCGGATGGACAACTTCCCCAACATATCTCTGGAAAGGCTTCTTGGGGTCACTCTGCTTTTCTTTAACCTGGTCGCCTGGTTGAGCCTGGTGTCAGCAGGAGGTCAGGTTGGCACGAGCCTTCATCGCAGCTTGGTCAGCGCGCTCGGGAAAGTCGGCGCAGTGATCCTGCTGATTGCCTGGTTGTTAGCTGGGTTGATCCTCCTAGTTGACTTGTCCATGGCTGATCTGATCCTTTGGCTGGCCGATAAATTCAAACACAACCAATCAAAATTTGCTGATTTCCTGCGCCGCAAAGCCAATCAACAGCGGGCAGACGCAGAGGTTGAAGAATGCTTCGAGCAATCCGCTCCCTCAACCCCAACCTCCGAGCGGGTTTATCAAGCCCCCAGGGTAGCTGCCGCGGAACTTACGCAATCCTTATCAAGCTCTCAACCCCACTGGGTCTTACCCGAGCCAACCGAAATGCTTGATCCAATTCCTGAAGCCCCAATCGATGGGGAAAGCGACGAAGACCGTGCCAGGGTCATCGAAGAAACGCTCCGCTCATTCTCAACGCCAGCGCATGTGGTTGAAATCCGACGTGGGCCGACAGTCACGCTCTTTGGCGTCGAGCCTGATTTTATCGAGTCACGCAGCGGCAGAACGCGGGTCAGAGTCAGCAATATTGTTCGCCTCAGTGATGACCTTGCTTTGGCGCTTAAAGCCTCGCGCATCCGCGTACAGGCGCCAGTACCGGGCAAGGGCTATGTCGGCGTAGAAGTTCCCAACCAAAAGAGTGCGCTTGTCTCACTGCTCGAAATCGTCGAGAGCCCCTCTTTTGTTAATAAGAAATCGCCTCTAAAATTTGCGCTCGGCAAAGATGTCAGCGGCGCGGCAGTCACCACCGATCTCGCCTCCATGCCTCACTTGCTCATCGCCGGCACCACCGGCTCAGGTAAATCGGTATGTGTCAACGCTATCCTCGCTGGCTATCTGCTCAACCTTACCCCCGACCAGTTGCGCATTGTTCTCGTAGACCCAAAACGGGTTGAACTCACTGGCTACAATGGTATCCCGCATCTTTTAGCCCCAGTCATTGTCGAGGCAGAGAAGGTTGTCGGTGCGCTGCAGTGGATGCTGCGCGAAATGGACTTGCGCTACCGCACGTTTTCAACCAATGGCGCGCGCAATATCACCGAATACAACGACCTGATGGCCAAACAAGGCGGCAAGCAATATCCCTTCATCCTCGTTGTCATTGACGAACTGGCCGATTTGATGATGCTCGACCCGGAAGAAACCGAAAAATCCCTCACCCGCCTGGCGCAGTTAGCCCGCGCGACAGGCATTCACCTGATTTTGGCTACCCAACGGCCATCAGCCGATATCTTAACTGGTCTGATCAAAGCTAACTTCCCAGCGCGCATCGCTTTTGCCGTCGCCTCTGGTGTTGACAGCCGTGTTATTCTGGATCAACCCGGGGCTGAACGCCTGCTCGGTCGTGGCGACATGCTCTTCCAGGCGCCCGACGCGCCCGCGCCAGTTCGCCTGCAGGGAACCTACATCTCTGACGCCGAGATCAATCGCATCACCGATTTTTGGCGCGCTCAAACTGTCTCCGGCACTGCCCCCGAGCGGCCTGATACTGCCGTCTTTTCGCCGCTGCCTCATCTGCCCCCGATACAGGATCCGCTCTGGAAGGAAATGGAAAAAGATCCTGATGAAGACCCGATCGAAAAAGAAGCCCTTCTGCTCTTCCGCAAAGAAGGTCGTGCTTCGGTTTCAATGCTCCAGCGCAAGCTGCGCATTGGTTACACCCGCGCTGCGCGCATCGTTGAAAAGCTCGAAGAAAAAGGGATGATCAGCGCGCCGGAAGGCCAGACAGGCACCCGCGAAATTCTTGATTGGGGCGACTACCCGCCCCTTAAAGAAGATTAACGCTGATTATCCTCTTATAATTAGCGAAAATTAAGTGATAAACGCAAAAATTTGTGCTAGCAAATTGCCTTTCATTGCAAGAATGACGTGTATAATCTATAATTATTTTCAAATCTAATTTGGAGTTTAGTATTAATGTCTGACAACGCCGAAAGTCTGCAAGCAAATGAACAACCGCAAGAAGAAGATATTCAGCACATGGGCGATCTCCTGGATGCAGAAGGGGGGCTGACTTTTGACTTCCCTAAAGCTGGTGAGATCCGAGATGGAATCATTGCCAGCATCTCCGAGGGCCAGATTCTGGTCAGCGTCGGAGCAAAATCTGAAGGTTTGATTGCTGGTAAAGAATACGAAGCCATTCCTTCCGATATTCTCTCCACGCTCGTCGCGGGCAAAGCCATCCCAGTCTATGTGGTCACCCCCGAAGATTCCAATGGCAACCTCATTCTCTCCTTCATCCGCGCTGTTGAAGAACAATCCTGGCTTGACGCTGAAGCCCTGATGCAATCTGGCGAAGCCTTCGAGTCAACCATCGTGGGATATAACAAAGGCGGGTTGCTCGTGCCGCTTTCCACCATTCGTGGTTTCATCCCCGCGTCCCAATTAGCTCTTAGCCGCCGCCTCGCCATTACCGGTGAAACCCCCGAAGCCAAGTATAAAGAACTGATCGGCGAAAAAGTCAAAGTCGCCGTTATTGAGGTCGACCGCGAACGCCATCGCCTCATTCTTTCCGAACGCGCCGCCTCCAACGAAACTCGCGACCAGATCCGCGACATGATCTTAGACGAGTTGCAGGAAGGCGAAGTGAAAGTCGGCCGTGTTACCAGCCTGGCAGATTTTGGTGCTTTCGTCTCCATTGGCGGTGCGGATGGACTCGTCCATCTCTCAGAAGTTTCCTGGGAACATTTGACACACCCAAGCCAGGTGCTCAAAGTCGGCGATGAGGTCAAAGTCAAAGTCATTTCCATCGATAAAGAACGGCGACGGATCGGTCTCTCCATCCGCCAGTTGCAGGGCGATCCCTGGACCAACCAAGTAGCAGCTCTCAAAGTCGGTCAATTGGTCGAAGCCGAAATTACCCGCCTGACTAACTTCGGAGCTTTTGCTAAGCTGGATATGCCCGGTGATCTCGAAGGTCTGATCCACATTTCAGAACTCAGCGAGCGCCGTGTCGAACACCCCAAAGAAGTTCTCAAGGTTGGCGACAAGATCACCCTGCGCGTCATCAAGATCGATGATGAAAGCCGCCGTATTGGCCTGTCCATGCGCCGTGTCGATTCAGCGGCCTATGCCGACCAGGACTGGAAATCTCTGGCCGCGGATTACGATATTGGCTCTGAAGCAACCTCTGGCGAAACAATGGCCACTATCCTCGGAGATGCTGCTGCGATAGTCGCCGAAACCAGCGAAGCAGCCGAAGCAGCGCCAGCTGAAGTTGAAGCTGCTAAGGAAGCGGCTGAAGAAGTCGTTGAAGAAGTCGTTGAAGAAGCCTCTGAAAAAACTGCCGAAAAACCAGCCGAGTAACCTTTTTAGTATTAAATGCCGGAGCGTCAAAGTTCCGGCGTTTTTTTATCTCTGGAGGAATGAATATGCTCCTGTTTTTAGACGCTCATCAGGATATCGCCTGGAACATGCAGCAGCTTGGCCGTGACTATCGCCGCCCGGTCGCTGAGACACGCGCGCTTGAAGTCAACCATCCTAACATAGTTGAAACCGGCAACACCCTCCTTGGCCTTCCCGAATACAATCAGGCGGGTCTCGCCATCGTCTTTGGAACGCTTTTCGCGCTGAAATCTGATCCGAAAAATGCCAATGAGTTTCATCAAGGCTATCATTCAATTGCCGAAGCGCATGAGCAGTACTCCTCTCAAATGGATTTTTACCAGCGCTATGCCTCAGAAAACCCCGACGTTTTCCGCCTGATCCTCAGCAAAACCGAGTTGCGTGACCATCTCGCCTTGTGGCGCGAGCCAAGCGATACCCTCAAACCAGTCGGCTTGATTATCCTGATGGAAGGCGCCGAAGGGATTGTCAGCCTTGATGAGCTGCCCGAATGGTGGGCAAGAGGCGTGCGCACTATTGGCTTAGCCTGGCAAGGCAACCAATACTGCGGTGGTACGGGTCAACCAGGTCCCCTGACGCCAGCAGGTTACGATTTGATCGATGCGATGGCAGAAATTGGTTTTGTGCTCGACATTTCACACATGGATGAGCCCGCTGCTTTCCAGTGCCTCGAGCGATATCCCGGGCAAATTGTTGTTAGTCACGCCAACGCCAGTTCCCTCGTCAAAGGGTACGTCGGCAACCGCTTGCTTTCAGACAACCTGATCAAAGCTTTGTTTGAGCGCGACGCGGTCATCGGTGTGGTTCCCTGCAATGGTTTTCTTAACAGAGATTGGCTTCAGGACGGTGGAAAAGCCGCTGTTTCACTGAGCAAAGTTGCCGAACAAATAGACTACCTCTGCCAGCTGGCTGGTGATGCGCTGCACGTTGGCATCGGCACTGATTTTGATGGGGGCTTTGGCCTTGAACATGTTCCTGCCGAAATCGAGACAGTTGCTGATCTTCCCAAACTGTTGCCTTTTCTCAGCTGTCTCGGCTACAGCGACAATGATCAAGCCGCGATTGCCTCTGGCAACTTTTTGCGTGTGATAGAATCAGCACTACCGGAGTAAATTTGTCAGGTTATGGAACCTCTTGAACAAGCCAATCTAAATCAAACCACGGCCAACCACGAAACCCCTCGATTTCCGATCAGCCGACTAAGATTCTATCTGACTTTAATCATGATCGGCTTTCTATTCTTCATCTTAGGCATCGATCCCGGTTTGTTCGGTCTCGACCGCGGTGCTTCTATCGGTTTTGTGCAAATTATTGTCCTCTTGGTCGGATTGGCCATAATGACTTGGGCTGCCAACCTGACCCTGCTCAGCTTTTGGCCCAAGGGTCAAAAATCATTGCTCGCCGATTTTGGCACACGCACCATCGCCACTGGCTATGTCATCTGCGTCTTCACGGCTTTGGCCGATGCCTTCGGCCTGGGCACGAACCCAATGCCAGATGTCTTTCTTGGCCTTCTTCAATCTCGCGGTGTCATGATCGGCATGTCCGTCATCCTGATTGGCCTGCTCATGGTCGTGCGCTGGAAGCTCCCAGAAAGCAAGAAAAAAGGTCACACCAACCGTTGAGTCAGAAAACAGTGACGAGGTTCCATCACCGATTCTGTAAAGGCGAAAGTTCACCCTCACCTAAATGAAGATCCTGAACATCACACACCGTAAAGACGAATTCTCACATTCGCCTTAATATCGCGCGCCAAACGGCTAACGCGGAGGATCTGCCCTGCTGATTGCGATCCAGACATTTGTTTTTATCTATCTTTTCATCAGATAACCAACGCCACAGACTCTTTACAGAGTTTCCAGTTCTTTTATTCTTCTCAGACTGATATAATCGCATCCATGTCAAAAACGGCCGAACTATTCCTATACACCCTTGATAATGGGTTAAGAGTCATCCTCAAGCCCATTCATACTGCGCCAATCGCGACAAATTGGGTCTGGTACAATGTCGGCTCCCGCAACGAGTTCCCCGGAAAAACCGGCCTGAGCCATTGGGTGGAACACATGCAATTTAAGGGAACCTCCCAACGTACTGCCAGCGACATGGATCACGCCATTGCCCGCCTCGGCGGCATGTGGAATGCTTTCACCTCCAACGATTTCACGACTTACCTTGAAACTTTGCCCGCGAACTCACTCCATTTGGCGCTCGAAATCGAAGCGGACCGCATGCGCAACTCGCTTTTTGACCCATCCGAAGTTGAGACCGAACGCACGGTTATTCTCTCCGAACGGGAAGGCTCCGAGAACGAGCCGCGTTGGCTGCTTTCGGAGGCTGTCAATCGCCTGGCTTATAAACACCACCCCTACGCCCACGAAGTCATCGGTGAACGCGCGGACCTGATCGCCTTAACGCGCGAAGACCTTTTCAACCATTATCAGCACCACTATCACCCCGGCAATGCCTTGCTTTGCGTCGCTGGCGATATCGAACCCGAACCAACCATTGACCTCATCCGATCCTTGTTCGGAAGCATCCAGGCGCCACTCAATCAGCCCGCTCAGCCGGAATCAGAAAGCGAACTCCCCGACTTTCAGCGAGTGGAGCTGAGCGGCCCTGGTGAAACCACCTATCTTCAGGTTGCCTACCGTGCTCCCCAGGCAAACCACGCTGACTTTTTCGCCTTCACCATTCTCGACAGCCTGCTCGCCGGTCCTTCCTCGCTCAACATGTTCGGCTGCGGTTCAGTGAGCAATCGCACCAGCCGCCTCTACCTGAACCTGGTTGAGACAGAGTACGCCGTCGCGCTGGCCGGAGGCTTGAACGCTTCCATTGACCCAAACACATACGATCTCTACTTGACCCTCCACCCCACGCGTCAGGTTCAGGATCTGCTTGAACGCCTCGACGATCAGCTCAATCAGGTTCGCTCTGGTCAAATTACCCAGGCTGAACTTGACAAAGCCGTCAAACAATCCCGCGCGCTCTTCGCCTATGGAAGTGACAATATCACCAACCAGGGGTTTTGGCTGGGGTATGCCAATGTGTTTGCCAATTACAACTGGTTCACATCCTATGTGGATCGCCTCGCCAGTGTCACTATCGAGGATGTCATCCGTGTAGCGAACCATTATCTTGACCCCAACCACCGCGTGATCGGCATCTATCACCCAGAGCAGGAGTAAACTGTGTCAGAGCCCCTTTTCTCAAAGCAAACGCTGCCCGGTCGCGATGACATCACCCGCCACGTTTACGCGAATGGTGTCACCCTGCTCACCCGACCCAATTTCAGCAGTCCCGCCGTCGTCGTCCGCGGTTATCTGCCGGTTGGCGCGGTGTCAAACCCAACCGAGAAATTGGGGCTGGCCGCGTTTGTCGCCAGTTGTTTGATGACTGGCACGAGTCAACACGATTTCAGGTCGCTCAACGACCTGATCGAGTCGTTGGGTGCGTCACTTTCTTTCAGCGCGGGTGTCCTCTCAACCAATTTCGCCGGTCAATGCTTGCTCGAAGACCTGCCCACCCTGTTGGCCTTGATCACTGAGGTGTTATCCCAACCAACTTTTCCTGAACGTCAGGCAAACCGTTTGAGAGCGCAAATATTGACCGCTCTGGATATTCAAGCCCAAAACACCGCTGATCAGGCCGACGAAACGTTCGATAAATTATTCTATGCCGCCCACCCCTATGCCTTACCGGGCAACGGCACGCCCCAAAGCATCCGGGCAATCACCCTCGATAATCTGAAAAACTTCCACGCGAATTATTTTTCGCCTCTTGAGCTGGTCATCTCTGTTGTCGGCGGTGTAAAACCCGATGATGCCATCCGCATGGTCGATAACACGCTCGGAGCATGGCAAAAAACCGCTTCTCAGCAACAGCCCGAACTGCCCCCCTTCACGCCCCCCGCCAAATCACTGCGCGGCCATGTCGCTTTGAAAGCGAAAAGCCAGACTGACCTGATTGTCGGCACCCTCGCCCCAGCGACCATGGGAGAAGAGTTCAACATCGCTTCACTCGGCAACAACATTCTGGGTGTTTTCGGCATGATGGGACGCATCGGCGAAAATGTGCGCGAAAAATCCGGTCTCGCCTATTACGCGCAAAGCGTCTTGTCCAACGGTCTCGGGCCCGTCCCATGGCAGGTTGTCGCCGGCGTCAACCCTGACAATCTCGGGCGAGCCATTGATCTCATTCTCGACGAGCTCAGGCGGTTTACCTCCGAGCCGGTTTCAGAAGAAGAGCTCGACGATTCACGAACTCAGATGATCGGGCGCTTACCGCTCAGCTTCGAGACTAATTCCGCGACAGCCCAGGCCCTGCTCAACCTCGAACGCTACAAGCTTGATTTCGACTATTACCGAGACCTGCCCGACATCCTCGCCAAAATCACCCCACAGCAAATTCTCGAAGTAGCGCGTCATTATTGGCAACTGGACCGCCTGGTTATCACTTCTTCCGGGAGGGCGCTATGAAATTAAAGTGCGGTGTAGACATGGCGCGCATCAGCCGGCTGTCAGCGCTCAACCCCAAAATCAGAGAGCGTTTCATCCAACGCGTTTTCACCAAGCGCGAACAGAGCCAGGCGTGCGATCAGGATGAAACGCTGGTTAGCCTTTTCGCCGCCAAAGAAGCCGCCTCGAAAGCGCTCGGCACTGGCATCGGCAAAATCAGTTGGCAGGACATCGAAGTCCTCCATCGTCCCAGTGGCGAACCCAAGCTGAAGCTGCATGGCAGGGCAAAAAAAATCGCCGCGCGCAGGCGGCTTGCCAGGTGGGCGATCAGCATCACCCATGAGGGTGATTATGCGGTTGCCACTGTAATTGCCATGGGAAGCAAATCGAAGCGATGAAGCTCCTTTGCGTCAGCGACACCGAGTCGCCTGTCGTCTACAGCCACAGGCTGCGCGAGCGTTTTGGTAGCTATGATGGCGTCATCAGTTGCGGCGACCTCGCTTACCCTTACCTCGAATACATCGTTTCAGTGCTCGACAGGCCGCTTTATTATGTAAATGGCAACCACGACAAAGTGACCCCATCAGCCCTCGATGAGACCCGTGAACAACCATGGGGGGCAACCAACTCGCATCGTCGTGTGATTTACAACCCCAAGCTTGACCTGCTGATCGCCGGCATTGAAGGCAGTCTCGTCTACAATCACAAACCGCGCCAATATTCACAGCTCCAAATGTGGCTGATGATCTTCGAGATGATCCCTAAATTACTTTGGAACAAAGTGAGGTATGGGCGCTTTCTTGATATTTTTATCAGCCACGCGCCACCCGCGGGGATTCATGATGACAGCGATTACGCCCACCGCGGCGTTAACGCTTTTCGCTGGTTAGACCGCTGGTTCTCGCCCCAAATCCACCTCCACGGTCACATCCATCTCTACATGCCTACTCAAAAGCGGGAAATACAATTTCACCGCACACGTATCATCAACGCTTTCGATTACATCGAACTGGAAGTAGAACCCTCACCAAAAAAAGCGCGCCTAAGACAGGTCAATGCCAAAAAGCGGAATTAACATCTCATCAGCAGTCAACCCGCCGTGGCGTCCCAACATGGTATTCGGTTTATTTGCCCACCACAAATAAGCGTTCCCATGACTGACCGCGATCAGGTCGCCCACCCTGCTTTCCAGTTTTGGGTTAAGCGGACTAACGCCGAATAAGTTAATCTCAAAGGCCTGCTGACGCGTCATCAAGGTAAACTTGCCCGGCCAGGTGTGATCGAAGTACTCCCGAACTGCCGTTTCTCGTCCTGGCTTCACATACAAAAATGACAGGCGGTTTTCACATGTAGGCATCATCACCAGTTGCTCAATCAGCTCAGGGTGATTAGCCAAAACATACTCCTCATGCTGCGGAGTTGGCACAGCCCCGTGATCCGCGGTCATCAAAAAGAGCGTATCCTGCTTTGCCCAGCTTTCCAGACGGTCAAATAACTGCGTTTGCAGCGCCCAACTCAGCATCGCAAACTGATTGGCAACGCGATCATCATCTGGTCCGTAGCGGTGCATGAGCGTGTCTACCAATGACCAATAAGCGTAAATGTACTTCGCATTGGCAGGCCGCGCGTTGAGATTATCGCGCAAATTTGCCCACAGGTCGCTTTCCGAAACATATCCATGCAGGATTGTTTTCGAGGAATGCATCTGAGACAACCCCGAACCGGTAATGGTGTAGGGCAGGAACGAATGCGACTCAATCCTGCCTGCTTCCAGCACTTCTCCAAAGGGGGGAACCCCTAAAAAGGCCGAGGGGTCAAAACCTGATTTAACCAGGCTGCCGACGTCATTTAAATAAGTGATCGGTTGATGCAGGATCGTGTTGATTACCATGCTCAGTTCTTTGACCCACATCTCGTAGCCGATGATTCCATGCCGCTGCGGGTCTTTACCCGTCCAGATCGTCGTCAACGCTGTGGCGGTAGTGCTCGGGCTAACCGAAGAAATCGGGAAAAGATTGCCCTTGCTCAACAATGCTTTCCATACCGGCGCCTGTTCGCCTTCAATCATCCGCTTCAAATGGTTGTATCCCAGCGCGTCCACCACCAAAACGACCACTCGCTTATAGCGTTTCTCAAACTTGTCCATGATCTCGGGCGAAAATGTTGCTTCCGAAAACACCGGCCCTCCCAGCCAGCGGCTCACACTCGGCGCTAAATTCACCAACCCCAACCCATCATAAGAAGGCAAAATCAAATTCGCGTCTCCTTCAAGATGATTGGCGCTCAATTTAGGCAAAGTCAAATTTACAAGATCAGGCATGGCTCAGACTCCAAATTATTCAAATACAACTTCCGGATGATTAGTGAAGCGGTTTTTCATCACTTCGATGGCTTGTGGATTGCTGTCGACGAGTATAAACCGGCGGCCAAGTTTCAAACACGCCGCGCCGGTCGTGCCGCTGCCGGCGAAAAAATCCAACACCAGTTCGCCCGGATTCGACGATGCGCGGATAATGCGTTCCAAAACTCCCAGCGGTTTCTGGGTCGGATAACCAGTTTTCTCTTTGCTATTCGTTCCCACAATAGTGTGCCACCAGGTATCTGTGGGCAGCTTTCCCCTTGCCGCCTTTTCTGCCGAGACGAGCCCGGGCGCCATGTAAGGGATACGATCGATATCCTCACTATTAAAAGTAAAACGCTGATGATCTTTGGCGTAAAAAAGGATGTTGTCGTGTTTTGCCGGCCAGCGATCTTTTGCCCGCCCGCCATAATCGTAAGCCCAGATGATTTCGTTGATGAAATTTTCGCGGCCAAAAACCTCATCGAGCATCACTTTGCAGTAATGCACTTCTCGATAATCGATGTGAAAGTAGAGGCTGCCATCTGCTTTCAACACTCGCCGCGCTTCTTCCAGGCGGGGTCTCAGAAAAGACAGAAAATCATCAAAAGCGTCGCGATAATCCTTCTTTCCGATTACTTCAGTCGAGTAGCTTTGGCTGCCAAACCCGATGCGGTCTCCCCCTTCAGCGCGTGAAGTCCTGATCTGTGTACGCGCCTGAACTTTGCCCGTATTAAAGGGAGGGTCAATATAAATCAGGTCAACAGAGCCATCAGGCAGCTTCCTGAGCGCGTTCAGGTTATCATCAAAAATCACTCGATTAATCATGCGCCTATTTTAACATGTCGGGAAACTAAATGAGCTGACGCGATCCGCCAGCTCATTCATCGAAAAAGCAAATTCAACCCTCAAGTTGCGAAGTACAGTGCGGGCAGCGGGTTGCGGCGATTGGAATGTCAGACTTGCAGAATGGGCAGGCCTTGTTGGTTGGCGCGTCAGGGTTCTTGCCGGCCTTGATATCCGCGCTACGGCGAGCCTGATTGAGGGCCTTGATAACCAGAAAGATGCAGAACGCGATGATAACAAAACTGATAACTGTCGTCAAAAAACTGCCATACGCCAGAACGATCGCGCCTGAATCCTGTGCTTCAGTCAAAGTTGTACCCGCGGGTAACGCTCGCGCGGCCGCATTCAGGGGAATATACAAATTAGTGAAGTCCACCTTGCCAAGCAGCAGCCCGATTGGTGGCATCAGTATGTCTTTAACCAGGCTATTGACTACCGCTCCAAACGCCCCGCCAATGATCACGCCGACGGCCAGTTCGAGCGCATTGCCTTTGACTACAAATTCCTTAAATTCTCTGAACAATTTCATGTCAAGCCTCCAGCTTATTTAGATTAACATTATACAATATCGCACCTAAAGTTGGTTTAATATCGTTTCAATTGATTTTACAGTTCAAACTCATCGATATTGCCCGAGATAATACTCATCGATATTGCCGAGATAATACAAGCTTATTAACCTCCGCGGATTCCATTTATAATTTACATATATTTTTAGAAGAAAGGGACATTATGGATAACTTGGAAAACAAATCCGATGAGTTTGCCAAAAAAATGGAAGAAGCCGCCACCGACGGTTGGAATACGATTGAATCTGGTGCTAAGAAAGTTGGCAGAACCGCCAAAAAAGCTGCAGGTGATGCGGCTAAGGTTGCCAAAGATGCCTGGAACTCAGTCGAAAACGCCACCGAAAATGTTGCCGATGCTGCAGCCGGCAAGGCGGAAGACGTCTTGAACAAGGTTGAAAACGCTGCCGACGCCGCAGTCGACAAAGCGGAAGATGCCTGGAACTCAGCCGAAGAAACAGCCAAAGACACGGCTGACGCTGTCGCCGACAAGGTCGATAAGGCCGTCGAACTTCCTGAAATTCAGGTGAGTGACGCCTGGAAAAAGATTGACGAGGAAGCTCGCAAATTGGAATCCCAGATGAACGCGGCCGCGGATGACGGATGGAACAAAGTCGAAGAGGCCGCTGAGAAAGCGAGCGACGCGGTGAAGAATGCTGCGGAGGGCGTCTTCAAACCCGTCGAAGAGATCTCTGCTTGGACCGCCGCCCCAGCGCCAGAAGAAGTTGCCCAAACGCCGCAGGCAGATGAGTGGCAGGCTCCGGTCTTCAAGCCAGCCGCGCCAGCTACGCCCCCAGCCCCTGAAGCACCTGTTAGCGCCGCCGGTTCTGTCCCCCCTGCTGCCGCGGCACCTACTCAGAAAAAATTCCCCACCTGGGCCATCATCCTGATTGTCCTGCTCGTTCTCTGCCTTTGCGGCAGTATCGGAGTTTTGATTGTCACCAACATTTTCCGCAGCGCGATGAACGGCGCGTCGCTCCTTAATTCCCTTTCTGATGTAATCACGTGAATCAAAAACATGGCTGGTCAAGTAACCAGCCATGTTTTTATTTAACTCATCTTATTTGAATAGCGAATACCACCAGCCGGGAACTGAGAAGAGTTTTAATCCATATTTATAAGCTAAAACCATATACACGATCACCAATACGATCGAAAAGACAATCAATACCCAGTCCCACCAGTGGTACCGGAGTTGATACAACCAGGTTCGCTTCCGCTGACCAAAGCCTCGCAAGTCCATCGCGTTAGCAATATCTTCACTCGACACAATCGCGTTCATTGTCACCGGAATGACCAGCGGCGCGACCCCCCTAATCTTTCCAAACAATCCGCCGCGTCTCGCGTCCAGCTCAAAGCCACGCGCCTTTTGAGCATCCATCGTTACTTGAAGGTTGCGTGCCAGCGTGGGAATGAACCTGAAAGAAAGTTCCATCGTATAAGCCAACCGATCCGGCAAGCCCAACTTGCTGAATGTTGCTCCGTAAGCTCTCGAATCCATCGTGTACGGAATCATGATAAAGGCCAATGAGATTGACAGAATGCGCATCAATTGGGCGATCGCGAACCATAATCGCTCAATGGTCAGACCGATTACAAAATGCTTGCCGAACAAATTAAATCCATTTGGCCAGATAAGCTGTCCCCCCGGAGGTACCACACCGCCTGCCCCGCCGCCGGTGATGAGCGTGTTCACCACGATCATGGTAAACAACATCACCGAAATCATCAGCCAACCAAGTTTGGTGTCCTTGAAGCTCAATCGCGCCGAGGCATACCAGAGGATGGCAATCGCGAAGACAATCGCCAATAAGGTCGGGTTCCACGTGCTGGTCGCTGCCAGCAGTATAGCCAACGAGACAATAAACCTCGCGCGTGGATCAATCCGATCCATAAGGCTATCACGGTATCGATACTTCCAACTGACTATCATGATTAGACAATTCTGAGCGGCGCTGCTTCGCAAAGCCGCTCAGATTATTCAGCTTTACCTGCCGCTGCGTTGCATGATGGCTGCGTAAGCGACCATCAAAATGGGCAACAAGATCAGACCCCAGACGATATTGGTCAGGAAAGCAGGCAGGAAGTTAGCGAAAATCACCGTATTCATGTCTGCGCCGGAAACCCACATCTCAGAAATCGCTGCCAGACCCATGCCCAGCGCTGAACCGAGCACTACAGAAATCTCACCTTTGATAATCGAGGCGGTCGCTCTGTAATTATGAATGATGGGGTAGAACAAACCTGGGATCAAACCCAAAATACCATTGCCGAGGTCCCACCAGATCCAAAAGCCGTAGCCACTCAGGAAATCAGCCAGGATATTACCGACAAAACCGGCAATAAAGCCAACAATGGGACCAAACGCGATACCGAAGAACATCGGGATGACGATTGACGGACGCACACCCACATTGCCAGCGCCTGGGATCTGCCAGAGATTGAAGGCCCAGGTAATAACCGCGTAAAGTGCTGCTCCGATCGCCGCATAAACAACTTGTTTCGTGCCGAACTGCCATAATGGTTTCTTTTCTACTTTGTCGCTCATTAAATCCTCCAAAATAAACTAAAAAATTTAATTAATCAACTGAGCAAGCTGCTCAGCTCTTAAAAATTGACCGGTTCGTTCAAAATAAGTTCGGTTTAATGACAATAACGAGGTTGGTTCCAGGCGCCATTTGTGCAGTTGTTCATCTTCCGCGAGAACTTCCTGCGGCGTTCCATCAGCCACAATGCGCCCGCCATACATCACGACAATGCGGTTGGCATATGTCAATGCCAGATCGAGATCATGCGTGATGAAAACAATCGCATCAAACCCCGGCGTTTGCAGGATCGTATCCATAAATGCCTGATAATTCCAATAATCCTGCCCGGCTGTTGGCTCGTCCATCATTAAAATCTTCGAGCGCATCGAGAGCACAGAAGCGATTGAAACACGTTTTTGCTGCCCAAACGAGAGCGCGAGCGGCGGGGTAGCCAACTCTTCTTCCAGATGGACGGTTTTTATCGCCCATTCCACATTCGCCAGCATCTTGGGTTTCGGCATGCCCAGGTTGGTCGGCCCAAAAGCCAATTCCTCACGCACAGTCGGCGCGAAAAGCATCTGGGTTGGGCTCTGAAATACATAACCGATCGTATGGGCCGATTCGGCGACTGTCAGCTTTTTGCTGTCCACCCCCTGCAGCAAAACACGCCCCGAAGTCGGCTTTAGCAAACCCAGGGCATGTTTCACGGTAGTTGTCTTACCCGAACCGTTATGGCCCAAAATGGCGATCACCTCGCCCGCACGAATATCAAGGCTTATCCCGTGCAGCACCTGCGGGTTTTCGGCGCCGTACTGAAAACACACGTCCTGAAATGAAACCAGTGGTTCGCTTTCCGGGTCAACTTTTGGCACCGCGGGTTGGAATTGTTTGACCGGTTTTCCCTGGCTGCGCCGCATCACCACATCTGCTGGGAGCTTTATGCGGCCATAATCGACCACTTCCACCAGTCCTGCCACGTCACCGTCATAAGTGATCCGTCCTTTTTCCATATAAACCACACGTTCCGGTTTAATCGCTAAGACATCTTCCACGCGATGCTCAACGATCAGGACAGACAAGCCTTCATCAGCCAGCTTTCGGAACGCGCGCAGCGCTTCATGCGCTGAAGCAGGATCAAGGCTGGCCAGAGGTTCATCAAGCAGGAGAATATCCGGTTCCATCGCCAACACGCCAGCCAGGGCGACTTTCTGCTTTTCACCACCTGAGGTGTAATAAGTCTCTTTTTCAGCCAAATAAGCAATTTCGAGGCGTTCCAGCGCCTTCATAGCCCTGGGCAGCATCTCCTCACGGCTCATCCCCAGCGATTCCAGGCCAAAACAAACCTCATTCAAGACATAAGTTCCCAAAATCTGGCGTTCCGGGTCTTGCAGCAAGGTGCCCACCCGTCTTGAGATATCCGAGAGGCCGAGCCCTATAACTGACTGGCCAAAAAGCTCAACATCGCCAGTCATACTTCCGTTGTAAGAGTGTGGAATCAAGCCATTGATGCAGCGCATCAAAGTAGTTTTTCCGCAGCCAGACGCGCCAGCCAGCAACACGACCTGACCCGCATGAAGATCAAGATTGATATTTTCAATAGCAAGTGTCTGCCGCGAATGATAGCGAAAACTTAAATCCTTAACTGATAAGACCGGAGGAGTTTGGTCAACCATTCAGGATCACCTCAACTGGGTCATCCAGCTGAATGCCATAGCTTCGAGCAGCGCTGCCATTCACAACCGCAACTTCCACAAAGCCTTCGCTGTCTGTCACCGCGACCAGCTCACCCACTTTGGCGTGCCCATATGAAGGCAAAATGCCGTGGATAGTCTGGCCAGCAATCTTCAGCGCCACTCTGCTCAGGTCAGGAACCTGAGCGACGCGTAAATTCGTTGAACAGTTGCCGAAATAATCGATGACCACAATATTGGCCTTAAAACCCGCTTCCGTTTGCTGAGGGCGTGGCAGAGGTTTTCTCACCGGGTCATCAATTAAAGTTCCCATTTCCTCCAGAGGGACGCCGGCTGCCAGATGCGCACCGCATGGCGAGAAGATATCCCGTCCATGAAAAGTCGTGTAAACCTGCTTGAGCCAGAATTCAGGCTTGTCAAGATCAACGATGCGCACGACCGCGCCGGACGCTTCTGCGTCCTCAAGCATCGGCGTAATCAATCCATTATCCGGCAAGACATAAAACTGGTCGCCAAGCTGCGCGGCAACAGGTCGTCTTGCCGTCCCCACACCTGGGTCGATCACGGCAACATGCACCGTGCCAGCCGGGAAAAAAGAGGCCGCGCGCCAGAGCGCGATTGAGCCCGTGCGAATGTCTTGGGCGGGTACATCGTGGGTAATATCGGCAATTTTTGCATCCGGAGCAATGCCCCAAATAACGCCTTTCATCGTCCCCACAAAACCATTTACATTTCCAAAATCAGTCGTTAAGGTAATTATTGACATTGACTATAGATTAACATTTTGAAGGTGATTAGTCAAGTAATCTTGGCGTATTTTGAGTATTTTCAACATGCCAATCAAAATTCATCGTGATGATATCGTAGAAACCACCCACGAAGCGAAATCAGGGCAACCACATCTAAATGAGCGATTTTTAGTTAAACAAAATGCAAGCTTTTCGGTTTGATCTGATAATGCTTCTGTTCACCCAGAGATTTTGATTTCGACAGTCACCTTAAGCAGCGCACTATGTAAGATTTGTTGGTCTCAATCCTGAGGCCGTTGAAAATAAGCAGTTTATTCAGCAGGAACACTATTGATTCCCGTTGTGAAGCGGACCAGGGCTTCACTTTGGGTCTTTTAGCCTTGTTTTATCAGGTTTTTAGACGATCGCTGTACAGCTAATATACCGGCAGCGCCCTAAGCCATGCTGCACTTTGGCTTCCCAAAATTTGCGCTCAATCTTATACCGCTCCCGTCTCCCCTGCTGGTACTCCTCCGTCCTGACCATTTCCTGCCAGACCTGTTTATTGACGTCTTTCTTTTTCAGGCGATTATCCTTCAACATGATCGCTGAATGCAAGCCTTTATATGCCAGATACTGTCTAAAAATCAGTGGATGAAATT
>JAAYCN010000003.1 GCA_012729755.1 Chloroflexota bacterium | reverse complement strand
TGGACATTGGAGTTCCCGAAAACGCGCTGATCCTTGAGAATGAATCTCAAAATACGTACGAAAACGCGCTCAAGGCGAAGGAGATTTTGACTGAACTCGAAATTGAACAAATCCTCCTGGTTACATCAGCCATGCACATGCCCCGCTCGGTGGCTCTTTTTGAAAAGCAGGGTTTTGAGGTCATTCCCCTTCCGGTGGATTTCTCCGTTACGCAAAATGATTCAGCAGAGAAGCAAAACGGCGGATGGGTCAACCGCGTCCTCAACGTCATTCCATCAGCCAGCAACCTGGCGTTAACCACCAGTGCGCTCAAGGAATACCTGGGCATGCTGATTTATACACTGCAGGGTTGGATGTAATTTGAAAAGTCAGGGGATCAAGAAAGAAATCATCGTTCAAGCCGGCATACTCTGGGATTACCTGAGGCTGAGTGAGCCTCTGCGTAAAGCGGACTGCCTGATTGCCATGGGCAGCCACGACTTGCGGGTCGCGGAGTATGCCGCGCGGCTTTTCCTGGATGGATGGGCGCCAATATTGGTCTGCTCAGGTGGTCTTGGGCGGCTGACCAAAGGCGTCTGGCATCAAACCGAAGCGCGGAAATTCGCTCAAATCGCATTGAACCTGGGTGTACCGCCAAACAAAATCCTCCTTGAGGAAAAAAGTACAAATACAGCTGAAAACCTGCGATTCAGCCGCTCCTTGCTTGGAGACCATGGACTTGAAATTAATTCTGCCATCCTGGTCCACAAACCATATATGGAACGTCGCGCGCGGGCAACGGCCGACATTGTCTGGCCTGAATTGAATTTTGTGATTACCTCGCCCCCCATTTCTTTTACTGAGTATCCCTCTATCGATATCCCATTAAATGATGTGATTGAAATCATGGTCGGCGATTTCCATCGGTTGATGGTATATGCGGACAGGGGCTTTCAGTCTCAACAGTCGATCACAGAAGACGCCATGCGGGCATTTGATTTCCTGGTCAAAGCAGGATTTGACGGGCAATGTGTGAAAGAATGAGTCCTCAAAATGCCCGCTGCCTATCAATCTCTTAATCACGAGCTCATTGATAATTGATAGTCAGGGATGATCTGCCATTTGCTAAACAAATCAATATTCACATCAACTTATTTCCCCCAAAAAAGGGAACGCCTTTTTTCCGATAGTCAACCATCAGCCAGAACAACTGCAAAAAATAAACCCAAAACAGTTGAATGACTAAGATTCTTGCAGCTTGCTGGTTGACAAAAGACAAATGCTTTATGGACACTTAAATTAGTTCATGTATATAATGGCTTGAAATAGCCGCTTATTATGAGAGCCACAGGAAAATGGGCAAAGGTATAATGAAATCATGAACTCCATCAGGAGGATAGAAAAGGACTTATTTATGTATGATTCGAATAACAAGATCGGTTTGCGCAGGATGGCTGTCCTGATTGATGGCGACAATGCGACGCCGAGTTTGCTTGACAAAATGTTATCGGAGGCCAGCAAATACGGCACCGTCACCGTGCGCCGGACCTACGGCGATTGGACCACTTCCAATATGGGCGGCTGGAAAGATACCCTGCAAACCCATGCCATCCAGCCCATCCAGCAGTTCCGCTACACCATCGGGAAGAATGCCACCGATAGTGCCATGATCATTGACGCCATGGATCTGCTCTACAGCGGCACGGTGGATGCTTTTTGCCTGGTATCAAGCGACAGCGACTACACCCGTTTGGCCACGCGTATTCGCGAAAAAGGCTTTTTTGTGATGGGGATTGGGCAGAAGAAAACCCCGCGCGCGTTTGTCAATGCCTGCGATGTGTTTGTTTACACAGAAAACCTGGTGCCGCCAAAACCTGCCAAGAAACGCACCAGCCGCAGCAAAAAAGATACGACCGAACCCAAAGAACCAGCCGCTCCGGACGCGACACCATTGTTGAAACAGGCCTTTGGCTATGCCGTTCAAGAGGATGGCTGGGCATTCTTGGGTACTGTTGGACACCATTTACGCCAGCTGGACCCCGGTTTTGACGCCCGCACCTACGGCCACAGCCAGTTGTCCTCGCTCATCCGCGCCAACACCAAGCTGTTTGAAGTCAAGGAAGTCAAGGGTGAAGAAGGCAACTTCGCCATTTACGTCAAACTAAAATAATCACGGAAAGGTTGAACAATGGAAGATATACTCGAACTTATTTTCAAACGCCGCAGTATCCGCATTTATGATCGCAAAAAACTGGATAAAGAAACCATCACCAAACTGATGCAGGCTGCCATGGCCGCGCCTTCGGGTAGCAACAGCCGGCCCTGGGAATTTGTTGTGGTGACGGATGAAGAGGCACTCGACAAGATGCGCTCCAAGCTGAAATACGGCAACTACAACGCCCCTGCGGCCGTGGTGGTGTGTGGAAACATCGCCATCGCCCAGAATGAGTCCGCCACCCGATATTGGGTGCAGGATTGCAGCGCCGCCACGCAGAATCTGCTGCTGGCCGCCGCCGGTTTGGGCTTGGGCACTTGCTGGGTGGCTTCTTACCCCAAGGAAGATGTCATGGCCATGCTGCGCGGTATTCTTGAGATCCCGGAAGAGGTTTTCCCACTGAATGTGATTTTTGTCGGCTACCCCGCTGAGGAAAAAGCGCCCCGAACTCAGTATGATGAAAGCCGGGTTCACTGGGAAAAATACACGAATTGAAATTGCGTGCCTGATTTGCTATACTAATATTCAGATATCTTGAAATATCAAAAATCATATATTAAATGGAGGCAATAATGCAAGACTTTATCAAATTTCGAAAAATGATCACCCCCCTTATCATCCAGATCCTGTTCTAGGTGGGCGTGGCCGGTACGGTCATCGCCGCGCTGGTGATGATGGGCAGCAGCTTCGGACGCTATGGCGGCGGCGCGGCAACGTTCCTGGGAGGGCTTATCTTCCTGGTGGTAGGTCCTGTCATGGTGCGAATTTATTGCGAACTCCTCATCCTCTTCTTCCGCATGAATGAGACCCTGACCGAGATCAAGGATCTGTTGGCCTCAAAGTAATACCCGAATTTAGAGAAATGCCTGCAGTTCAAACTGCAGGCATTTTTTATTTCACCCAAGCGAAATACTTAACCCATCAAATTAAAGACACTTGCCATCTTTTCGTTTAAGGCGGTGGCTGCAGAGTCATCGCCTTTTATTATCTGATCCCAAAGAGCAAGAACAAGCATTTCAAAAGTGATGCCTGCTTTTTGCATTTTCTCAACTCTGATCTCAAAATCACTTGGCCGGGGATCGTGGGATTTTAAAACACTCTCAGCTAAAACCATCTCGGCTTTTGATAAAGCCCTGGCATAATCAACCCGGCCGGTGGATGAAACACTCGCCACGGGTAAACCGGCTTTTTGAAGCTGATCAGTAAGAACTTTTGGATTGTAGATATTGTCTGACATTTTTTACTCCTTCCAAAAAATAAGATTCTTCGCTTCGCTCAGAATGACATGTAGGCGCGAGGTAGCCCCTGCAAGGGGCGGGCGAGCGCCGAACACGAAACAGCCGAACACTAAGCAGCCAACCAGCCAAAACCACCGGATTTAACTTCCGGTGAAGAGCCATGATCGCCATAAAAAGTCGTGGTACCACCGCCGGAAAACTCGACCATTTGAAGATAGTGATATCCTAACCCAGGGTGATCGCAGTAGTAGGCGCTTTTCCATTGCTTGTTGTAAGTGGCTGCCAATATTCTCATACCCAATAAAATCAAGCAGCTAGTGGTATTGTTGTTATCCAGGCAGGCAGACACACAATGAGCATTATTACCCGAATTTTCACAAAGAACATGAACCTGAAAAGTGACCAAAGTTTCATCAACCCCGATAACGAATTGAACTCTATTATCTGATGTGTTGTTGAGATTTCTCCACACATTATTTACCGCATAAGTCCAGGAATCCGTTTCATCCACCGCACGCATAAAGCGATCTATGCGGTTGTAGTAGTTCCAAACAAAGCGTTTAAGCATCGTGTCGCAAGATTCACCGGCTGCCGATGTTCTGACCGTGCCCAGGTATCGCTTGTTGAGCTCATTGTTCTTGACCAAAACACCATCCTGGCGGGTCAGAGCAGTCGCGCGGAGCGTGTTGTTTGACCATTCAACCGTTTCCAAGGTCAATGTACCTTCGTTGTCGTAAATAAAAATATCCAAATTTTTATCCGCTGCGACTGCGGCGACCGAAACCGTGAGCTCCGAAAAGGTGTAAAGTCTCCACCCAAAACCGATCACATAAAGAGCGATCCGGCTGCCGGTGTAAGGCGTGAAATAAACATTAGCCGATGCAGCAACATCAGAGGTTGGCACGGGTACGCCGGTAGAAAGCGTCAACCGACCTTCACAAATGTTAGGCTCTACATGATATAAGAGCTCAGCAATCAACACCGCCAGTTCAGTCCTGATCGAATCCTTAATAATCTTCGTTCCATCCCAGTAAAACCGCCCTATTCGGCGTTGATTGGCTAATTCGGTAGGCGAAGTGTTGACGCTGAGCGTGAAACTCGTTGAACCGGCAGCCCTGTTGGCAAACACATAGAAGGTTGACGCGACCCCGGAAGGTGCATCACCGGCAGCCAAAACCACATTTGAGACCGCCTGCACCATGACACCATCGATCATCAGAGACACAGGCGCGTCAGCATCCGCGCTGATCTGTAAAAGCGTGGTCCCTGACCTGATTAACTTGAGCCGGCTTTCGTAACTCTCGAGCAAGCTGGCAATCGGGGCGGCGTCCGCTGCTGCCTGCCCCATAAAAAGGGCATCCGAACGCAGATTATTGTATTGACTGGCAAGGGTGGCATCACCCGCGACGACTGCTGAACTACTTGGATATGTCATTATTCACCTCGATAATTGAACTAATTGAAGCGCCCGGCTGCCGGCGAGGGAAGCACCCTGCACAAGTGCGGCTGGAAGCCGCCTTGCGCGGGTGTCCATGCTGCCTGCTCCTGCAGGCAGCAGCGAAGCCGGCAGGCAGGGGCGCGGAAACCCGCCAAGCTTTCGGCAACGAAATGTTATAGAAAAGCGAAGCGTCCATAGGGGCGCACCTCAGCCCCGTTAAATGGTTTCTATAACATTGTTGCCGGAAGATTGTCATAGATCGCGGGAAGATGTCCACCCGTAACCTGTGCCTGAAACATGCGAAATCAAGCGACAGCGAGCGGTTAGGCGCTGACCGACCAGCCCTGCGGGTGCTGTTTGAGCGACTGGTCGAAAAGACAGCAACTTGATGATGCTTCTTTTCGCCCATCTCCACAACCTGCTCTTGCAGGTTGTTCCGAAGCGCAGCCGCGGGGCGTCCCGCGCGTCCTGTGCGCGGTGGGGCGGTGTGCGCCTGCTGGCTAGCGCCTCGCTGCGCTCGGCGTCTGCGAGAGCGCAGAAAGAAACTATCATGATGACCGGCGCTGCTGCCCAAGCGCCATCGCTTCGCTCGGCGTTCTGCGAAAGCGCCCTGCGCGTCCCCGCTGCGTAGGCGAGAGAGAAGCGGAACTAACGCAGCCCAGACCATTTTTGCTCTTTGTCTGGGCAAGTTAAGTGAACGCGCAGCGGAAGCCGAAGCGAGGGGCAGGGGTGCAGCGCTCTTGCTGCTGCGTGAGGAAGTCCAAAATGTTACAAAATGTAACATTTTACTTTTTGGGATAAGCTGATCAACAGGACGCCGACCAGGACCAAGGGAGCGCAGCGCATCACTGCGTTCTGCGTCTGCGAAAGTCGCGCCGGCAGTCCCATCGCCGGCGTGGGAGAGCGCGACCGAATCAGCGGAGCAGCGCCTCACTGCGTTCGGCGTCTGCGAAGGGAGCGGCGCGCGGCGAGTAGC
>JAAYCN010000062.1 GCA_012729755.1 Chloroflexota bacterium | reverse complement strand
TGTCCAATTGGTCAGCCCAAATTCCAGCGGAGACTTCACCACCAGATTCAAATTAAAAGCCGATGATGGAACCATCTTTGGCGTGGGCGACAAAGATGCTCATTTGACCGTTGTGATCAAAGTGGCCAGCCCAGCGGTCAACCTCCCTGAAAAAGATTGTTTGGTAACCTCCAACTTTGCTACTATATCTAAGGTTGACGGAACTATTACAGTCGAAGCGAGAGTTGAGAATACTGGATCCAAAACATGGACAAACAATTTTGTGCTGAAAGTAATTTATGGTTATGAATATTTTGCGAATTCTTCCAGTAAAATGCCCGCTGTGAGACCCGGCGATTCTTTCCTGTTTCAAAAATTAGGTTTTGATGGTAATCTGGGCGCTGCTCCAGTCTATATCACATGGGCAATAATAGATCCGGCTACTTCGGAAAGGTATTGCGAATTCCCTACCGATTATGATGGATGATTAACATCGCTTAGCTCTGTGTATCGGATGGATTGAGCACACCGTATCAGCCAGGGAATCCCTCCCACATCTTTAAGGGGGAACCCTGGCTGATTTGCCCCCGGGATAGTCCATCTGGTTTTGCGCAGCGTCTCTGATTTCTGTCAAACCCGGAGGATTTTCCTCTCCATTTTCGGCCTGTACGTGTATACTCATCATGACTCTGATGGTCACAGGGAGTTCCTTCCGCTTTATTTCTCACTAAAACTAAATTGTATTGGCGCTTCCTTTTTTTTCTGACCACGCATTTTTGGAACGCAAAACAGGCTTGAACGGCTGGATTGGATGCGCGTGAATCAAGCGTTATAATGCGTATCTAATGATTATTAATAGTAGCCTCTTGATTTATCCTGATGGTTTAGGCGTTGGCTGAGGCAGGGCTTAAGCTTTGGGGATGGAACCATAAGTTATGTCGCGCAGTACAAAAAAACTCAAGCAACAATTAGGCCATAAGCAAAACGTACACCCCCTGGTATGGGTGTTATTAGTCGTGTTTGGAGTGGTGGTCGTTTTTGGGGCATTTCAGTTTCCGGCGGTGAAGACGCGCCTCGCTCCGCGGATCGCGCAGATGAGGGTGGCGATTCGAAATATGATCGCGCCGCCCGAAAAGAGTGTTTTCGTGCCGCAGGGCGTTGCCACGGCGACTCTGGCGGGTTCTGGCGAGCCTGCCGCAGCGGCGACAACGGAGGCGCCAGTGACGGTGATAACTGTGATCGCCACGCCAACCGTCACCGAAGCCCTTCCCCCAACGGCAACGCCTGAGCTGGTCGCGCTGCCGCCGATGGTATATCTGGATGGCTTCGAGATTGAATATCAAACTTTCAACAACTGTGGGCCGGCAAACTTGTCGATGATGTTGAATTATTGGGGCCATCATACGACCCAGGGTGAGTTAAAACCTTATCTGAGACCCAGCCGTGAGGACCGCAACGTCAATTTGTTTGAGATGGAAACGTTTGTCAATCAGTCCACGCCGCTTAAAGCAGTGGAGCGATACGGAGGGGACTTGCAGCTCCTGAAAAGACTGGTAGCGGCTGGTTTTCCGGTTTTGCTCGAGCGCGGACATACTGACCCCAGGGATGGCTGGATGGGGCATTACAGCATCATCGACTCATATGATGACAGCCGGCAACGGGTGCACATCCCAGATTCACTGGTGGGGAATTTATACATTTCATATGATGAGCTGATGAAAGACTGGCTGCATTTCGCGAACATTTATTTGGTGATTTACCCGCCTGAACGTGAGAGCGAAGTCATGAACATCTTGGGAAGCCATGCGGATAAAGCGGCAAATCTGCAAACTTCGATGGAGATGATGACGGAGGTTGTTTCTGAAACTTTGGGACAAGATCAGTTCTTTGCCTGGTATAGCAAGGGCACACTTTTGACGCAAATGGGACGTTACCTGGAAGCGGCTGAGGCCTATGATCAGGCGTTCGCGATTTATCCGACGCTTGAGCTGAAGGAGCGTCCCTGGCGGTTGACATGGTATCAGGAAGGCCCCTATCTGGCTTATTATGGGGTGGGGCGTTACACTGACACGTTGAACCTGGCGATTAAAACTCTGGACGACACTACCGAAGACAGCTTGCCGGAGACCTGGTGGTGGGCTGGGCGGGCCGCGGCGGCGCTTGGGCAGACAGAAGAGGCAATCAGATATTTCAGGGAAGCTTTAAGCTGGTATCCGAACTGGCAGCCAGCAGTGGATGAATTGGCTAAGCTTGGCGCGCAGCCCTGAGACAAGAAACGCGAAAGCCCAAAACGGTTATAATGCGAAATTGCTATGGTTAGATCAAAAAAGAGACTTAAGCGAAGATTAGTTCATAAGACAATCTGGCGGACTCCATGGATCTATTTAGGGATCCTGGCGGGGCTGATTGTTTTAGCGGTTGGTTTATATCAAATTCCGTGGGTGAATGACCGCGCATATTTTTATGTCGCTAAAGCGCGTTCAGGCATCCATGATTTCTTTAATCCCCCAGAGAAAGTGGTCTTTAACCCCAGTGAACACGGTGAGTTAAGCCCTGAAGCAGCGGCGACTTTAACAGCTATCGCGCCGACGCCTACGGTGACGATGATTCCGACCCATACGCCAACGCCATGGCCAACCGCGGAAGATACGCCGACGCCGACGCCGACATTCACGCCGACGCCAACCCCGCTTCCTCCACCCAGCTCAGCGAGGATTGAGGGCATCAAATGGATCAAACAAGGCTTTAATAACTGTGGGCCAGCCAACCTGGCAATGATTCTCAGTTACTGGGGTGAACCGGTGTCTCAGGAACAGACCTCCAGGTTTCTCAAACCCCGCAAAGAGGATCGCAATGTCATGCCTTATGAGATGCTCAATTATGTGGTGACGGAAACTCAGTTCGGCGGGATTGTCCGCTATGGCGGCAACATAGAGCTGCTGAAACGGTTGGTCGCAGCAGGGTTCCCGGTCGTGATTGAACGCGGTTATATGGATTCTAAACAGGGTTGGATGGGCCACTATGGGTTGGTTTATGGCTACGATGACGCGACGAAGAAAATCAACATCCCAGACACTTATCTGGGTGAGATCACGATGAGCTATGAAAACATAGAAATGTATTGGGCGCACTTCGATGACATTTACCTGGTGATTTACCCCTGGGAACGTGAACAGGAAGTGAAGGACATCCTGGGGATGAATTGGGACGAGAACTATAACAAACACCAGGCTTTGGAACAGGTGAGTAATCGGATCTACAATGTGGAGGGCAGGGAGTTATTCTTTGCCTGGTACAGCCGCGGATCGATTTTAGTGGAACTTCAGGATTACGCAGGGGCAGCTGAAGCCTATGATAAGGCATTTGAGGTTTATAACACGTTAAGCGAGTCAGAGCGACCCTGGCGCATTACCTGGTATCAGACCGGACCTTACTTCGCGTACTTTTATTCGGGACGTTATCAAGACACCTTGTCATTGGCGCAAAAGACAATCAGCCGCTCGGCAGAACCCGCTATTCCAGAGACATTCGTCTGGGCTGGCAGGGCGAGCAAAATGATCGGTGATTATCCTCAGGCGATCTATTATTTCAACCGCGCACTGGAATGGCACCCTAACTGGTGGGTCGCCAAAGACGAGCTGGAACGAATGGGCGTGACGGAATAATTTAGTTCGGTTAATTGCGCAACGGGCTTCAAATGAAGCCTGCTGTTGATCAAGAGACTGTGCTTAGTAAAGACGACGCAGCAATTGAATGATGTGAGACCACATGTTAGAGCTCCTCTGAGTCGATGAAGGGCATGATGGCCATGAGGGTTTGCATGTCACCGTTCTTCATCAGCTCTCTGGCAATGGGGGCCAGAATCTCAGAGTCGAGAAAAGGGGCCAGACTGACAATGTGGGCTTTGAGGCAGGATGGGGAGAGCCGATTGACGATCTTGCTTAAACCCGTCTGACTCATGAAAGGCGCCAGGCCGACCAGGGCGGAAGGGTCGAGTTGTTCATCCGCAAATCGCAGGGCGAGTTTGTCGAGAGCGGGTTCGTCCATAAAAGGGGCAAGGGCAATGATCTGATTGATGTTCGCTTTTAGATCCAATTTATCCAACAGTTGGCCAATCTGAGCGCTATCCATGAAGGGAGCCAAACCGATCAGGCTGCCGATGTCTCCGGTCAGATTGTGGTGTTGATTAATGATTTCTGTGATCTGGTCAGTCTCGAGGAAGGGCGCAAGGGGGACGATTTCTTCGATTTTGGCGAAATTGACTTTATTGAGCATTTCGGAAAGGCGCTTTTTGCTGAGAAAGGGGGCGAGATTGATCACCACGCCGAGATCAATGGCGGCGGAGTCGGAATTTTTGACAGCCTCTTCGAGCTGAGAGGGCTTGAGAATCGGCGCGACGGTGGCGACTTCGGAGAGGTCAAGCGGCTCGGTTTGATTGATAACCTTTTGTACGATCTCCGTTTCGGTTTTGGAACCAAGCAGCTCTTCAATGGAAACCCCGAGAATTCGGCTGAGATCAGAGAGCTTGGCGATATCGGGCATGGTGTTGCCGCGCTCCCAATTGCTGACGGCCTGATAACTGACCATGAGCTGGTCGGCGAGTTCCATCTGGGTGAGGTCTTTGGCTTTGCGGAGAAGGGCGATGCGCGCGCCTGCTTTTTTTGTGTCGAACATGGTTGCTCCTTTGAACAATTTGAAGTTACCCGGATTTTAGAGGATTGCTGGTGAGAATGGTATCAACTGACGCTTGAATTGACCATTTTCAAGGGTTAATTGAGTTGGAATGCGGCGGAATTGTAATTGCTATTTCGCGCTTCAGAAAGTGGATGGCCCAGGCGGAGTGTGGTGTGTTGGGTGGAGCGACTATATACCTGACCCAATCGTTAACGGATCGGAGCGCAATCCCAACATATTCTGGGCAACGCAAATTTAGCAAACACATCGAAACACCCTCTTCAGTCTCGCTGCGCCCGTCAACCTTCCCCCTTGGAGGAAGCCTCGTGAGCCTTCGCTTGATTAAGCCCACACTTAACCTGATACACCTTATGTCGTTTATTTCTCGGGGCAGTTTGGCGAAACAGTGAAAGTAAACGTGTTCTATCGAGGGGCTTTGCGGATCAGGTCAATGGCCCAAACATAGTGGCTGGAGGTGACGGAAGCGAAATAACTGGCAAGGTTGCTGGTGCCAAACGATTTGAATTTGCCTTTCTCTTCGAGGTCGCTTTCATTCATTTTATGGATCATCGCCATTGCCTGTTTATGGGACTGACCGAGCAGGGTGAGACTTTCAGTTAAAGTTTTGCCTTTTGATTTTTCATAAAGCGCCTGATTAAACGCAGGCAAATCGCTCCATTTGTACCCCTCACCTGGAATAGCGGGTTTCTCACCCCGGTTTGCGGTTTCGAGCCAACCAAACAGGAGATTTTGCCAATCAACCAGGTGCATAATGACGTCAGAGAGCTTGCGATCATCAAAAATAATCAACTCTTCCCCCATCGCTGGATCAATGGTGTTGATCAGCTGAATAAGACGCTCGAATTCTTTTTCGCCAAATGATAACAACTCTGCTTTTGTTCGCGCTCGCGCCATTTGAAACCTCCTGAACGACGATAATTTTACCAAAAGCCTCCGGATGACTTGTTATAATTATTGAATGCCCAGAATACTCCATTTCGCAGATGCGCATATTGATATGGCCAATTATGGTCAACACGACCCGACGACGGGCCTGCCGGAGAGGGTGATGGACTTTTTGAAGTCGCTGGATACGATCGTTAAGACAGCGATCGATGAAAAAGTTGACATGGTGATTTTCGCCGGCGACACTTATCGGGATCGCAGTCCGCAGCCCACTTTCCAGCGGGAGTGGGGACGGCGGATAATGAAGTTGTCGCAGGCGGGCATTCCAACGCTGTTGGTGACGGGTAATCATGATATCTCGCCTGCCCAGATGCGCGCGCACGCGATGCAGGAATTTGAAACGCTTGAACCCCCGTTTATTCATGTGTTGAGCGCGCCGAAGCTTTATGGGCCTGATGAGCTGGATGGTACGCAGGTGCAGGTGATCGCGCTGCCCTGGATTACCCGGTCGGCGGTTGTCGCGCAGGCGCAGAACAATGAGCGGGCAGCAGATGACCCTTCGGTGACGATCGAATCGATCTTAACGGCGATTGTGGAAGACGCGATTTCGCGTCTTGATCCTGAATTGCCAACGATCTTGACGGCGCATGCCTCTGTGGCAGGGGCGAAATTTGGCAACGAACAAACGATTAAGATCGGTAAGGACGTGATCCTTCAGCCTGCTTTCGTGTGCAACCCGCGTTTTGATTATGTGGCGCTGGGCCATATTCATAAGTATCAGGACTTGAATGAGGGCGGGTATCCACCGGTGATCTATCCGGGTTCGATTGAGCGGGTGGATTTCGGAGAAATCAACGAGGATAAGGGATTCGTCATCGCGGATGTTCAAAAAGGCAAGACGACGTATGAGCGCCGTGTGCTCGCGACACGGCGATTTATCGATTTGAAAGCGCGTCTGGAGGAAGGTGATGACGTGATGGAAAAAATCATGAGCACATTACCACCCGCGGAAGATGCCGCGGGAGCGATCGTGCGCATGACGCTGGATTACCCCAAAGATCTGGAAACGCATATCGATGAGAAGCAGCTGCGGGAGAGAATGAAAAACGCTTTTGAGTTCTTTCTGGTCAAGAATTCGAGAACTCAGGCGCGATCGAGGCTGGATGTGAATGACGCTACAGCTTCAATGCCGCCAATTGAGCTGATGAATTTGTATTGGAAAGAACATAATTTCAGTGAAGAGAGCAGAGAAACGCTTGGTCGGCTGGCGAATCATATTATCAGCGACGTAAGCGGGGGTGTGGATGACTGAAGGTGTCGGCGCTCACATTTGGTCGCTCAAGACGCTGACAGGCGGGCAGTCGGATGAGGACAGCATAAAAGCCTTAGCGCGCGGAACCTTCGGGGTTAATTAGTCAGGCGCCGCGAATGGCGTCGAGAACTTTGGCGAGGCGGACGGTCTCTTTGACATCGTGGACGCGCAGGATATTTGCGCCCTGGGTAATGCCCCAGGCGGCGGCAGCCAGGCTTCCCTCCAGACGCTGATCGGGCGGGAGGTCAAGGGTATAGCCGATAAAAGACTTGCGCGAGACACCAAGCAGGAGGGGATAATCGAGCGTGAGCAGCTCACTGAGGCGCTTAAGTAATTCAAGATTGTGGGCGGTGGTTTTGCCGAAACCAATGCCGGGGTCGAGAATGATGCAGTCATCGGGGATACCCACTTGTTTGGCGAGAGCGACTGATTTCTTAAGGCTTCGTTTGACGGTGGCAACCACATCTTTATATTCGGCGCCGACATAACGGCCCCCCAGATTGGCTTCGCGGGAAGTTTTAACTTTGTCGCGATTGTGCATCAGCACAACGGTGGCGTGATGGGCAGCGACAACATCGGCCATTGCCGGTTCATAAAGAAAGCCCCAGACATCATTGATGATTTGAGCTCCGGCTTTTAGACAAGCCTCAGCGACCTCGGCTTTGTAGGTGTCGATGGAAAGCAGAGCGGTTGGGTATATTTCTTTAAGCTGAAGAATAACCGGAAGAAGTCTGGCAATTTCCTGTTCGGCGGTGACAGGGATGGCGCCAGGCCGGGTGGATTCTGCGCCCAGATCAAGGATGTCCGCGCCAGCTTCCAAAAAGCTTTTAGCCTGAGCGAGGGCGTTTTCAAGCGTTTTGTCTGTGTTGAGCAGACCATCACCCGAGAAACTGTCTTCAGTGAGGTTGATGATGCCCATCACATAAGTTTTAATGTTGAGTTGGGGAAAAAGAGATGAACGCATGTTTGCCTCAATTGAACACAGGACGTGCCTCGGTGAAGAGATCGATATGGTCGATGGCAGCGCCGAGGCTGTAAACCTGGAAGGAATACGCCAATGACTGGCTGGTGGAAATCGGGAGCGGGGCTTCGTAGCGTCGGAAGCCGACAGGGTGGTCGGATGCATCATAAGCGATGGCAACGATCCACAGCGAACTGGCAGGGCGCTGCGCATCAGAAAAGATAACCTCGCCGGTGAGCGCGGCTGAGAGGCGATTTGTCGAATAGTCGGGCGGCGCGGCTGAGAGCGCGGCCGAGAGATAGCGGACGTTTTGATCAGCTGCCGGAAGGCTGAAATCAACCTCAGCGCTGGCAGAGAAACTGGCCGGGGTTGGCGCTTCAAAGTAAACCGCCAAGGGCAGCCGGGCATGCGCTTCGATCAAATTAAGTGGCAGCAGGGCGGTTTTGGTCTGTTTAAAGTCGCCTTCTGTGGCACGCAGCGTGACCCGGGCGGAAACATTCTCGAGCGGTTTGTCGCTGTTGTTGGTGTAATCTGCCAGGCACCATGTGCCGCCAAACGCATCTCGGTAACAATAAGTTGGAATTTGATCCGCAGTCAGGGTTTGTTGGGCGGTTGGTTCCGGGGTCATCTGGGCGGCAGGCGGTGTGGGCGTGAGGGGAATGACCAGCTGAAGTCCCTCGCCCATGGCGTAGGGGTTGACGGTGGGATTGGCGGTCTTGAGAGCTTCGAGCGAAACGCCATAGCGCAGGGAAATGCCGAACATATCGTCATCACCTTTGACAATGTGGATGACAGGAGCCGGTGTGGGTGTCGGGGTCGACGTGGCGGTAGGGGCAGGCGTTTGAGTGGGTTGGGGCAAGAGGGTGGGGCTGGCAATAGGCGGTGTTGTCGCGGTTGAGGTGGGCGTGGGGCTGGCAATGGGAGGAATTAGCGGTCGAGCCTGACAGGCGGCGAGGGTCAACAACCCAATCAGGGCTAAAGCTCTTTTTACAAACATATGGCGATTATATCAGTCTTGAAGCTGGCATTTACCCGACGTGGAGGCTGCGGGGTGGTTGACAAAAGCTATTAGCGTTATATAAAAAAAAGCTGTCAACGCTTGAATTAGAGGGTGGGGTGCACTATAATCGGTGAGACTTACAAGGAAGAAGAAGTAATCATGCCAACTTATACGTATAAATGCACTAAATGCGGTTACCGCTTTGATCAATTTCAACATTTCGCGGATGACCCATTGGAACTTTGCCCAAATTGCCAAAAACTGGCATTGCGCAAGGTGTATACCCCGGTTGGCATTGTTTTTAAGGGCAAAGGTTTTTACGCGACGGATAACCGCTCGCCATCAGGAATGACCGGTCAGAAAACAGAAAGCAGCGAGTCATCGGGCGCGGCAGATTCGGGACACAATGGCGCTGGCGACGCAGTCAAAAAAGCGGTAGAAAAAGCGACGGTCACGGAAAGTGCGAAAGCCAAAGCGACGTCGTCTTCCGGCAATTAGTTTTAACCCCTGGCTGCTAAAGAGAGATAGATCTCTCTTTTAATTTGACCATTACTTCTTGATAATATTCCGTAAATAATCCCCTAAATTGGCGATAACAATTACAATTGGTAAGATTTTGTTCATGGACTGATTTTAATGCTCTCTGGTTTGCTGCGAAACCCTGCTTTAGTTATTACACTGGTGCTCACCACGGGGGTGATTCTGGTGAATGGGTGGACGGACGCGCCAAACGCGATAGCTACCGCGATTTCTACCCGTGCTTTGAAACCAAAGCAGGCAATCATTATGGCGTCGGTCTTCAATTTCTTAGGGGTGTTTGTGATGACGCTGATCAGCCGCAGTGTTGTGGTGACGATCAGCAATATGGTTGATTTCGGTTCAGATCCTAAAGTGAGCACGATTGCTCTGTGCGCGGCGTTGTTCGCGATTGTGACCTGGGCGACAGCCGCGTGGTATTTTGGCATCCCAACCTCGGAAAGTCACGCTTTGATCGCCGGTTTGACCGGCGCGGCGATCGGCTTTCATGGTAATTTATCCGGCGTCAATGGGGAACAATGGGTAAAGGTCTTATTCGGGCTGTTGCTCTCAACTTTTCTGGGCTTCATTTTGGGGTGGTGTATTACCCGCCTGATCGAAAAGATTTTTAGCGGTGTCAACCGCCGCAGGACAAACTCTATTTTTCGTAAAGCTCAGATTGGCGCGGCGGCGGCGATGTCATTCATGCACGGCGCTCAAGATGGCCAAAAATTCATGGGCGTATTTCTGATTGGCATGAGCCTGGCTAAGGGTCAGGCAATGACAACCACTTTTGAGATCCCAATCTGGCTGATGTTGTTCTGTTCAGTGGTGATGGCTCTCGGAACCTCAATTGGCGGGTATCGGATTATTAAAGCGGTTGGGCTGGATATGGTCAAACTTCAGACCTATCAGGGCTTCGCAGCAGATGCGGCGGCGGCAGTCAGTCTTTTATTGGCGTTTGTGTTTCATGGCTTGCCGGTTTCGACGACCCATACCAAGACTACTGCGGTCATGGGCGTTGGCGCATCAAGAAGAATAAGGTCAGTCAATTGGAGTATTGTCAGGGAAATGCTTCTGGCGTGGGTGTTGACTTTTCCGGGTTGTGCTCTGATTGGCTATTTGATGACTAAACTATTCATCGCAATATTTGCATAAAGGTGAGAAATGGCGCGAAAAACAAATAATTATTTCAATATGTTCATCGCAATCGCCGAAGACGCGATCATGGCGGCGCAGCAGCTCGAACGAGTGGTGAAATCATATAACCCCGAAAAGATGGAGAAGATGCAAAAATCCATGCATGAGATTGAGCATGGCGCTGATATGAAAAAGCATGAGCTGATGAAGAAACTCGCTGGCGAGTTTATCACGCCGATCGAACGCGAAGACATTATCGAGCTGACTTTTGAACTCGACGACGTGCTGGATCTGATTGAAGAGGTTACGCAGCTGTTTTACATGTATAACATTCAGAACATACGTCCGGCCGCGATTGAGTTTTCGGAATTAATTGTGCGAAGCACACAGGCTCTGAAAGCCTGCTTTGATGAATTTGAACAATTCCACAAATCTGATGTGATCAGGGGGCGGATCGTGGAAGTCAATGTGGTTGAAGAGCTTGCCGACACGCTGTATACACGCGCGGTGAGGGAGCTTTATGTGAAAGAGAAAGACCCGATTAAGATCACTGCGTGGACGGTGATTTTTGACAGGCTCGAACGCGCCTGCGACCGCTGTGAGCATGTGGCTGATACGATCGAATCGATTATCATGAAGAACTCATAATAGCTGCGATATTAAAAGCGCCAGTCATCGTTTGGCTGGCGCTTTGTCGTTAACGTTGAAGTTTATCCATGGAAAACGCTGGCAAAAATCACCGGTTGGCGGCGGGTATCGTCGTATATCAGATTGCGGGCTGTGTTATGCAGATCGCGTTCGAGATTATTGCTGGGCGAGAGGGCCAGACGCTCAACCCGGCTGCGCAGTTCACTGAAAAGGGGCTCGGAGTCTTCTTCGGTCATAAACCCGCGAGATTGGATTTTGAGTTCGCGGAAGGCATTGTCCTTTGCATCCAGAACCAGGCTGAGGACGATCACGCCATCGTTGCCAAGTTGTTCGCGTTGGCGAATGGTGGACTGGTCGGTGTTGCCAACGCCACTGCCGTCGACAAAGACATAGCCGCCCGGGATGCGTTCGCCGATGGTCATTTCACCATGGTTAAAGCTGATCACGCGGCCATTTTCAACGATGGCAATTTGTTCGGGTTCCATACCGATTGACTCGGCGAGGCGGGCTTGCGCCTTGAGCATGCGGATTTCTCCATGAGCGGGGATCAGATAACGTGGGCGCAGAATGTGGAGGAGTAGTTTCATTTCTTCCTGGCTGGCATGCCCTGAAACGTGCACTGGCGCAAGCGCTTCATAAACCACTTCAGCGCCTCTATCCATCAAGCGATTGATCGCGCGATAGACGAGCTCTTCATTGCCCGGAATGGGGTGTGAGGAGAGCACAACGGTGTCACCCGGCTTGATGTCGAAACGTTTGTTCATGCCGTTGGCTAAGCGCCCTAAAATGGAGAGGGGCTCACCCTGAGAACCGGTAACAATGAGAACGACCTCATTGTCTGGCATTTTCAGCGCGTTATCGAGCGGGACAACCACTCTGTCGTCAAAATCGACATAACCCAGCTCTTTGGCGATCTTGACATTCTCATTCATGGAGAGACCGACGAAAGAAACCTTGCGATCATACTTTACCGCGGTGTCATAAACTTGGGTGATTCTGGAAATCAATGACGCAAAAGTAGCGATAATGATGCGGCCTTTGGCATCCTGAAAAACCTGGTCAAACGCGGAATCGATCATGCGCTCAGAGGCCGTCCAGCCCTGGCGTTCGGCGTTGGTCGAGTCAGAGAGCAGGGCGAGAACGCCGCGCTGGGCGAACTCAGCCAGCTTGGCGTAATCAGTCGGCCAGTTGTCTACCGGAGTATGGTCGAATTTGTAGTCGCCAGTGTGAACGACCAGCCCGGCTGGGGTTTGAATGCCCAGTCCGACAGCGTCAGGGATGGAGTGGCAGACATGGAAAAACTCAACTTTGAAGGCGCCGATTTGTACTGATTCGCCAGCCAGCACTTTTTGGAGGCGAATGGGTTCGGTGAAGTTTTGGCGATTGAGTTTGTTCTCGATCAGGCCAAGAGTGAGCGGAGTGGCATAGATTGGCGCGTTAACCGCTTCGAGGACGTGGCTGATCGCGCCGATATGGTCTTCGTGGCCGTGGGTGATGATAATGCCTTTGACTTTGTCGGCGTTTTGCCTGACATATTCGAAGTCAGGGATGATGTAGTCGATGCCAATCATGTCGTTGTCTGGGAACATCAGACCGGCATCCACGATAAGGATCTGGTTGTTGTATTCGAAGACGGTCATATTTTTGCCGACCTCACCCCAGCCTCCCAGGGGGATAATTCGTAATGTTTGATTTTTCATGCTTTCCTTACTGGCTCAGTAAAAAACCGGTGAGCTTGCCGGATAGGTTCAAAATTTAGCGGTAGTTTACCTGCCCTTGACAACAAAACGCCCCCAAGAGCGCAGAAAAGTATAGCACGTTGCCTCGCGCAGCGTCAACCGGGTGGTAGGACATCTTTGTGAGGGGGTCAGCACATGGTATACACTTTTTAGAAAAGTCATATGAGTTGTATCGGGATCGATGTCTGGAGTTATGGGGGATAAGATATCAAGACATTGAGGTGTATATTGATCAAAACTATAAC
>JAAYCN010000061.1 GCA_012729755.1 Chloroflexota bacterium | reverse complement strand
TAGTTTTGATCAATATACACCTCAATGTCTTGATATCTTATCCCCCATAACTCCAGACATCGATCCCGATACAACTCATATGACCTGTCTAAAAAGTGTATACCATGTGCTGGCCTCCTCACAACTTGACTGTGTCAAAAACTTGACTGTGCTGGCATAATGGATATAATTTAGCTACTAAAAAAAGCGGACACGTACCAAAAGCAACGGGAAAAGCACTCCCGGCTTTTTTTCGTGTTAATTATCCCTCATCATTTGGAGGTTTGAGTGGAAACAAGAGGAATGAAAGCGTTACGTATCAACCTGGCTTCACCTGAGACGATTCACAGTTGGTCATATGGCGAGGTGTTGAAACCAGAGACGATCAACTATCGTCGACTGCGCCCAGAAAAAGACGGCTTGTTTGACGAGGCTATTTTTGGCCCGACTCGTGATTGGCAGTGTTACTGCGGCAAATATAAGAACCCACGATATAAGGGCATTGTCTGCGAGAAATGCGGTGTGGAAGTTACCCGATCTTCGGTACGGCGCGAGCGCATGGGTCATATCGATCTGGCAGCGCCGATCGCTCATATTTGGTACACGCGCCGAATTCCCTCCTATCTTGGCTTGCTGTTAGATATCTCCCGCCGAAACCTTGACCGTGTGCTTTATTTCGCGCAATACATTGTGACTTATGTTGATGAGGAAGCTCGTCAGAAGGCCTTGCGACGGCTTGAGGATGAGATCAGTGTTTCTGAGCGGCAGTTGATAGAGGATGTGAACAACCAGATTGCCGAGACCAAGAAAAGCCGCGATGTGCTGCTGAAGCAGATCGATGCCAAGATTGAACAGCTGAACGCTCAATATGACGAACAGGTTACCTCCCGCTATGAACCTGTGATCGCTGAGGGCCAGCGACTTGAACGCGAGCTGACCGAAAAAGCAGGCAAGTCATTCCACAAAGAGATTACCTTTGCCGTAGAAGGTGGCAGCCAAGTCGTCGTCAAAGCGGATGAGGAAGTCTCCTCGAAGCATATCTCCGCTGTTCAGAAAATCGTTAAGCAATTGATGGAAGACCTTGAGAAGGACCTGAAATCTGAACGTGACCAGGCGATTGAACAGCTTAGGCTGGAAAAGGACACCATTCGAGCTGAATACGAAGAGAAGATGGACGCTATTCGGGCTCAAATTGAGGACCAGGAAGAAATCACCAAGACTGAAAATGCCAAGCAGCGCGACGTATTGGATGAGCTGCAACCCTTCACCTTCCTCAGCGAAGCGCATTACCGCGAGTTAAAATCAAAATGGGGTCAGGTTTTCAAAGCTGACATGGGCGCTGAGGCTTTCTATGACATCCTTAAGCGCCTGGACATGAATGCGCTGGCAGAAGACTTGTGGAATGAAGCTCGCACTACTCGCAGCAAGCAGAAACGCAAAAAAGCGACCAGCAGGCTGAAAGTGGTTGAGGCTTTCCGCCGCTCAACCAACCACCCGGAATGGATGATTCTGACCGTTCTGCCGGTTATCCCTCCAGATCTGCGCCCAATGGTGCAGTTGGATGGCGGTCTGTTTGCCACTTCTGACCTGAATGATCTCTATCGTCGGGTAATCAATCGCAACAACCGCCTCAAGAGGCTGCTTGAGCTTGGCGCGCCGGATGTGATTGTGCGCAATGAAAAACGTATGCTTCAGGAAGCCGTCGACTCGCTGATTGACAATTCACAGCGTGGCCGTATGCTTTCGCGCCGTGGTCGCCGTGAGCTGCGCTCGCTGAGCGACATGCTAAAAGGCAAGAAAGGCCGTTTCCGCCGCAACCTGCTCGGTAAGCGTGTGGACTATTCCGGTCGTTCCGTTATCGTGGTAGGCCCGCATCTCAGCCTGTATCAATGCGGCTTGCCAAAGACGATGGCGCTTGAACTGTATCGCCCCTTTGTGATTGCCGGTCTCGACAAACATGGCTACACCTCGAATATCAAGGGCGCCAAGCGATTCATCGAACGCAACCGCCCAGAAATCTGGGAAGTTCTGGAAGAAGTGATTAAACAACGGCCAGTCCTCTTAAACCGTGCGCCAACCCTTCACCGTCTGGGTATTCAGGCGTTTGAGCCTGTTTTGATTGAAGGATCAGCGATTCAGCTGCATCCACTGGTAACTACCGCTTTCAATGCTGACTTCGATGGCGACCAGATGGCTGTGCATGTGCCGCTCTCCGAAAAGGCTGTCAAAGAAGCACGGGAGCTGATGCTGGCCAGCAAGAACCTGCTGAAGCCGGCGAGCGGTGAACCAATCATCAGTCCAGGTAAAGATATGGTGTTGGGCGTCTATTATCTGACCATGAAGGCTACCAAACCTGCGAAGGGCGATGGCCGTGTCTTCGCCAGCATTGATGAAGTCATTATGGCTTATGAACTTGAACAGGTTGAAGTGCAGACCGAAATCAAGCTAAGGGTTGAAACCTGGTTCTCTGAGAAAAATGATCGTCTTGAAAAACCAGAAACACGGATGATTGACACGACTGTTGGTCGGGCAATCTTCAACGACATTCTGCCCGCGGAAATGCGTTTCTGCAACCTCGTCCTTGACAAGGGCGGTATCCGCGACCTGATTGCTGACATTTACGCGGTCAGCGGGCAGGAAACCACTACCCTTGTCGCTGACCGGATTAAGGATATTGGTTTCAAATATGCGACAAAGTCCGGCGCGACGCTGGCGGTGGCTGACATTTCTGTTCCGCCCGAAAAAGAAGAGTTGATTAGAAAAGCGCACCTGGACGTTGAACAGGTCCAGAAAGAATATCGGCGCGGTTTGTTGACTGAGCAGGAACAGAATGAAAATATTATTCGCATCTGGCAGGACGCAACCAAGGATGTTGGTGATGCAGTGCGTAAGCACCTCGACCCGCAGGGCAACCTCTCCACGATGGCGATCTCTGGCGCGACCAAGGGCGGTTTCAGCCCGATCGCTCAGATGGCGGGTATGCGCGGTCTGATGGCTGACCCATCCGGTCGTATTATTCCCATGCCAATTCAGTCTAACTTCCGCGAAGGCCTGACGGCGCTGGAATACTTCATTTCGACCCATGGCGCGCGCAAGGGTTTGGCTGACACTGCCTTGCGTACCGCTGATGCTGGTTATCTAACCCGCCGCCTGGTGGATATCGCTCAGGACATGATTATCAACAACGAAGATTGCGGCACGGAAGAAGGCATCTACATTGATGCCAAGGAGGATGTTGCCGGTCAGCCTTTCAGTGAGCGAATTTACGGCCGTTTATTGGCTGAGCGCGTTGTTCATCCTGAAACAGGCGAGATTATCGCTGAGCGCAATGATCTGTTGACCAAAGAGCTTACCCAGGCCGTTATTAAAGCCAATGTGCAGGTGGTGAAAGTCCGCAGTCCATTGAGCTGTGAACTGATTCATGGTGTATGCGCTCGATGTTATGGTATTGACCTCGGACGCGGAAAGATGGTTAATCTTGGCTCCGCTGTGGGTATTGTGGCGGCCCAATCCATTGGCGAACCCGGCACTCAGCTTACGTTGCGCACCTTCCATACCGGCGGCGTTGCCGCTGGCGGTGACATCACCACTGGTTTGCCTCGCGTTGAAGAGCTCTTTGAAGCACGGCGCATGCCGAAAGGTGAGGCAATTGTCAGCACTATCAAAGGCACTGCTCATATCATCTCGAGTGAAAAAAACAGCGAACAGCGCATGATCCGCGTTGACCACAGCGAAATGATTTCAGATACCTACGAAGTTCCAGAAGGCTGGAAAATTCAGGTAGATGAAGAAGCTGAAGTTTCTATGGGCGATCCAATCGCGTCACAGGAAGGCGCGGTGATTACAGCCGCGCACGCTGGCCGTGTGCGTATTGAGAATGGAAATGTGATCGTCTCCTACGAAAACCGCGAATCAGAGGATTATGAAATCCCAAGCACGTCGCGCATCATCATCTCAGATGGCGCGAAGGTGGAGGCTGGACAACCGCTGACTGAAGGTTCGATCAACCCACACACCATTTTGAAGATCAAGGGCCGTGACGCGACTGAGCTGTACCTCCTGAAGGAGATCCAGCAGGTTTACCGCACCCAGGGGCAGAATATCAATGACAAACACTTTGAGGTGGTTATTCGGAAGATGCTCAACAAAGTGCAAATCACCCGCCCCGGAGACACACCATATCTGCCGCAGGATCTGGTTGACCGGCTCGAGCTTCGCAAAATGAACGAGCAGCTTGTTGCTGAAGGCAAGAAACCAGCCCGATTTGTTGAAGTCCTCTTGGGTATTTCTAAGGCGTCACTCAGTACTGATTCCTTCCTCTCGGCTTCGTCATTCCAGCACACAATCAAAGTGTTGGCAGGCGCGGCGATTGCCTCCAAGGAAGATCCGCTGTATGGTTTGAAAGAGAATGTGATCATCGGAAAGCTGATCCCAGCAGGGACGGGCTTTGAGCCCGGCAGGTTTGCTGAACAGAGCGTAGAAGCTCAGCCAGGCAAGCCAGAAATTAGTGTTGAGCAGATGAATATTTTTGCCAATGAAGACCGCGAAGACCCTGAATTCGAAATGGATGAATTTGATGATGAGGACTTGGCCGATTTTAGTGAGAACGATGAGACAATTGATTACGACAATTAATTTCTCGTGAAGAAAAAACGTCCAGGAAGTTATTTTTCCTGGGCGTTTTAATGCTATATTTAAACCAATCACGGATGAAAAGACTGATATCTTAAATTATTTGTTATGACCCCGACTGAGACCCGAAAAATCAACATCAACGATGAGATGCAAGCGTCTTATCTCGATTACGCGATGAGCGTGATTGTCTCTCGTGCTTTGCCAGATGCGCGCGATGGCATGAAACCTGTGCAGCGGCGCATCTTATACGCGATGTATGACATGGGAGTTCGGGCAGATTCGACGCATAAAAAATCAGCCAGAATCGTCGGCGAGGTGTTGGGCAAATATCATCCTCATGGTGATTCCGCGGTCTATGACGCTATGGCGCGCATGGCTCAGGACTTTTCAATGCGCTATAAGCTGGTCGACGGCCAGGGAAATTTCGGCAGCATTGACGGCGACCCGCCAGCTGCCATGCGTTACACCGAAGCTCGTTTGTCTGAGCCGGCGATGGAAATGCTGCGCCAGCTGGACATGAACACGGTTGACTTCATAGCCAATTTTGACGGCACGCTTGAGGAACCAGCGGTTTTGCCTGCCGCCATCCCCAGCATGTTGATCAATGGCGCTACTGGCATCGCGGTCGGTATGGCGACCAATATTCCACCGCATAATTTGGGTGAAGTGGTGGACGCGCTGATTTTGATGCTCGACCACTATGACACGATCGAAGATATTACTGTGGAAGAGCTTATGCGCCACATAAAGGGGCCAGACTTCCCGACCGGAGGGTTGATCCTGCAGGATGAGAACAGTGATTCGCTGGCGCAGATTTACGGTAGCGGCAATGGCCTGGTGCAGATCAGAGCGCGTACGCGGCTCGAAGAAATGTCGCGCGGCCGCATGCGAATTATTGTGAGCGAATTACCCTTTATGGTTAACAAATCGTCATTGATTGAGCGCATCGCGGAGATTACCCGAGAGGGTGGCTTGGAGGGGATTGCCGACCTGCGTGATGAATCTGACCGTCAGGGAATGCGCATTGTGATCGATCTCAACAAAAACGCGGAACCTGAAAAGATCCTGCAAAGTCTTTATAAACGCACGCAGATGCACAGCACTTTTGGTATCAACATCCTCGCCTTGGTGGATGGCAGTCCGCATAGGCTTTCATTGAAGCAGGCTTTGCGTGTCTATCTTGAACACCGTCTGGTTGTCATCAAGCGCCGCAGTGAATATGAACTCAAAAAGAATGAAGAGCGCGCGCATATATTAGCGGCTTTGCGCATAGCAATTAGAAATATTGATGAAGTCATTTCAATCATCCGCAGGGCTGACAGTGTTGAAAATGCCCGCCAAAAACTGATGACCAAATTCAAGTTGGATGAGATTCAGGCTAACGCTATTCTTGAAATGCCGCTGCGTCGGCTGGCTTCACTCGAGCGAAAAAAGATCGAAGAAGAATTCAAGCAGGTCAGCGCGGCGATTGAAGCTCTCAAAGCTTTGTTGAAATCACCCGCGAAGATGCGCAATGTGGTGATTGAGGAGCTGAAGGCTGTTAAAGCGAAATATGGCGACCCGCGCCGCACCCAGATTATCCGTTTAGGTGAAGGTGAGAAAGTCTCGGAGATGTTGACCCAGACTGATGTGATGCCGTTAGAGCACTTTTGGGTTGAGGTATCAGAATCCGGGCTGCTCTCTCGCACCGAAGGTGATACAGCGAATCGATTGGGGGGAACTGACGCGCCATGGAGCATCATTCGCACGAATACACACGAAACTATCTTCCTCGTCACAGCCGAAGGGCGCTGCGCGGCAATTCATTCCCTGGCAATTCCAATTCAAAAACAGGATGAAAGCGGAGTGCCTGCTTCCAAAATAGCCCCGTTGCATCGCAATGACATTTTGCAGGGCATTTTTGCCGTACCGATTGAAACAAATGACCTGCCCGAAAGATATATCATCACTGTCACCCGTCAGGGCATGATCAAACGATCCAGCGTCTCAGAGTTGCCGGGTGCATCCGCGAGCAGTTTTGTTTTGGTGAAGACGAACGACAATGACGAGCTTTTCAAAACGATTCTCACTGATGGAAAGCAGGATATCCTGCTGACGACCGCGAAGGGTATGTCGATCCGCTTCTCTGAGGATGACGTGCGCCCAATGGGTTTGGTGGCGGCTGGCGTTAATTCGATTAAGCTTCACGATGGCGATTGGGTGGTTGGCGCGAGCACCGTCTGCGACAAAGATGAGGTCGCGCTGGTCACTAAATCCGGGCTGGGAAAGCATATTTCCGCAGCAGAATATCCTGTGCAAGGACGCTATGGTCAAGGGGTCATCTGTTGGAAGTTGGAAAAGAATGATGAAATTGTCGCTCAGTTAGTCGGTAAACTTACCGAAAAGGGAATTTGTCATTTTAGAAAATCAGCCAGCAAAGTATTTTCAATCACTAATACACCGTCGCGAAAGCGCGCCGCAAATGGTCAGAGCGTGTTCTCGCTCAAGAATGGGGATGAGGTGATTGGCTTCACGTCCATCGAGGACATGAGCGAGTACTGGTCGATGAAGTAACCTATTCGGTGGGCGGAAGCGAACCCGCCAAGCCGAGCGCAGGCGCGATTTTCCGCATGGCGTGAATGACATTTTGAACATGGTCCCACAGCGGAACGCCCAAATCCGCAGCGCCGTTTTCCATGATTGTGCGGTCTGTTCCAGCCGCGAAAGAATGGTCCTTCCATTTTTTCTTTACTGATTTTGCTTCCAAGTCATACAGCGATTTTGATGGCCTTACCAACGCTGTTGCGGTAACAATGCCAGTCACTTCATCGCAGGCATAAAGCGCTTTGTCAATCATACTCAAGCGAGGATAGTCTGGTTTATCCGCATGGCTGGCAATCGCATAAATGATCTCTTCCGGAACGCCCCGCTCCCGCAGGTAAGGCAGACCCAAAAGTGGATGATCTTCAGCTGACGGGTGAACTTCCCAGTCATAATCGTGCAGCAGGCCGGCTAACCCCCAGATCTCTGCGTCTTGTTCGAATTTTTCAGCGTACCAGCGCATGGCGGCTTCAACTGAGAGCAGATGATGGATAAGACTTTCGGATTTAATGAATTGATGGACGATATTCAGGGCTTCTTGACGTTCCATGGGGCTACTCCGTAAATATTGGTTCAGCTTCACCTAAAATGGGTAAAGGTCTGGCGACAAATATATCCCAAACGGCGGCAACTGTGGCAAAGACTTCGCGAAATTGCCAAAAAGCGTATCGTTCTGGTGGGTAAGCGGATTGCCTGATTGCTATGCCGGTCGCTTTCACTCCCAGCTTTTGGCAGAGAAAAACTGCGCGCGAGAGATGATATTGTTGGGTAACAAAGATAGCTTCGTCGATTCCGAAAATAGCTTTCGCGCGGTAGCAGGTATCATAAGTACGCCGTCCCGCGTAGTCGAGAACGATGTCTGATTCCGGAATGCCCTGAGACAGAGCGTAAGCGCGCATTGCGCCAGGTTCATTATAAGACGCGTAGCTATTGTCACCGCTCATTAAGATTTTCTGGATCTTGCCAGCATGATAAAGACGAATGGCTTCATCCAGTCGGTCCTGAAGAGCTAATGATGGCGTGCCCATATAAGTTAGCCCTGCCCCGGGAACGATTACGACTCTTGACTGCGGGGCTTGTTCTTTGGGGACAATCCATTGGGCCGCGTAAGCAATCACTCCCAGGCGGATCCCCACGGTAAGCAGGCTAATCACCAGTATTGAGATGAGGAGAAAACGAAATAGTTTACGCAGCATTATTGATTAAGAAGAGAATAAAGGTTAACGCCCTGACTGCGCAAAAGGCTGCGCAATTCGTCATAAGTGCCGTCTTGAAGCCCGTCCAACCCGGCAACTTCATAATCCAAAGCGGTTGTAATCAGCTGCTTGCCGTTATCGGTCCTGACAAGTTGAATCAGGAACTCTGCCAGGCGATTTCGCAAGGCGAGATCGAGAGTTGGGGCGGCAGAAAGATTGAGATTGGGAATGATCTTGCCAGAAGCCCAAATAATTGGCACTATTGAAAGGGCATCTGGCAGGTCGGTAATGATTTCTGAAGATGTTCGCGGATCGGCAAAATAAGCGTAGGTAGCCGCGAAGTCGCATACTCCTTTGATATAAAGCGCGCGGATGGAAGCGCTCGTGGAATAAGTGAAGACTGGCGGCTGAGTGGTTATTGCTGAGCGCGTCAGAAAGCCATTAGGAACCCAATAACCGCTGAGCGATGACTGGCTGATAAAGCATGGGCGCAGGCCGGCAAACTGCTGGAGGGCAGCGGCAGCGTTGGCGGTTGAAGTTTGCGTGCCCGAATCGTAGAAAGTTGAGAAATTTGAGCTGCTGTTAGCCAGGAACTGAACGCCATAAGCGGTAACGCCAAGGTGATTGGTAACGAGTACCGACGTCAATAGCTGCTTCTGCGCCGATAGAATGTATTCTATTGGCTGTAGCCAGACAAACTGAACGATGTTTTTCTGCAGGGCTTCTTCAAGCTGCAGATAATCCGCAAAAAACTCCCATGCGAAATACATGCCAAGCGCTTCGGAAAGTTGAGCAGCGAGCTCTTCTGCTGCTTTACGTTGGTTCTCACTCACCGTGGCATCGATTAAGCCGATGAGGTAAGGATTCTCCTGTGAACCTTGCGCGGCAAGGGTTGGGGTGTAAGTCGGAAGAGGGGTGGGCGAGTTTTCTTCGCCCTGAACGGATGTCAGTTCAACTGCGGTAGTTGGCCTGAGTTGATCGGAAGCGCAGGCGCTGAGAATCAGCATCAGGGTCAGGAATAACAGGATACATTTCACCTTAAAGCTACAGAACATGCTATAAATTTTACCTTAAGCTGAAATTCTATAATTTGCTTATGCTAAAATCATGCATGGAGGCGCATATGAACACAGAATTGGTCACCATTTATAATCCTCATGAGCTCAATCTGATTTTAGGGCAATCTCATTTCATAAAGACCGTCGAGGATCTGCATGAAACATTGGTCTCAGCGGTGCCGGGCATCAAATTCGGTCTGGCTTTTTGTGAAGCTTCCACGCAGCAGCTGGTGCGTTGGAGCGGAAATGACGACAGCCTGATCGCGCTGGCCAAACAAAACGCGTCTGAAATCGGCGCCGGCCACTCTTTCATAATTTTTCTCGGGCAGGGTTTTTTCCCGATCAATGTCTTGAACCCAATCAAAATGGTGCCGGAGGTCTGTCAGATTTTCTGTGCGACTGCCAATGCTGTTCAGGTGGTTGTCGCCGTATCGGATCAGGGGCGCGGCATTTTGGGCGTTATTGATGGCGGTTCGCCTAAAGGTGTCGAAACAGAGTCAGACATTGCGGACCGTAAGGCTTTATTGAGAAAATTTGGCTATAAAGCCTAATCAGGTGAATTAATAAAATTCAACAATTCAGGCAGAAGCGCCTGGATCGCTCTTGCGCGATGGCTGACACGATTTTTTTCGGTGTCAGGCAGGTCTGCCATCGTTCGATTGAGTCCCCGCAGACGAAAGATGGGGTCGTAGCCGAAACCATTTGCGCCGCTGAATGTCGGCTGAATTTCACCCACACAGCAGCCTTTGGCGCTTACCCATTTTCCATCAGAGTGAACGAGAACAACTTCACTCACAAAAGCGGCTGGCCACGGTCTTGGCTTATTTTGGAGGAGCTCCAAGAGCTTTAAGCAGCGATCGTGCCCAGTCGCGTTCGCGTCCGGCAACAGGCGGTGAGATCTGACCCCGGGCAGGCCGCCCAGCGCGTCAACCTCAAGCCCTGAATCATCAGCCAGGGTGGGTAACTGCGCTGCCTGATGGAAGGCGTTGGCTTTTATCAGCGCGTTTTCAAGATAGGAACTGCCATTTTCTTCTACCACGAGATTGATTCCGAGGGAGTCCGGCGTGATAACCTCCAGGGGCAGGTAGGCTAACAGCGCTTTCATCTCAGTGACTTTATTGGGGTTGTTGGTGGCCAGCAGCAAGCGTTTCATAGGCAATCAATCTTAATTTTTGGCGTGTTATAATCGCGATTGAAGGAAATTGTACCTGAAATGGGAACCCCATATAACGCGTTAAAGACAAATATCGGGTTTATGCTCAATAAGCCTATTGGCTTTTCGCGGGATTTTAGCCTTGCCTATGATGAAATTAGGATAAGCTCTGACCTCGAAGTAAGGAATCTTAAAAGTGACTATCGTTTATCGCGCACTCAGGAGGGCCTGCTGTTTCAGGGGACGGTGAGCGGTGAAATTGACACTCAGTGTGCGCGCTGTCTCGAGCCAGCGTCGGTTCAGGTCAAAGCTGAAATCGATGAGATCTATTTTTTCCCGGACCGCGTCCATGATGAGTCTGAGCAGGTCATTCCTGAAGATGGATACATTGACCTGGGGAATGTCTTTCGCGACTACCTGCTGCTTGAAATGCCCATAAATAGCCTTTGTAAACCGGATTGTAAAGGGATCTGTACCGAATGTGGTCAAAACCTGAATCTGGCCGAGTGTGAACATACAAACGGTCGTATTATTTTTGACGCTTGAACCCACGGCAAAGAACTAATTCGCTTCGTTAGTGATAAAATTTTGCTTCAATCTTTTGGAGGTTTTTTATGACTGAGCACATCCTGATCGCTGTCGCCTGGCCTTATGCCAACTCGGATATTCATATGGGCAATATCACTGGTTCTCATCTGCCGGGGGATATTTCTGCCCGCTATCATCGTCTGAGAGGACGTAAAGTTTTGATGCTTTCTGGAACAGACTCACACGGAACCGCCATTACCATCAAAGCGGATGAAAAAAAGGTCAAACCTTACGATATCTACCAGCATTATCATCCCCGCTTTCTCGAGCTTTACCGACGGCTGGGCATTTCATATGATATTTTCACCAGTACACACACTGAAACTCACTTTGATATCGCCCAAAAGATCTTCACCATTTTGAATCAAAACGGTTATTTAACTAAAAAAGTCTCCAAACAGTGGTACAGCGAGACTCTGCAGCGCTACTTGCCGGATCGTTATGTCGAGGGCACTTGTTATCTCTGCGGTTACGAAGATGCCCGATCCGATCAGTGTGAACATTGCGGTCAGATGCTGGAACCCGAAAAACTTATCTCTCCGAGATCCCGCGTGGATGGCTCAACCCCTCTGCTCAGGGATACTGAGCATTATTATCTCGACTTGTCCACACTCGAACCAAAGATTTATGAGTTCCTGAAAGCCCGGGAACCTTATTGGCGGCCGATTGTGATGAATCAGTCTTTAGGAATGATCCAGAGCGTTGGGTTGAAAGAAACGCCGATCACCCGCGATCTCGATTGGGGCATTCCGGTGCCAATTGAAGGTTGGGAAGGTAAATGCCTCTATGTCTGGTTTGAAGCTGTGATGGGATATCTATCCGCCGCGGTTGAGAAAGCAAAGCTGGATGGAGCTAAGGATGCATGGCGAGATTTTTGGGTGAACCCGGAAACAAAGTCTTTTTACTTCATCGGCAAGGACAATATCACTTTCCATGCGGTTACCTGGCCTGCGGAACTGCTCGGTATCACCGACGGATTAGACGCTGCGTTGGGCGCGGAGGATCCCGAACCGCTGATTTTGCCTTATAACGTTCCGGCTAATGAATTCATGAACCTGGAAGGCCGCAAGATCAGCGGCAGCCACAATTGGGCAGTTTGGGGACTGGACGCGCTCGACAGATATGACCCGGATGCGTTGAGATATTACCTGACGGCGGCAATGCCCGAAACCCGCGATACTGATTGGGATTGGGAAGAATTCTTCCAGAAAAACAACAACGAACTCGTAGCAACCTGGGGCAACCTGGTCAATCGGGTGCTTTCCTTCACTTATAAACACTGGGAAGGGGTGATCCCTGACCCTCATGGGCTGCGTGAGAGCGACCTGGCGCTGCTCGACACCGTCCGAGCCGGTTTTGAGAGCGTCGCTGAGAAGCTCGAAGCTGTCGAACTGCGTAACGCTATGGCTGAGGTGATGTCGCTGGCAACTGAAGTGAATAAGTATCTTGATGTTCACGCGCCGTGGTTTGAGATTAAAACCAATAAAGCCGAAGCGGCTAAATCAGTCTTTACTGCCATACAGGCGATCGACTGGCTAAAAATGATGTTCGCGCCGTTCTTACCTTTTACTTCAGAGGCATTAAACGCCATCATCGGGCAGTCGGAGCGTCTATTTGGTGAACTGTCGACTGAGGAGATTTCAGACAGTTTGGGAACTCATACCGTCCTGCGATATGAGAGCCCATCTACTACTGGTCAGGATCGTTGGCAGCCTGAAGAACTGAAGCCCGGGATGCCATTCAACCAACCCTCTCCACTGTTCAAGAAGCTGGATCACAGCATCGTCGACGCGGAAAGAGCAAGGCTGGGCAGTTAAAACAAAAAAACGAGAGAAATCGCTTCTCTCGTTTTTGATTTAAGCAGGTTTAATTAGAAGCGCAGCATAGCTAATATCATGGAGAGGATGATGATCAGAGCGATTGCCGCGATGATTATCCGCCAAAGTTTCGTGGTGAAGGTTTGTCGATTTTTCATGCTTACTCCAACTGCGTTTTAATCGCCATTGCCAGTTCCTTGGAAATTCCTTTGATACCAGCAATATCTTCCGGATTGGCGCTTTTGATGCCTTCGATGGAACCGAAGCGCTGAATCAGCGCTTTTCGCCGCACCGGGCCCAATCCGGCGATGGCATCGAGACGCGAAATCATGCCGATTTTACCACGCCGCTGACGGTGAGCGGTGATGGCAAAGCGGTGCGCTTCATCACGGATGCGTTGGATGAGAAATAGTCCCTGAGAACGGTCTTCAAGACGGACAGAATCGTGCTCGCCTGGTCTGAAAAGTTCTTCTTCCTGCTTGGCGAGACCGACAAGCGTGATTCGCTGAGACAGGTTGAATTCGTCAAGCACAGCGACAGCGCGATTCAGCTGGCCTTTTCCGCCATCCACAATCAGCAGATCAGGCAGGATGCCAAAACCTGTATCTATCCGCTTACCGGGTCTGTTGAGTTCTTCTGTCGCGGTCAGATAATGGTTAAAACGCCGGCGCAGTACTTCTTCCATGGAGGCGAAGTCATCAGGACCCTCCACGTTGCGGATATTAAAGCGGCGATAATTCTTTTTGTTTGGCACACCTTGTTCAAAAACCACCATGCTTCCAACGCTGGCAGTTCCCTGGGTGTTTGAAATGTCATAGCATTCAATACGATTCGGCGGTTCGGACATGCCAACAGCGGTCTGGATCTCAGCCATCGCTTGAGATTGCTTTGTTTTATCGGCTTGCCAGCGTATTTTTAGCGAGCGCAATGTGTCGGTAGCGTTTTCGGCAGCCATACTTACCAGTTTTCGGGCATCTCCTCGCTTAGGAATGACAATTTCGACCTTATCACCGCCTCTACGGGTATTTAACCACTCTTTGATGATGCGGGCTTCTTCAACTTGCTCCGGAAGGAGAATTTTGTCGGGAATATATGCTGCTTGTGAGTAGAATTGTTTAATAAATTCTTGCAGAATGGCTTCGTTGGCTTCCTCATCGGTACCTTCAAGGATGAAATATTCACGGCCAATCAATTTTCCGGAGCGCACGAAGAAGATTTGAACGCATGCGTCATTGGCATCACGCGCCAGGGCGATGATATCGTTATCCTTCTGATCATCGGTAATAATTTTCTGTTTCTCAACCAGTCGCTGCATCGTACTGAGCTGGTCGCGAATCGCAGCAGCCTTCTCATAGTTCATCACTTCAGAGGCTTTCATCATTTCATCGGTCAGGTGTTTGAGGACGGGGTCGGTTTTGCCTTCGAGAAACTTGCAGAGATGGTCGATCATCTCCCGATAGTCGTCCTTGCTGACCGCGCCAATGCAGGGACCCGCGCATAAGTCCATATCGTAATAAAGACAGGGTCTGGCGTCGTCCCCGGTAATCTCGCGCGCGCAAGTGCAGTAGGGAAAAATGTGGCGCAGGACGTCAAGCGACTGGTGCACAGCCCAGGCTGAGGTATAAGGTCCAAAATAGCGGGCGCCGTCATCAATCATCTCACGGGTTACACTGATCTTTGGGAAATCATCCGCCCAGTGAACTTTTATATATGGGTAGCGTTTGTCATCTTTAAGCCGTACATTGAAAAATGGGCGATGCAACTTAATCAGGTTCATCTCAAGGATCAGCGCCTCGAGTTCGGAACCAACGATAATGGTTTCAATATCGCTGATACGACGGACAAGCTTACGGGTCTTGTAGCTCTGACCAGCGTCAACGTGGAAGTAAGAGCGCACGCGATTCTTCAGGTTAATCGCTTTACCGACATAGATGATCTTGCCGGTCTCGTCTTTCATCAGGTAGCAGCCTGGTTTATCGGGCAAGGTGTTAAGAATGCCCTTAATATGCTCTGTTAATTCCATAGGGCTAATTCTAACAAAACTGTATCGGAAGATTATTAATGGCTGCAGGGTATAATCTAATCATGCCTATTCATATTCTGCCTGATCAAATTGCCTCTCAAATTGCCGCTGGCGAGGTCATTGAGCGGCCTGCTTCGGTTGTTAAAGAACTGATCGAAAACGCCATTGACGCGAAAGCTAAAACGATATCTGTAGAGATGGGAAACGCTGGTAAGGATTTGATCATCGTTGAGGATGACGGTGTCGGTATTTCGCCTGAGGAACTTACGCTTGCCATCGCTCGAAACGCCACCAGTAAACTAAACTCTGCGGAGGATTTGTTTAATATCAAGACGCTTGGCTTTCGCGGTGAAGCGCTGGCTTCGATTGCTTCGGTTGCCCGCGTCTCGGTGAAATCGCGAACTGCTGACCAATTGGCCGGAGCTCAAATAACCTCGGATGGCGGTGTCGTCAGCAAACCCCAACCCCAGGCTTCACCGCGGGGGACACAGGTGAGTGTGGAAAACCTCTTCTTCAACGTGCCGGCGCGTCTGAAATTTTTAAGAGCAGACATCACTGAAAACAGGCAGGTAACCGGATTGGTTACCCGATATGCGATGGCATACCCGGACATCCGCTGGAAGTTGAAACAGGACGACAAACTGATCTTTCAGACGACGGGGAGAGGCGATCGGCGCGAAGTGCTCCAGGTGTTGTTTGGCTCTCAGGACGCCAGGTCTTTGATGCCATTAACTTTTCATGAGCAGGACATTTCGATAGAGGGTTTTGTCAGTGATTTGTCGCTGACACGCTCCAACCGCAGAGATATTACGATCTTTGTCAATGGAAGATGGGTTCAGGACCCGGCCCTGACAGCGTCGGTGATCAAGGCTTATAACACACTTTTGATGGTTGGCCGCTACCCGGTTGTGGTCCTGTTCATTAGCCTTCCGACCGAGCAAGTAGATGTGAACGTTCATCCATCGAAGGCTGAGGTGCGTTTCAGAAACAGTGATCAGGTTTTTTCGACCTTGCAGCGCGCCATAAAGCGCGGTTTATTGGCTTACACGCCAATTCCTGAACTCAACCCCGTGTCGCTGTGGGGGATGCGCGATTTGCCCAGGCAATTTGAACAGGAAACCTTCAAAATCGAGGCTCAGCCAATCGAGATTCAAAAGCCAAAAGACAGCGGATTGAGCCTTCTGACCGTCCCTGATCAGCAAACACAGCCAGCTCTGCCTCATCAGCGTTTGCCGTTGTTGCGTTTGGTCGGTCAAGTGGCTTTGACCTATTTGATTGCCGAAGGTCCGGATGGGCTGTATTTGATCGATCAGCATGCCGCCCATGAGAGGGTCTTGTATGATCAGCTGGTCAGTGAACTGCATGCGAATACGCTGAGTTCTCAAAAACTGCTGACATCGCCAACGCTGGAGTTGAGCCAGGAGAAAGCTGGCGTGATGGAACTTAACCTGACAGCGCTGCATAAGATCGGGTTTGAAATCGAACCCTTTGGCCCGAACACTTATCGGATTCTCGCCATTCCGGAAATATTTACCAAAGGCGATCCAAAGGAAGCTGTAAACGCGGTCTTAAATGAATTCGAAGAGGATGAAACCCCTCTCCAGGCTGAACTTGAGCATCGTCTGGCTGCGCGGATTTGCAAGCGTATGGCAGTGAAAGGTGGTCAAGCTTTGAGCGATGCGGAGCAGCGCGAATTGCTGAGCCGTCTGGAAATCAGCCCAAGCCCACGCACGTGCCCGCATGGCCGCCCTACCATGATTCACTTGAGTGCGGCTTTATTGGAAAGGCAATTTGGTCGGACTGGGCCAATTTAGGAGGTGATATGAGAGCGATCTGGCTGGAAAATAAAATTTTGAGTGTTCGGCAGAATGTTGCTGAGCCTGTTCTGAAACCAGATGAAGCTCTAATCAGGTTGAATATCGCTGGCATTTGTTCAACCGACCTCGAAATGGTCAAAGGTTATTATCCGTTTACCGGAATTCTTGGGCATGAATTTGTTGGCGAGGTCATTCAATCACCTGGTCGAATTGACCTAATCGGCAAACGGGTTGTGGGTGAGATCACCATATACTGCGGCGAATGTGCCTCTTGTTTGGCTGGTCGAACCGCACATTGTGAGAACAGGCAAACCTTAGGCTTGATAGGCAAAGATGGCGTTTTTGCTGACTATTTGTCGCTTCCGTTGAGAAATTTGCATATGGTGCCGGATGCGCTGCCGGATGAGGCAGCTGTTTTTACTGAGTTGGTTGCGGCCGCGCTTGAGATTCAGCAGGAAATCGAAATTCATCCTGAAGATCGGGTGGTTGTCGTAGGGGCAGGCCGGTTGGGCCTTTTGATTGCGCAGTGCCTAAACCTGACAGGTTGCGACTTGAGCGTGGTCGTGAGGCGACCCGAGCCGACTAAGCTGCTGAAAAATTGGGGCATTAAGGCCATAACTGCGGACGCGCTTAAACCCGGAAAAGCTGATGTGGTGGTGGAGGTATCTGGATCAGCGCAGGGTTTCGCGCTCTCCAGAAGTTTGGTGAGACCGCGCGGCACGCTGGTTTTAAAGTCGACGTTCGCCGGAGAGATGGCGCTGAATATGTCCTCGATTGTTGTTGATGAAATCAGAGTGATCGGTTCACGATGCGGCCCGTTCGCACCGGCGCTGCGTTTGCTTGAGAAGGGATTGATAGACGTGTCTCCATTGATCAGCGGAATATATCCACTCTCCGAGGGTCTAAAGGCGTTTGAAAAAGCGGCTCAACCGGGTGTGCTGAAAATCTTAATGACTCGATAAAATTCGTCTTGTTTGACCGGCCAAACTTGGTATAATCTAACACCGACGGGGCGTGGCTCAGCCCGGATAGAGCGCACGGTTCGGGACCGTGAGGTCGGCAGTTCAAATCTGCTCGCCCCGACTATTTTTATCGTACTATTGGTTTGACTTCATAAGGTCCATCAATATCTACTTCCACTTTTCTTGAGGTCAGATATGATGGTTTCTTTTTATACAAACAATGATGCCCTGCTCTCTGGTTGCTGAAAGGAAGTGTTAAGGTGCTTAAAGTTGCAGTAATTGGTGGTGGATCAACATACACCCCCGAATTAATCATGGGCTTTTTAGCTCGTACCAAAACTTTCCCGATTGATGAATTGTGGCTGATGGATATCGACGAACCGCGTCTTGATGTGGTGGGCGGCTTTGCAAAAAGGATCGCTGAATCGCACAATGCCCCGTTCGAGGTCGTTTTGAGTACGAACCAGAGGGAAGCCGTGAAAGATGCCAGCTATGTCACCACACAGCTGCGTGTGGGCCATATGGCTGCCCGCAGGGAGGATGAATACCTTGGCAAACGCTACGGCTTGATCGGACAGGAAACCACCGGCATTGGCGGTATGGCAAAGGCTCTGCGCACGATTCCGGTCATCTTGCAGCTTGCCAGGGATATGCGTGAACTTGCTCCACAAGCTTTGTTGGTCAATTTTACGAACCCTTCTGGACTGGTAACTCAAGCCCTGTCGCTTTTTGAGCCTGATGTGCCTTCTGTGGGCGTATGCAATGTCGCTATTACGGCCAAGATGCATATGATTTCAAAGCTCGAAGAATATTACGGTTGTAAGATTAATCCAGATGATTGTGAACTGGACACGCTGGGGTTGAATCACCTCTCCTGGCACAGGGGTTTCAAGGTGGAGGGAAAGCAAGTCTGGGACGATGTGTTGCAAGGTTTTCTCGATGAACTACGCAAATCGGATGAGCCTGATTACCCGGTTAAACTGATCGAAGTCCTTCGCATGATTCCGAACTACTATTTGCAGTATTACTATCTGACCAAACATGAGCTTGACCAGCAGGATCATTGGCCTCCCTCACGTGCCGAGCAGGTCATCGAGGTTGAAAAAGATTTGTTACGGGAATATTCAGACCCCAACCAAAAAGACCCACCAGCTGACTTGATGAAACGTGGTGGCGCATATTATTCGACTGCGGCGGCGCAGCTGTTAAACGCCCATTACAACGATCTGGGAGAAACGCATGTGGTGAATGTAAAACATGGCGGCGCTATCGCGGGCTGGCCTGAGGAATGGGTGCTCGAAATGCCTTGCAAGGTTGATCACTCAGGCATTCATCCTATAAAGGCACAACCTTTGCCAGGTGTTTGCTACGGATTGATCGCACAGGTGAAGGCTCATGAATTGCTGACTTCCCAGGCGGCGGTGACGGGCGATCGCGACCTGTTGTTCCAGGCTATGCTGGCGCATCCTTTAGGCCCGGACGCGGACATGATCGAAACGGTTATGGAAGACCTATTACAGATTAATAAACCAT
>JAAYCN010000060.1 GCA_012729755.1 Chloroflexota bacterium | reverse complement strand
TCTGCCTCAACTCCTGGTAATCTAAGTGGGTTATAGTTTTGATCAATATACACCTCGATGTCTTGATATCTTATCCCCCATAACTCCAGACATCGATCCCGATACAACTCATATGACTTTCCTAAAAAGTGTATACCATGTGCTGACCCCCTCACAAACACCCTTTTAAAATTGATTGACACCCCCCTGATAAATTCGTATACTCAAAAGACTTGAAAGATAAAGCCGGGAATGAACAAAAAAGCCACTTCCATAAAATTTTGGCAAAAACTGGCTGCCAACCAGCCATTGTTAACCGTCCTTGCCGTGATATTAGCGCTGATAGCCTGGCAAGTTTTAGTTTGGTTGACCAGGCTGCCGGCTTTTATCCTGCCCACACCAGCGCAGGTCCTGGCAAAGTTTGCTGAAACGTTTCAAAACGGAATGCTCTGGCGCCATCTTTCAGCGACCCTGCTCGAGATCGTGCTCGGTCTGCTAATCGGCACACTGCTGGCTGTCACAGTCGGGTACGCTCTCTCAAAATCGCCTCTGGCAGAAAAACTGTTGACGCCCTTTCTGGTAGGCAGTCAGGCTGTGCCGATTGTCGCCATCGCTCCGCTCTTAGTGATCTGGTTTGGCCCGGGCTTATTTTCAAAAGTGCTTATCTGCGTGCTGGTGGTGTTTTTCCCAGTGCTGGTTAACACGCTCGTTGGCATGAGAGAGGTGCCTCAAAGTTTGCGTGAATTAATGCGTTCGCTCAAAGCCACTCCCGGCCAGACGCTTCGCCACCTGGAATACCCGGCTGCCTTACCTGTGCTGCTGGGAGGGCTGCGCGTGGGGGCAACATTATCGGTGATCGGAGCCATCGTTGGCGAACTGGTCGGCTCAGATCGCGGGCTGGGTTTTATGATCAGCCTGGGGCGTGGGCAATATGACACCGCTTTGGTGTTTGTCGCCGTGCTCACTTTGATTTTGTTGGCCTCTGTCTTATATGGCTTAATCCTTGGTCTTGAATCGCGCCTGTTAGCCTGGCAGACCTGGCGCAGAAATTAACAATTGGATGAATCGTTATGAAAAAATGGTTGCCTGTTCTCATTTTGGTTGGGTTGATGCTCGGGGCGTGCAAAGGTCAAGCGCCCAAAGCGGCACGCGAAATCACCCTAAACCTGACTTACATCCCCAATGTGCAATTCGCTCCTTTTTACGTGGCGATTGAAAAAGGCTATTTCGCTGAACACGGGCTGAACGTAAATTTGAATTATGGCAACGAGGCCGATTTCATCGCCCTGATCGGTTCGAACAACCAACAATTCATGATCGCCTCAGGAGAGCAGGTGCTGCTTTCGCGCGCGCAAGGGTTGCCAGTCGTGGAAGTGCTGAGCTGGTACAAAGATTATCCGATAGGCGTGGCCAGCCTTAAAGAAGCCGGCATCACCTCCGCTGCCGATCTGAAAGGCAAAAACGTTGGCTTGCCGGGTCTGTTTGGCGCCAGTTATATCGGTTTTGAAGCCCTCGCCCGCCGGGCTGACCTGAATGACAGCAACTATTCACTTAATTCCATCGGCTTCACTCAGGTAGAAGCGCTGGTCAATAAACAGGTTGATGCTGTGGTAGTCTACCTGGCAAACGAGCCTGTGCAGTTGCGCTCGCGCGGCTATGAAATTAACGTTCTGCGCACGGCAGACATGGTTTCGTTGGTTGGAAACGGGTTGGTAACCAACGAAAAAACTATCGCGGAAGACCCGGAACTGGTTAAGAGCGTTGTTGACGCTGTTTATCGCGGCATCGTGGAAAGCGCACGCGACCCCGAGGCGGCATATCAGATCTGTGAGAAATACATTGAGAATTTGGTGTCGGACCAAAGCGAAACGCAAAAAAATGTGTTGACCGAATCGATCAAACTGTGGAGGCTGGACAAGGATTTGTCTAATTACAACGATCAGTGGGCAAACATGCAGTCCATATTACTCGATATCGGCCTGCTCAAAGCCCCCATTGATACCCATAAAGCGTGGACAGATGAGTTCTTCAAATAAATTAGCGCTTCAGGTGAAAGGTTTGCGGGTCGGTTTTATTGACTCGGACGGCAATCTTCAGGTGCTGGAAAATATCAATCTCAGCGTTGAAGAGAACGCTTTCGTGTGCCTGATCGGGCCCTCGGGAAGCGGCAAGAGCACTCTGCTACGCACCCTGTCGGGGTTAATTGAACCCACCGCGGGCGAAATTATCTTCGGCACTCATCACGACCAGCGCCCCCAAACCGGACTTGTCTTTCAACAGCCTAACCTGATGCCCTGGCGCACCCTGGAAGCCAATATCCGCCTGCCGTTAGAACTCGAAGGGCTGCCTAAGCCAGAGATCGACCAGCGCACACGAGAAGTGATCGAGTTGGCTGGGTTATCAGGCTTCGAGAAAAGCTACCCTCATGAGCTTTCGGGTGGCATGGCTCAGCGTGTGGCGATCTGTCGCTCATTGGTGCAGGACCCTGAGATTCTGCTTCTCGACGAACCGTTCGGGCAGCTGGACGCGCTGACGCGTGACAAGATGGGTGAAGAACTCCTGCGCATTTGGACCGAAAAGCAAAAAACTGTCTTAATGGTAACCCATTCAATCCCCGAGGCAGTTTATCTTGCCGACCGGGTATTGGTGCTGACCCAACGACCGGCCAACATCAGCCTCGAGCTTGACATCCCGCTGCCGCGGCCGAGAAACGAAACCATGCGTTATTCAAGTGAATTCGTAGCGCTTTCGTCGTGTTTACACGCTGAGTTAAGTGAGAATCTGGAACGATGAGGCTTTCCGTCAGTCATTCCACGGCGCTCGAGACTCTGATCCTGACCGAACAGGTCAGGGTGGACGCGATCGAGTGGGTTGATGAGCTGAGCCTGACCGAGATCGAAAGCGGAAGGTCCCGCCTGAAAGGGCTCAGCGCCCACTTTCACCCCGGCAGCGTGCGTTTTTCAGAAGCCGGCCTGCGGCACCTCACCAACTATCTCGCTGCTTGTCCCGAAAGCGAGGTGCTTTCAATTCACCTGACCCTGCTGCCCCGCTGGATTAGCCAGCCAGCCCTGAAATTGGGGCTGCACATGCCGGATTGGGGAGGTTGTGGTGCGGTAGAGCGCTTTATCAGCCAGGTTCGCTGGCTGCAGGATCAGTTTAACCTGCCCGTGATTCTTGAAAACATGCGCGCTTTGCACCCGAGCCGTTACCGCTACGAAACTGAGCCAGACAACATCCGGCGTGTTTTGGCTGACACAGGTTGTGAGCTGCTCTTGGACCTGGCCCACGCGCGCATTGCTGCTGAGGCCCGGCAAATGGACGTGCGCGAGTATCTCAAACAGCTGCCGCTTGAGCTGACCCGCCAGATTCATGTCAACGGAGCTCGTCCTGACCCGCGAACTGGACGTTTGGCTGACGCGCACGAGAGCATGCGTGAAGAAGATTTTGAGCTTTTGGAATGGATATTGGCGCGCGCCAACCCCCGCTGGCTGACTTTTGAATACTTCCGGGAAGAACCCGAGATTTTAAAGGCTCAACTCAACAGACTAAGTCAGTTTTTGTGAACCGTTTTTGTGAACCGTTTTTTAAGCAGTTTTTGTTATCATTATGGGGAACCCTGAAAGGATAAACTCCCATGAAAGCGCTTAAACTGACCCTGATCGTGCCCGAGATGAAAGTGGCTGATGTCGCTTTTAACCTGGCTGCTATCCGAGCCGCCCTGCCGGCAAAAGATGAAAGTGTCGGACAGCTGGTCATCCTGCCTGAGCTGGCGCTGACGGGCAAAACCTGCGGAGATCTGTTTTTTCAACCCAACCTGGTTGATGGCGCCAAAGAGGGCTTGCGGATCCTGATTGAGGAGTGTCACAAGCACGAGTTGTGGATGGTGGCAGGGCTGCCAGTGAGAAAAGATGCCGCGCTTTATAATGCCGCCGCCGTCATCGGCCCTGAAGGCCTCAAATTATTCTCTGTCGAAGCCCAACCCAAGCTGCCTCAGTTTAGCGGTTGGGAACGCGATAGCGCTGTCGATGAGTTGGAGTTCGATGGCTCGCTGATTATGAGCGGCGCTGAACTGAAATTTGACCTCCCTGACCTCACCCGCCTCGGCGTTCAGGTCATCGTAGGGAGCCCTTGCCACTTGCGTCAGTCAGATGATCACCTTCTGATTATCAACCTGCATACTCAGGCCGCCATTGCGGGCCAGAACCCAATACCAAACTGGGTCTTTTGGCTCGGCAATGGCGCGGAAAATTTGGTCGTTGCCGGAATTTCCGCGGGGCCAGGCGAATCAACCACCGATTGGGTGGCCAGCGGCAAAGCCACTATCACGATTAACCACACGGTCAAAGCGGAAACCAGGGGGCTCCAATTTGAGAGCGAGCTCTGTCAATACGAAATTGCTGAAGATGACGAAGCCGCCTGGGAATGTCGTGATTTTCCCAAGCCGCTGCTCAGTCCGACCCCTTTCATTCAAAGCTCTGACGCCGAAAAGCAGTTTGCTGAAGTGCTCGACATTCAGGCAGCCGGCTTATTAAAACGTCTGCGGCACACAAAGCTCGATAAAGTCGTGCTGGGCAATTCGGGCGGCGCGGATTCGGCTATGGCGCTGTTGGTCTGTCTGAGGGCATTCAAGCTCTCTGAGCGACCTGTCGAAAATATTTTGGCTGTCTCGATGCCCGGGCCAGGCAGCACCGCCGACTCTTACGAACGCAGCGTCGCGCTCGCCAAAGCGGCCGGTGTAAGCGTTAAAACCATTTCGGTCAGCGAAGCGGTAGCCGTCCACCTCAAGGATATCAGTCACCCAGAGGGCTTACACGATGTTACCTTTGAAAATGCCCAGGCGCGGGAACGCACCCAGATTCTGATGGACCTGGCCAATCAACAGAGGGCGCTGGTCGTCGGCACAGGCGACCTGTCAGAAATCGCGCTGGGTTGGTCGACCTTCAACGGCGATCACATGTCGATGTATAACGTCAACGCTGGCTTACCCAAGACGCTCTTGCTCCGCGTGTTGGCTTGGGCCGGTGGTGAGCTGCTTGGTGAGACTGGCGCCGCAATTACGGAACACATCGCCAAATCAACCATTTCACCCGAACTGGTGCCTGGTTCCGGGAATAAACCCGCTCAATCGACTGAAGCCATTTTGGGGCCCTACTTGCTCCACGATTTCTTCTTGTGGCACGCCATCGGTCAACACCTCCCGCCACGTGGGGTGTTTGAATTAGCTCAGGTTACGTTTAAGGATCGATTTTCGAGCGCTGAGGTTTTGAGGGTACTCAGGATTTTCTATCAACGCTTCTTTGGCAATCAATTCAAGCGCTCCTCCAGCGCGGACGGACCGCAGGTGACGCCGATAAGCCTTTCGCCGCGTGGCGGCTGGGCAATGCCTTCTGACGCGAGCGCAGCATTATGGCTGAAAGAATTAGAGGGCCTGAGTGACTGAGCACTGTTTCTGTTTGGTGTTTGGCACCTCAGCCGCTCCCATCCATCTGGGCCACAATGAACTGATCGTGAAGGCGACTTTAGCCCTCGAACAAAAGGAGCATTTGGTTGCCCGTGTGGTGATTCTTCCCGTTTATTGGCGTCATAACATTTCTGATGAGGTAAAGAAATCGTTGCAGGAAAGCTACGAAGATCGCCTGGCGCTGTGTCAGATCGCGGCGGGGGAGATTGCCACACAGCTGGGACGCCCCAGCAAATGGGTGGAAGTAAGCCGCCTCGAAAAAACGCTTTCCTTGCTTTCTGGTCAGCCGAATTACACGGTAGAAACCCTCAAAGTCATGCGTGAGGAACTGAAAGAAAACGAACGTCTGGCATTTCTGCTTGGCGCTGACAGCGTGAGCGGCGCCAGCCCCAGGCTCGGCCACTGGTACGAGCTGGACGATCTGCTTCATTTAACTTCCTTCGTCGTCAGTCCGCGGGACGGGTTCCCCCCCAACTTGAAATTCATCAAAAAACTGGGCCGGCAAGGAGCGGAGGTAATCTACCTTGACGAAGTGGACACAGCTGATATCTCCTCCTCTACGATTCGTAAGACCCTGATCGAAACCAATGACCCCCAGAAAGTCGTCCGCTCAGGTTGGCTGAGCCAGCAAGCGCTCGATTACATTCTCGATCACAACATGATCGAACAGTGGCAAAACCAGGTTTGATTGATTTTTTGGAGGAAACACGAGCCGCGCGCCAAAACGTTCATCCTTACTGGCCCAACCCAACCTGACCATTGCAGATGCCAACGAACAAACCATCCGTCTGCCGGGTTTTATGCCCTTCTTCTGGTTGGGTCTGACAGCCGTTATTGGTGTTGTAATCAGCGACGCGGTCAAACAAACCTGGTGGCTGTGGGCTGCCGCCGGCGCGGCTTGTCTGATTGTTTTCGGACGGCAGGTCGTCAGGCGCTATCAACCGCAAGCCAGGCGTCTGCCTTTGGCGTTGACTTTATTCATCTTCTGCCTTAGCGGCATGCTCTACGCGCTGAGCCTTCAACCTGATACCCCCGGCTACATTCATCATTACCTCGAACGTGGCGAGTTGGAAATCAGCGGCGTAGTCAGCGCCCCGCCCAAACAGCAGCTTAACAACCTGGCAGTTCTGCTCGAGGTCAAAACAGTGCGTATGCTTGAGGATGGCGCCTCAATAACGTCTAAACCTGTCAAAGGCAAGCTGTTGCTGAGGCTTCCGAAGACTGCGGCATGGCAATATGGCGATTTGTTGAGCGTGAAAGGCAAGCTCGCTGAGCCCTCGAACGGTTCTGATTTTTCATATCGAGACTACCTGAAACATCAGAATGTATACGCCATGCTCTATTATCCCAGGGTCAGTTTGGTAGCGCGTGAATGCGGCAATCCGCTCAGAGCATGGATCTACAACCTTTCGGAGCGGGGCAAAGCCGTTATTGACCATCTTTTCGCCGTTCCTGAGAGCAGTCTATTGAAGGGCATCCTGCTGGGGGATCAAAACGGTATTCCCGCTGACCTTAAACGCGCTTACGCGTTGACCGGAACGTCACATATCATCGCAATTTCAGGCTTCAATATGGCCATTTTAGCGGGGATGGTCTCGCGGCTGACCCGCAGGATGAATGTCGTGCCAGCCGGAGCGCTGACCATCCTTGTGTTGGCGTTTTACACTGTTTTGGTAGGCGCTTCAGCGTCTGTGATCAGGGCAGCCGTCATGGGCTCCTACAGCATTTTGGGCAGATTCATCGGCCGCAAGGGCAACCTGTTGAACAGTCTGGGGGTGTGCGTATTGGCAATGGTACTGCTTGACCCTCATGCTCCCTGGGATATCGGCTTTCAATTGTCGGTGATGGCGACCCTGGGTTTGTCGCTCTACACCTCACCTCTTCAAGCCCGTCTAAACGTGTGGATCCGGAAGCGTGCCGGAGAAGCTGCCGCTGAGAAATGGACGCCCTGGATTGCGGACACATTTTTGGTAACACTGATCGCGCAAGCTTCTGTTCTGCCGCTGCTTTTGTATCATTTCAGGGAATTCTCACCGCTCTTTCTTCTGGCAAACCCATTAATTCTGCCTTTTCAGCCCGCGGTAATGCAATTGGGGTTGGCGACGCTACTGTTGGGCATGATTTGGCTGCCTCTCGGAAATCTGACCCGCTGGCTGGCCTGGCTGCCAACCGCTTACACGAACTGGATGGTCTCATCCCTGGCAAAGTGGCTGCCCAATGGCTTCGTGATGCCGCGCGTTGATGCTCTGTGGGTGCTGTTATTTTACTTGTTGACCGCCTGGTTGACCCTCAGGCCAACGCGCCGCGGGCAATTAAGACCGGTGTTTCAGCCTGTGCCTGCTTTTTTGGGGTTGCTGTTGGCGGCCATTGTGGTCTGGATGAGCATTCTTAACCCACCAGACGGCAGGCTGCACGTGCGTTTCTTTGGCGAGTCAAAGACGCCGACCTCACTGATTATCAGCCCCGGCGGGGGCACGATTCTGATTAACGGCGCCAAATCACCTGGCAATCTGGCGGACGATTTGATTGAAGCCCTGCCGCCTTTCAGCCATTATTTGAACGCCATTATCATTCCGCTGTGTAAGCAGGACGAAGTGAAAGGGCTGATGGATCTCGACGCACGTCTGGCAATCGGCACTGTCTATTGGGGGTGCGATTACCAGCGCATTCAAACCACACAGCGGTTGTACAACAGCTTTGAGGCGGCTCACATACGTCAAATCGCCATCAACGATGACGAGTATCTAAAGATAGGCCAGACCGGCAATCTCAAATTCGTGCGCTCCGGGGAACACACCCAACTGCTGCGCTTAATCACTCCCCAGACAGAAGTGTTATGGAGTTTTGACAAGGCGATCAAAGCCGGCGGCGGGAGAGAATTCTTTGTCGGCGAGCAGACCTTGACCATGCCTGAGAGTGTGCTTTCGAACATGCAGAGAGCGATTTTAGAGGATCATGTCTCGACTAAAGCCTTCAACGATCAAAACTTGTCTAACATGCTCGATTTTCGGTCTTCGGAATGGTTGGAAATAATAATCGGGGACAAGTTCTGTCAACTAATTATTAAATAACTACAAACCCAATTTATTTGATATAATTTCTCCACTTTTCGCTTGACGAAGCAGCAGTCTTCAAATTGGATCGAGGAATTAATGGCTCTTCAAATTACTAACCAGGCTGATTACGCAACACGTGCTCTCCTCTATTTAGCGAAGAATAGTCCAGACCGCCTGACACCATCAAATGTGATTGCGGAAGCGATGAATATTTCTCACATGTTTCTTTCGCGCATCAACTCCCTGCTGACTATGGCAGGGTTAATAAACACCAGGCGCGGCGCGGGCGGCGGTATTATTTTGGCCAAGCCAGCTGATGAAATCAGTATGCTCGACATTATCACTGCGGTGGATGGGCCGATAGCCCTGCGCAGAGGCAACTCAGATCCCCGCTGCTGCCACAAAGGTGATAAGTGTCCAATCTTTCAAGTCTGGGATAGAACTTCCGAAATCATCGCTGAAGAATTAAAAAATGTTTCTCTTCAGGACCTTGTAGACAGGTGTAGTTGATTAGTTCTCTGCCCTAAGTCAGGTAAAATTCCACATCGTGAATAATCAAATTTCTGCTAAAAGCAATATTGGCGAGCATGTTGTCCTGTTTACTCTCATCCGTACTGTCATCAATTCGGCTTATCGAATGGTTTATGCCATGCAGCCTTTGCTGGCCGCCAGTATTGGCGTCAATTTGGGAGATCTGGCTGTAGCGCTCTCGATTCGCTCGCTGTTGGGCTCTTTCTCGCCTTTTTTGGCAACCTTCACTGACACATACGGCCGAAAAAAAGGCATGTTGTTTGGCATGACGCTGTTCACGCTTGGAATGGGAATAACAGCAGTCCTTCAATCATTCATTGGTTTCATTATTGGCGCTTCATTGGTGGTGGTAGGAAACGGTGTCTTCATTCCCTCCATGCAGTCTTATTTGAGCGACTATGTTCCATTTGAGCGGCGCGGCAAGATCTTGTCAATTACCGAATTGAGCTGGTCAATGGGTTTTATTTTAGGCGCCCCAGCGCTTGGTGTTTTATTGACACGTATTGATTGGATCGCGCCGCATATCGTTCTAACGGTGATCGGATTGCTTCTGATGCTCATTTTCTGGCGCATAATTCCCGCCGATACGTCAAAAAAGATTAAACAGCCTTTGTTGCAAAATTTAGGTCTGGCTCTCAGATCGGCGCCTGTCCTCGCGGGAGTAGCGGCCAGCATCAGTTCTACCGGAGCTAATGAAGTGGTCAATATGGTATTTGGGGAATGGATCAAAGACAGCTTCGGGTTAGCTTTTGCAACATTAACCATTGCTTCCGTGGTGATTGGCGGATCCGAATTAGCATCTGAACTGCTTTCGGCGCTTATTCTGGATCGAGTGAGCAAGCAAAAAGCCATAACGGTCGCCCTGATTATCAACGCGTTGAGCTCTTTAGCGCTGCCGTTTACCAAACAATCTCTCACCCTCACCTTGATAGCCCTCTCGGCAATTTTTATCTCTTTTGAATTCTTTCTAATCGGACTGATTACACTGATGAGCGAAGTCTTGCCTGCCGCCCGGGCTTCAGTCATGGCGGTAATCATAGCCACCTTCTCAGCCGGACGAGTTTTTGGCGCTTTGTTTGGGGCTCAGCTCTATCAAATCAGCTTCCTGGCGATTTGTCTGACCGCTGTCGCGCTTGATGTTTTTGCCGCATTTTTGGTTCAGAAGATTTATCTGACCGAATCAAAAAAATAACCCGATCAGGAGTCTGACCGGGTTAAACTCAATTACTTACCCAGTTTTATTTTTTGGCAATCGCCCAATAAATGATCAGCACGATAATCGCGCCGATAATCGCGGCAATCAGAATCCCAATCAAGCCAGTTGTGGCAAGACTAAGCATGTTGAAAAGCCAGCCCCCCAAAAGTCCGCCGAGAATACCCGCGATGATCGCGCCAAGCACGCCTACTTCGACACCGGAAACAACCTTGTCAGCGACCCAACCAGCGACGCCGCCGATAATAATTGTCCACAATAAATTTAAACCGCTAAAGATTTTGGTCTCCTTTTCCTAAGTTAGGATCGATCTTGCACCTTTATTATAGAAGATAAAAGAAAACAGCCCCTTGTTAACTTTCGACAAGATCAACGCTGTTACCCGACTAATAATTACCAACAACTATGCGCGGTTGTCAAAACCAGCACATGACAACTACAATTGAGCCGGAAAGGGAATAAAAATGGATAAATTTATCGTGGTTGCAGGTAACATCGGCGCGGGAAAATCAACTCTGGTAAGGCTGCTCAGCGATCGCCTGGATTTCAAACCTTTCTATGAACCCGTCAGCGATAATCCCTATCTGGCAGATTTCTATGCCGATATGAAAAAATGGGCTTTTCATTCACAGCTCTATTACCTGACCCGCCGCTTATTAATCCACAAGGAGCTGCTGAGTGTGGCTGGCTCAGTAATTCAAGATCGCAGCGTCTATGAAGATGCCGAGATCTTCGCGCGGAATCTTTTCCTTCAGGGGGATATCAGCAAGCGTGACTATAACGTCTATCAGGATCTCTATCACATCCTGATCAAACTTTTGCCACCCCCAAATCTGATTATTTACCTGCAAGCGAATGTGGAGACGCTCGAAAAGCGCATTGCCCTGCGCAGCAGGGACTACGAATCAAACATTCCGCGCATTTATCTCGAGCGTCTAAATATCCTTTATGAAGAGTGGATGAACAGCTTCACAGAAAGCCCCATCCTGGTGATTCCATGTGACTCTCTCAATCTGGTGGAAGATAACACGCATATCCATAAGGTGATTGAAGCTGTCCGGGATAAGCTCACAGGCCGGACCGTGATGCACTGATAAGACTGTTGGTTAATTTTTTAATCTTATTGAAATCCTTTTAAGTAGTATTCGCCGTAGGCGCTGTGTAAATGGGGAAAATTAGTTTGGGCTGCCAGTTGAACGGAATTTAGCCTCGTTGAAAAGCAAATTCTTAAAAGGTTTAGTATCCACAGCCTGTGTGGAGAGCGTTTGGAAAGCTTTGTAATTAAAAAAGTGTGATGGGTCTGAATTGTGAAATTTTGGGGATTACCCCGCCTGATTTATAGAATGTTTGCTCGAGTTATTCACAATAATCCCAAGTTTTCCACAGTTTTCCACCACTTATCCACAATTCCACAAACTAAATTCCGTAGGCGTTTTTCCAATCAGCCAGAACCGCTTCGGCCTGATCGATAAACTGGTCAAGCTGAGCGACGCGGTTTTCTTTGCTCTCCTCGTTAAAATCCAAAGTATCCAGAAAGCTCAGCCAGGTAGACTGAACGGCGACATCCTGGTTGAGCGTTTGGACTGCCAGACGCCAGGTTTCTATCATCGGCCACAGCGCGGCGTGATAGGCTCCGCTCTCGGTCATCGCGTCGCAGGCGCTGACAAAATAGCCGCGTCTGGCCGCGTGCAAATTGGGTGGGCAATCAGGCGCTTTGCTGGCCGAGATCAGCGCAGCTTCCCAGGCAGGATGCCAGTCCTGATAGTGTTTTTCTGAAGATAAATCGCTGCCGATCAGGCGCGCCAAATCACCCACCATGGGCAATCGGTTGACCGCTTCAGCCCTGGCGGGAAAATCCAGCAGTAAACGGCGGGTTGTCAGGGCGGGTCCGGCCAGAATTGCGACTGCGTTAGCGGCTGTGCAGACGGTTTTAAAATAGAGGTCAGCCCAATCCGCAAAGCCAATAGACTGCGGGTCTTCAAGATCAAACCACTGTGAGCGGGCTTTCTCAGCGAAGGGCAAGGCGCGCTTATATATCGACTCAGCAGCGTGATACTGATTGCCTACCCCCGCCTGGATAAACTCGAGCCAGTGATCGGTATCGTAGAGAATGCTGTGGCGGTTGTTGAGCGCTTCCCCAAGCCAGGGGTTAAGGCGCAGTCGGCGGTGAAAAGTGTAGTAGGACTGATGATGATGCTGGATGTCGTAGGAAACTTCATAGCTGATGCGCTGCACTTCGCGCTCAACCACGGGGTCTTCCTTATGCACGAAAACAAGGTCAATATCGGTTGTGCCGCCCAGCAGTGGTTCACCTGAGAGGGTTGAACCGGTCAGATAAACCGCGACCAAATCTTTGTTTTGGCGTACACGCTTGGCAACAAAGTCTTTGGTAAGTTTGATCAGCAGGTCGTTGGTGATATTCATAGCTTCCTCGGGGTTTTATAGCGGCAGGCTCTCTTGATAAGGGGTGAGCTGAAGCGACTGGCGGATACGTTGGATGATATATTCGAGGTCTTCAGGACAGGTGATTGGGTTGAGGTGGTCAGTTTCAATCACCAACAGACGTTCCTGCAGTCGTGGCTGCGCGAAGAAGTCTTCATAGGCCTGGTTGAGTTCTTCGATATAAGCCCTTTCCATATCACGTTCGTAGGGACGGTCGCGAGAGAGAATGCGCTGCATAAGCGTATCGGTTGAGGCGCGCAGGTAGAGGATTAGATTGGGTTCAGGAATTTTCTCCGCCAGGGCTTCGTGGACCCGATAATACATGGTCAGCTCGTCGCCGCGCACGTTGATGCCGGCGAAAAGCGAGTCTTTATCAAAACAGTAATCCGAAACGATTGAGCGGCCAGCCGCCAGTGTCTGTGGAATCATCTTGACCTGTTGTTGATATCGGCTGAGCAGGAAGAAAATCTGGGTCTGGAAGGCATATCTTGCCCGGTCGCCGTAGAAATCGGACAAAAAAGGGTTTTCTTCGAAGACCTCAAGCAGCACTTCGCAACTTAAAGCCTCCTTAAGCAGGCGTGCCAGCGTGGTTTTTCCCACGCCAATGACACCCTCAACAGCGAGATAAAAAGGACCTCTTGTTTCACTTTCCATGGTGAGGGAAAGTATACCGCAAGGCGGCTTATGCAAATGTTGTTTGTGATAAAAGATAAAAAGATGCCGAAAGCATTTTCTCGGACTTCGATTAAAAAATGATTAGATGATGCGGATTTATCTATATCTTAAATGATGATATTGTTTCTATTACCTTTGAAAGATCAGTTTCTGGCAAGTTGTAGAACATCGGTAGTCGAACCAACCTGTCGCTGACATCTTCAGTAACCGGGCAATCGCCCACTTTGCCGCCAAATTTCTTGCCCATATCTGAAAGGTGAAGAGGTAAGTAGTGGAATACCGACAAAATTCCATTATCCTTTAGAAAGGCGATGAACCTCTGACGAGTCTCAAGATCAGGTAGAAGCAAATAATACATATGATAAGCCTGTTCGCAATCGCCCGGTATAATTGGCTGACGGACTCCCTGCTTTTGAGCCCAATTCTTAAGTTCCGTGTGATAAGTATCCCAGATTAGTTTGCGCTTTTGCTGAATCTTTTCTCTGGCTTCGAGTTGGGCAAAAAGGTAGGCTGCTAATATATCCGAAGGTAGATAACTGGAACCCAGATCTACCCAAGTGTATTTATCCACCATACCCCTAAAGAACCGGCTTCGATTAGTTCCTTTTCTCTGATGATTTCAGCTCGTTCAGAGTACTGAGGGTCGTTGATTAACAACGCGCCGCCCTCGCCACATGAGAAATTTTTTGTTTCATGGAAGCTTTGTGTTGCCAGCGATCCAATCGTACCGAGGTATCGGCCTTTATACTTTCCGAATAAACCATGCGCGTTGTCTTCTATTATCTCAACACCGTAATGTTCAGCGATTTCACCGATCTCATCCATCTCACAGCCCACGCCTGCGTAATGCACAACTACCAGGGCTTTTGTTTTTGGTGAGATAAGCTTTTGAATCTCATTTTCATCGATGTTTAAGGTGTCAGGCCGAATATCTGCGAATACAGGTATTGCCCCTCGTAACACAAACGCATTTACGGTGGACACAAACGTGAAGGACGGAAAAATAACTTCATCACCCAGCTGAATGTCGATAAGCAATGCAGCCATTTCCAGTGCGTGAGTACACGATGTGGTTAAGAGGGATTTTACAACTCCCAAACTTCCTTCGAGAAGATGATGACATTTCTTGGTGAAAGTCCCATCTCCGGAAATATGACCATCTTTTATCGCTTGCTGCATATACTCGAATTCGTTGCCAACTAATGGAGGTTTATTAAAAGGAATTTTGATCATTAGGATTACCTATAATAAAAGAAAGCAAAACTATACTACTTAAACCACTTATGAAAAGTATAGAAAGAATGATCCATTTCAAAGCCTAATCTGGTCCATACTTTTTGGGCTGAAATATTATTGATTTGGGTCGACACAAATATCTGGTCCAATCCTGACTGGTGTAGCCACTCCATTCCCGACAACACTAACGCCCGATATAGTCCACGTTTCTGAAAAACGGGAGAAACACCATTGAGTGCCAACTCGCCGTATCCTTCCGAATTGATCCTCAGGGTGATAAAACCAGTGATTTTATCTTCAATAAAAGCCCCCAAAACAGCATTGGCGACACTTGAGTCTATTGTTGAACGATATGCCCAGTCTGAATAGATAGAGTCAGACACTTTCCGATCGAGTTTTGAGTCCGCATGATAATGCCCAAAATACCCTGCGAATGCTTCTCCCGCAACAGATGAAACTTCAAGTGCATAGTCAATATTGCCACTAACATTGCGGATTACGAAAGGAGTAACGTTTTGAGGAGCGGGCTTTTTGGCATAATCGAATTTGTAATAGACTAAAGTGTCCATTAGTCTGTGCCCGAGCTTTTCGAGATCCTGAGCGACCGAAATTTCGTTTGTCGAAACTCGTGCGATCAACAGGTCAATATCATTTGAGATACAATAGGCTTCAATATCTCCCAAGTCCGCTGCGTTGAACTCTACAGCTTTGGCGACTTTTATATCAAAACGTTGCGAATCCAACAGGGAGATTTCAATTTTCAATTTACCTCCATGACTTGTTTATTTTGGTTCAGTAGTTTGTGAAATCATATACTGTGGTTTTGACATCATATTGATATACAACCGAGCCAAATATTCACCAATGATTCCCAGGACGAAGAGAATTATGCCAGAGAAAATCGCTATCGTCGAGGCAAGAAAAGAAAAGCCAGGCACCCCACCGCCCTGAATAAAATATCTGATTAACACATATGAGAGCACAATAAAACCAAACAGGGTAAAAATGAACCCTAATATGCTTGCGATACGTAGGGGAAGCACGCTAAACCCCAGCAACATGTTAATAGCGTGTTTGAGCAGTTTACGAAACGTATATTGGCTGACGCCACTTTTTCTAACGTGGTGGTCAACTTCAATGAAGCCTATCTTTGTTGCTCCCCATGAAAGGAGTACATCGATCGACACATAAGGATTTAAGAAATTCTCAAAATTATCTCTCAAATTGGTTTGAAAAGCCCTAAAAGCGCTTATCTTCTCCGCATAGGTTATATGGGTGCTCACTTTTAACGCCCATTTAGACAAATTTGATGAGAAATTTCGCCACCAGCTATGAGTTTCCTTTTTGGGCGAAGCGTATACCAGGTCTTTACCTGACCTTATTTCATCAACTAACTTATAAATTTCCGACGGAGGGTGTTGCAGGTCATCATCCATGGTCACAATAATTGAATAAGTAGCTAAACGAATTTCACATAACAACGCGTTGTGCTGTCCGAAATTCCGAATGAGATTGACGCCTCTAACTTCTGGGTGAATTGAAGAAAGATCCTCAATGATTTTCCAGCTATTATCCCGACTGCCGTCATTAACCAGAATAATTTCAAATTGCTCGTGGTGATTTATTAGTATTTGGCTGACTTCTTCGACCAGGAGAGGTAAAGACTCCTGGCTGTTATAGACGGGAACGATAACAGACAAACCGGTTTTAATAGTCTCCATCAGTCACCTTCGCATTTCAACTCATCAAGGAATTTAAGCATCTGTTCCCGATCTTGCGAGATATTCATCAAATCAGCATCTTCAATTATTCTACACAAATCGAAACGGAAATTGCTATCCTCGGTTAAGAGGTTTTCACTTAAAACTAGCGCTTCCTTAATTTCGCCAGTTCTAAAATATGCGTTGATAAATGGCAACAATTCACGAGAACTCACGGGATTTAGCTGTTCTGATTTTGCCCTGTCATAGAGAGAAACAATCTCAGTCCACTGCTGTGATTGCTCAGCAAGCGCAGCTTTTTGGTAGTAATAACACCAATCCCGTTGTGGCACTGAGCCAAAGTATCTAGTCGGGAGTTCTGCATCTGGTTTATTGGTGACAATCCGATCAAGGTTTGATAACTTGATTAAATCTTCCCAGAGCTGCGCGTAACGTGAGTTGTTGTAAAGTTGTGGATTCGTAGACGGCGAGAGTATTTGCAGGCAACCCCTTGTGGGCATCTCGAACACAAGCATATCCGACGTGTTTCCTTGAAAATTGAACGCGCGAGAAACTCGGTAAATGGGTTGGTCAGGAATTAATTCGGGCATTGATTTCATTTGGGGAGAACCAGCCAGAATCATTTGATAGGGTATTGGGTTCTGATTAAGCTCTGGCGAGTAAATTATGTTAAGCGGGGCAGTTAATGATGTTCCCGAATAGTATGTCTCGAAGGGTACCTCCGGTGTAATCAAAACAGTACCGGGTCTTATCTGTGGGACACGCCAGGTTAGTTGACTAAAAAAATATTTCTGAGCCTCCCATGCTTTTTTGTATTCATTTCCGACAATAAAGTTAGCCCCAATGGAAATTCCAATTAGCAGGGCAAGCAGAACAAGCCTAAAATAGCCCTGCCTGATTATTAAGTCAACCAGTGAAACAATCAAAATGCATACACCAACTGACAAATGGAGCAGAAAGCGATTGTTATGAAAAGCCAGTCCAATATCGAGCCCAGCAATCAGTACCGGGATCATACCGACGAGAATAATATAAACTCCGAGAACAGGAAGCCAGAACGATGTTATTCTTGAATCAGTTGTCCTGTTTGTTCGGTGCGAATAAAATAACAGCAAAAGTGCGAACAAACCTGCAGCGACGGACACGCCAACGACAATTGAGTTTCCTGACTTGATTGCGGCATGAAATTGTCTGAGAATATCAACCCACACGTTAAAAATGCTGTCGACCAAAGCTTTAAATACGATCACTGCCAGTTGTTTAATCGTGCTTATCGGGTCAGACTTGAGTTGATTAACAAGACCCAGTTGATATGAGTAAAGTTGGCCAAAACCAACTCTAAACAAAGTAAAACCGAATAAAACCAAAAGATAGGGTAGCCATGTTTTGAAGCTCCGAGTTAATTGAACTTTCAAAGGCTTTGTGTCATCACGCAGCTCAAGAAAAATTAAGATTGGGCGAACCAATTCCAAGCCATAATATAGTTCCATCGGAGCAATGCCAATAAATTGGAGAATCATCGCGAGAATTGTATAAACGCAACGCCTTTTCGGGTTGCGGATAGCCAGGATCATGAAGATGTGTGAGAGAAAATAGACAGCCAGTATTGCATAGTTTTGGCTGTACATTACTGCAAAATGATGGAACTTAAACCCGGGATAAACCAGGAAAAGGGCAGTAATCGCAAACGTTGATAAATCCTTTTTGGGCATAAGAAGCCTTAAAAGACACCATAAGCTGATTCCAGATAACCACTTAGTAAAGATAGCGAAAAGCTGCCAATTGAGAGGAGAGTCTTTTATTAATGGAATGAAAACCATGTATACGTAAGAAAATAAAGGACGGTCCCCTTTAAAAAAGTCCAAAAATTTTTCAACACCGAAGGTACGGTAAGTCCAGATGATATACCAATCGTCTAGAAAATAGCCAAGTTTATTTGCAACCAATCCATACGAAAACACGCATATTAGCAGTAATCCGATTGCGAGTAGAAAGTGATTCAGAAATTGTTTTTTTGCCACCCTCATAAAACCAGTCTCCAAAACATGAGAGTTTTTATTTATGAAATAGTCATTCGGTGTTAAGTGAATAAGCCCTTGCAATATTACTTATGAATAAAGCTGCTCTTGACCAGAGCAAGTATACCGCAAGTCAGATAAGAAAGCTTCGAGCAGAAAACCACAGTCAGCCTGCCCACATATTTAGGCGAATAGTTAATATAGCTATGCGCTTGTCGATTGTTTTGCTAAGCTTCCGGCTTGATAAAGCGCACTTCATGCGACATGACGGTGACTTTACTGATTGTCTCGTGAATCGAGCAGTATTTTGAAGCTAACTCAACTGACTTGATTACCTGATTCTCATTCACGTCGCTGGTCACCGCGATAGCCAGGTGCACCCATTTGAGGGTCGGTGGGGTCTCAATACGCTTCTCGCCAGTGACCACGATCTCAATTTTATCGACTGAGATTTTTTTCAGAATATTATTTAAGGTCGAATAGAAAGTAGATCATAGGGGTAAAACTCACCCTGTTCAGAACCCAGCTTAATGACGGTGCGGTCATTGGTGATAATCAATACCCGTTCAGACCTGTTACATCTGGCAGGGTAATCGTATCTGAACGAGCGGCTTTGGCTAAACAAAAAGGGCCCAATAAGGTTTCTCTCTGGGAGAAGCTGGCGAGCGCAGCGAGACTGAAAAGGATGTTTCAATGTATTTGCATAAATCCATATGGTAATCAACAATATTGCCTCTTTCAGGCGAAGCGGACGGTGACATAAGCGATTGCGACAGATGAACCCATTTGACAACTAATTTCCAGCCCGCAGTTTTTTTCGTTTATTCGTCTCTTTCTCCCATCCATATCCAATGTTCACTTACGGAAGGGGCAGGATGCTAACCTTATAATAAGACGCGATTGTCCCGCTGCATCTGGCGAATCACACATCTGGCGAACAAGGTGAATTGCCTTGTCGAATCACCTCACCTGTGCCATAATTAAATTCCGTTGTTAGGTCGGCCACATTTGGAGGAGCAGCGGATGAAGATCGGTTTTGACCCCCAGAAGTATCTGAAGGAACAGTCAGAATACATAAAAGAGCGTGTCAATTATTATGACAAGCTTTATATTGAGTTTGGCGGAAAGCTCTACGACAAACATGCCACACGGGTTTTGCCGGGTTTTGTCGAGACAGCCAAGATGGAGGTACTAAAGTCGCTTAGAGACCGCCTGGAAATTATTATCTGTCTCTATTCTGGCGACATTGAACGTAAGAAAATGCGCGGCGATTCAAATATCACCTACGATATGGAAGTCCTGCGCCTGATCGATGACCTGACCGCCAACAAGTTAATGGTTAATAGCGTGGTAATCACCCGTTATGAAGATCATGCCGCCACCAACGTGTTTATCAATAAGCTGGAAAACCGCAATATTAAAGTTTATAAGCATCTTGCCACCAAGGGTTATCCTTCGGCGATCGACACCATTGTCAGTGACGATGGTTATGGCTGCAATCCATACATCCAGACCTCCCGCCAGATTGTAGTGGTAACCGGCCCTGGACCTGGCAGCGGCAAAATGGCCACTTGCTTGTCTCAGATGTACCACGAGTACCGCCAAGGGAAACAATCCGGTTATTCTAAATTTGAGACCTTCCCAATCTGGAATCTGCCTCTCAAACACCCTGTTAACATGGCCTATGAAGCTGCCACCATCGACCTGAAAGATATCATTATGATCGATCACTTCCATGTCGAAGCTTATAACCAGCTGGCGGTCAGCTACAACCGCGATCTCGAAGCGTTCCCAGTTCTGAAGCGCATTATCGAAAAAATCACCGGCAAGGAGTCAATCTATAAGTCGCCTACCGATATGGGCGTAAACCGAATCGGTTTAGCAATTATAGATGACGACGTTGTTCAGGAAGCAGCCCGACAGGAGGTCATCAGGCGCTATTACAACGCGCAGTGTGATTTCAAAAAAGGCCGAATAGAAAAGGACTCGCTCGACCGCATATTGGTGATTATGGACGATATGGGTCTAAAACCCTCAGATCGCAAAGTCGTCAAACCAGCCATCGCGCGCGCGAAAAGACTGAAAGAAGAAGACGGAGTTGAAGTTCCCAGCGCGATGGCTCTGGAGCTTGGAGATGACACGATTGTCACCGGCAAATATTCGCACTTAATGGACGCTGGCGCGGCAGCTTTGTTGAACGCCGTGAAGCATATCGCCCATATTCAAGACGATATGCACTTAATCTCGCCTGTTGTCCTGGAGCCAATCAAGAAGCTAAAAACCAAACTGGGCGGGGAACGTACGACTTCCCTGAACGCGAAAGAGGTTTTGATCGCGCTGTCAATCAGTGCGGCGATGAACCCGATCGCCCAGGTCGCTCTTGATAAATTGCATATGCTCAAAGGGTCTCAGGCTCATTCAACGACAATCTTGAACGATGAAGACGAGCGTACCTTCAAAGAAATGGGCATCGACATCACGTCAGAGCCGGTCTTCGCGTCGAGCAACCTTTTTTACGATATGTAGTTTCTCGTTATTGGTGCTTGTCTTTGTAGAGCACACGCCGGAGAATGACGAGCCAGTTGTCGAGGTCGGCCAGAATGCGCCGTTCGCTGAAAGTTCTTTGAGCGTGCTCAGCGATAAAGCCGTCCGCGACCCACTGCAGAAGCTTCAAAATTTCAGCGACCCCAAAACCCTTGCGCAGCTTGCGCGCGTCAGCTTGTTTTAGCCAACGCAGGTCATCATTGTCGTTGGCCATTTCTCTTGTTTCATTGAGTGATTCGACAAATTGGTAAGCCTGCGCGTTAAGCTGCAAGAAGCTGACGCGGCGTTTTACTAAATTTGCGAAGGTATCAAGCAAGTCGTCGCCTGACTTGAGCGTCAGTCCAACTTCAGCTTGCCGTTTCAGTCCAACCGCGTATGCCCTCAGATAGGCGAACAAATCAGCTTTGGTTTCGAAATAATGAAATAAGAGCGGTTTGGAGACTCCACAACGTTTGGCGACGTCCGCCATCGAACATTTCTCATAACCATGCTCGGCGAAGGCTTGCATGGCTCCGTTGATAATCTGCTTGCGGCGGGCATCAGGCAGCAAGTTAAAGCGCTCATTCATAGAACTCCTTTCCCTCACAGCCAATTATATACTTGTTGACCGAAACGGTTAATATTTTTCTGTCAGCTGAAGCTCAGATGATATGGGCGATAACCGCTGAACCGAGCAGGTAACAGGCGACCCCGGCGCTCAGATAGAGATAGGCTTTATGTGACGCGTTCTTGAACTCACCATAAGCCAGCCCCCAAACCTGAGTCCACAACCCGGAAGTGACGCCGAGCGGCCAGCTGACCCCTGCCGAGAGCGCTCGTGTAGCGAAAGCGTGCAGAATATTGCCGGAATAATGTACGACCGATGCGGCTGTAATCATCGCGTAAAGTTTTGGCTTCACCAGCTTCACCATTCCCCAGGTTTTTTTGCGGGTCATCAAGCTGCCGCAGATGATCATCGCGCCGATCCATGCGCCGCTGATCAACAGGCACAAAAAGGGCATCACCGAGAGGCCGACAGGCTGGGTCGTGCTTTTGAGGCTGAAGGCCACGCCGGTAGAGTAAAACACGCCGCCCAGGGCCCCAAAGAAAGTCAGGATCAGGATGCGTGGGGTCACTTCGCCTTTGCCGTGCGAAGCTTCATCGCGGCTGGCCGGCCGACGTGCCCGGCTGGCCAGGCTGGTTAGAAAGACAGCTGCGACTAAAAATGCACAAGCTAAAACGATGCGTCCGATGGTCATGTTTTGTGGAACGCCGCCGATCAGAAATGAAATCGCTGTACCCAATAAGACGTTGATTGACGAGATGATCGGTTGAGACAGCGCCAGGCCGATAGCCTGCATAACATTCATGGACAACATGCTGGCGGCAACGTAGAAAACGCCTGTGCCAAACGAGGCGGCCACTTTGATGGGTGCGATTGCCGCTACTTCGCTCATGTTGCCGATTAATGCACTGCCGTCCAGGGCGAAGCCAGCGATCCAGATAAAAATCAGCGAAGTGGTGTAGATGACAAAGTAAAAATACTCAACCGGCGTATGGCCAATATATTTGAGAATGATCGGCCAAACGCCCCATAAAAAGGCAGCGCTGAGAGCGATGATGATCGCCGCGGACTGTGTCAGAGAAGGATCGTAAGCCATACGGATGTAATGCTACTCGTTGAGCAGGTAAGCTAATATCCATTGGGCTGTGGCGATGAGCGCGTCGCGGTGGGTACGCTCGTAGTGATGGCTCGAGTCCACCCCAGGCCCGATCAGCGCGGTCGCGGCCGCGCCGCCAGCGTGCGCGTACGCGCCGGCATCAGAACCATAATGGACATAAATGTCGGTCTTATAGGGGATCTGATAGCGATCGCCCAGATCGCGCAGCTTGTTTGAAAGCGCGTGATGATAAGGGCCCCCCGCGTCTTTTAAGCATAAACTGGCGTGAAACTCATCCGAATTTTGCCCATCTCCGATCGCGGCCATATCAACCGCCACAAACTCACGCACGCTTTCAGGCACATCAGACGAACCGCCCAAGCCGACCTCTTCGTAGTTGGTGAACAGCATGCTGGTTTCGAGCGCTGGCTTAAGCCCACTGCGGTGCAGGGCCTCGATTGCGGCGATTAAAGTGGCCACCGCGGCTTTGTCGTCCAGGTGGCGGCTGCGCACGAAGCCGTTGGCGACTTCAACACGCGGGTCGAAAGAGACAAAATCGCCGACCTCAATTCCCAGCGCGCGGGTTTCTTCCGCGTTGGTGACCCGCGCGTCCAGACGCACTTCCATACTCGCGTTGGTGCGTTTTTCGTCTCGCGCATCAGCGTAGACATGGACCGAAGCTTTTATGGGCAACAAGCTGCCTCTCACGCTGCCCTGCTTGCGGGTATGCACCAGGCAGCCTTCGCCTTCCACGCTGCCCCAGGCAAATCCGCCGATTTGCGTCAGCTCGAGCCGACCGTTGCCTTTGATCTGTTTAACCATGCCTCCCAACGTATCCACGTGAGCGGTCAGCCCACGCAAAGGTCCAGGCCCAGCCTTCAAACCAGAAAGGGTGACGAGCAGAGCGCCTTTCTTGGTGCGCTCAAACTTCACCTCCGGAAATCTGCTCAATTCCTGCTCAAGCAGCTCAATCGCCGCCTGCGCGTACCCGGTTGGGCTGGGCTTGTTGAGCAGGCGCACCAGAAAATCTTCAAGGAAGGCATAATCGATCTCAGGCAGGTTGCTTTGGTTTTGTGGGATCACTTTGTTTTTGCTCGGGGTTTTAGTGTTGGTCATGCCAGTAACTCCTCGTTTTGTTCAAATGCTGCCAGTTTCTCGCGCCAATCTTTGGGAACTGCCCGCGAGCGGCGCGTTTCGAAATCATAAGCCACCATGACAACCTCTCCTTTGGCAAAGACCCGCTCACCCTCACTGGATTCGACCTGAAACCAGAAGCGCAAACTTTTGCTCCCCAAGGCACGCACCATGATGCCTACCCGGATCGTGTCGCCGTATTGAATACTCTTAACATAATCGATGTGCACAGAAGCCACGACCATGCCGAAACCGTCGCGGATGGCGCCGTCCCAGATGCCCGAAGCCTTGTAGTAGCCAGTGCGCGCGGTTTCAACATACTCGAGCACTTTGACATTGTTGACATGTCGAAGCGTGTCGAGGTCGGCGTACCGTACCTGGACAGGCTGGTAAAACCGGAATTGTGCTGGTTTTGATGAAGTGATGCTGGTCATGATTGCTCCTGAGGTCAAATTATAGCCCTGAGATGAACTTTTGATGATTTAAATCACTCGTAGAACATTCCCGCAATGACAGAAATCCTGAATTGTTAAATTGAGGTTGAATTGGCCGGCAGCCTCTATTTCAGACGCTGCTTTCTGTGGAAAAGCATGACTCTGATGAATGCCACAACCGTGATGTGCCTGATTCTGAGGCTGGATGGCAGTTACTTGCGCTTCGACGGCTTCAACTCTGCCTGAGCTGACCACTGCTCCGGCGGGGGTCAAACATAAAGAACAAGGCATCTCACTGGGCACACTCGTCGGCAGTAATATCACCAATCCGCTTGTCGCGGTTGGCGATGACGCGTTGATTTCTACCTATGCGGTGCCTGAACCGCTGATTGGCTGGGATCTGCCCTGGGAGACCTGACCGGCGCGCTGCTGTGGATCATTCTCTGGAGCAAAAAAGGAAAACTCGGCAAGAGCGAAGGCGTTTACCTGATGGCGATCTATTTTTGCTATCTGATCTTCAGATCGGCGCTTTTCCCGATGGATTTTTAAGCCGCAAGCGCAGAAACAGAACAAAATCTTGCCCGGGATGAGTCACGACAGAGTACAATTAGGGCATGCCCGAAGATATGCTGAATGGTTTTCGCGATCAGGTGATTCAGGGCAATTCGATTGAAATTTTGCCCACACTGCCGGCCGAATCGGTCGATGTGGTTTTTGCTGACCCCCCCTACAACCTGCAATTGCAAGGTGACTTGTGGCGCCCAAACGTTTCCAAAGTCGACGCGGTAGATGAAGACTGGGATAAATTCGAAACGCTGGCGGCTTATGATGAATTCACCCGCCGTTGGCTGACTGAGTGTCGGCGTGTATTAAAACCGACCGGCACACTGTGGGTGATAGGTTCCTACCACAATATATTCCGAGTTGGGCGGATGCTTCAGGACCTTGGTTTTTGGATCCTGAATGATATCGTCTGGGTTAAGTCAAACCCCATGCCCAATTTCAGGGGTGTCCGTTTCACCAATGCGCATGAGACGCTGCTGTGGGCGCAAAAAACCAAGGGTGAAAAATATACCTTCAATTACCATGCCATGAAAGCGCTCAATGAAGATCTTCAGATGCGCTCGGATTGGTTCCTGCCGATCTGCACCGGCGTTGAGAGAATCAAAGAAGACGGCCGCAAAGCCCACCCAACCCAAAAGCCGGAAGCTTTGCTCTATCGGGTGATTTTGTCTTCTTCTAACCCTGGTGACGTCATTCTGGATCCGTTTTTTGGCACTGGCACAACCGGGGCGATGGCCAAAAAGCTGCAGCGACATTTCATCGGAATTGAGGTTGAACCGAGATACGTTCGGGTGGCGCGCAAGCGTCTTTCAAAGTCCATGCAGTTTGAGTTCGACGCGCCGCTTTTTTTCACTCCCGACCCTCGCCGCCTTGAGCGCGTGCCGTTCGGCACGTTGGTCGAACAGGGTTTTATTCAGCCGGGTGACGCGCTGTTTTTCGGCAAAGAAGGTGATTTGAAGGCTACTGTTCAGGCCGACGGCGCTTTGGTCTGTCAGGGAGAGCGCGGTTCAATTCACGCCTTGGCCAGGCAACTTAAACAGGGTCCGGCAAATGGCTGGGATCATTGGTTTTATTGGGACGCCGCGACCAATCAGCGTGAGCCGATCAATAAACTGCGCGATCAATATCGTCAGCACGCGGATTGGTCAAGGCAGCATAAGAAGCAGACTTATCGGTGACCAAAAACAAAGGCCGGAGAAAACCCGGCCTTTGTTTTATCTCGGTTTGTCTTATTTTTCTTGCAGAATGGCCACACCGGGGAGCTCAAGCCCTTCGAGCATCTCGAGCGAGGCGCCGCCTCCTGTGGAAATATGCGTGATCCTGTCGCCCAGGCCTGATTGATTAATAGCTGCGACTGAGTCACCGCCGCCAATGATGCTGATCGCGTGGCTGTCAGCGACCGCCTGCGCGATGGCAAAGGTGCCCTTGGCAAAGCGGGGAAACTCAAAAACGCCCATCGGACCGTTCCAGACCACCGTGCCGGCTTTGGAAATCTCCGCGGCGAACGCTTCGACAGATTGTGGGCCGATATCCAAAATGCGCCAGCCCGCGGGAACATCGCCGAGAGCGGTCGTTTTCATTTCAGCTTCAGCATCAAACGAGTTGCCCAAAACCATGTCGACCGGGAGAAGGAGCTTGTCAGCGGATTTAGCCAGCAATGCTGTGGCGGTCTCGATAGCCTCTTTTTCGAAAAGCGAGTCAGCCATCTCATAGCCTTGCGCGGCGAGGAAGGTGTTAGCCATGCCTCCGCCAATGAGAATCTTGTCAGCGGTTTTAAGCAGGTTCTCAATCACGCCGATTTTGTCGCTGATCTTGGCACCGCCGAGGATGGCGACGAAGGGACGGGCCGGGTCAGAGATCGCGTTACCGAGGTATTTGATCTCTTTTTCGAGCAGGAAGCCTGCTGCTGAAGGCAGATAATTGGCGACACCAGCGGTTGAAGCATGGGCGCGATGGGCGGTGCCGAAAGCATCATTGACATAAAGATCAGCCAATTTGGCGAGGCCTTTGGCCATTTCAGGATCGTTTTTCTCCTCTTCGGGGTGAAAACGAGTGTTTTCGAGCACGAGAACCTGCCCGGGCTTTAACTTCGCGGCAGCTTCTTCAGCGGCTGGGCCAATACAGTCTGAGGCGAAGCGCACGCGACCCTTGATGAACTTGTCAAGATATTTCGCGACCGGTTCGAGTGAAAACTGGGGGTTGACTGTGCCTTTGGGGCGGCCTAAGTGTGAAGCGAGAATAACCGCCGCACCGTGATCGAGCAGATATTGAATGGTAGGCAGAGCGGCGGTGATGCGGCTATCATCGGCAACTTTACCGTCTTTAAGCGGCACATTGAAGTCAACGCGGACGAGAACTTTCTTGCCGTCGACCTGGAGATCGGTAACCATTTTCTTATTGAACATGAATCCTCCTGTAATTAATGAACAATGCGCCTCGCCGGGTATTGGTCAGCAAGGCGCACATGATAGTCAATCAAATTAGATTAGAGTTTCGAAGCAACGAGGGCGGTCAGATCACCCAGGCGGCAGGAATAGCCCCATTCGTTGTCGTACCAGGTCATAACCTTGACGAGGTTGCCCCCCATGACCATGCAGTTGGGCAGGTCGACAATCGAAGAGCGGGGGTCAGCCTTGAAGTCCATTGAAACGACAGGATCCTGGTATGTTCCACGGGTGACGCCGAGAATGCCCTTGAGGGATCCGTTGGCGGCATCTTCAAAGAGTTTGCCGAGCTCCTCTTTGGTGGTGGCTTTCTCAACTGTGGCGACGAAGTCGACAATAGAGACAGTTGGGGTTGGGACGCGCATGGACATGCCGTCAAACTTGCCCTTGAGCTCAGGGATGACCAGCGCAACGGCCTTGGCGGCGCCGGTAGTAGTGGGGATCATGTTGAGCCCTGCGGCGCGGGAGCGGCGCATTTCCTTGCGGTGGCCCTGGTCAAGAATGACCTGGTCGTTGGTGTAGCTGTGGATAGTAGTCATCACAGCGTATTTGATGCCCAGGGCGTCATTGACGATCTTGGCAGCGGGCGCAAGACAGTTGGTGGTGCAGGACGCGTTGGAGATGATGTGATGATTCTTGGGGTCATATTTATCTTCATTGACGCCCAGCACGATGGTAATATCTTCTTCTTTGGCTGGCGCGGAAATAATCACCTTCTTCGCGCCGCCTTTGATTTTGTGCACATCAGCGCCCCACTTGCCGGCGGCTTCATCGCTTCTCGCGTTGGTGAAAATACCGGTTGATTCGAGAACAATATCGACGCCATAATCGCTCCAGGGGAGTTTGCTGGGGTCTTTCTCGGCGAAGACTTCGAGCTTCTTGCCGTTGATGATGATGTCTTTATCCGCGACCTCAACTGTGCCGTCGAAGATTCCATAGTTTGAATCATATTTGAAGAGGTGGGCATTTGTTTCTGCATCGAACAGGTCATTAACCATGACGACCTCGAGGGTGTCGCTGTGGCGTTCAATGATTGATTTGAGAACCTGGCGGCCAATGCGGCCGAAACCATTGATTCCTACTTGAGTCTTTTTCATTGTAATTCCTCCAAAGAGAGTTTCTTTAAGTGTGTTTTTAGTTTAACGGGTTGATTCTACCACTTTCGGCAAAGCCTTTGACCATTGTATCGAGGTTTGTATCGATGTTTTTGCAGGGAAATTGCGTCTAAATAGGCAGCTTTGACTAAGCAAAAAGAGTCATTTAGTCAGTTTTCCTGAAAAATGTGATTTTTCTAGCGAAGACAGCTCAGCAAAGCTTCTTCAAGGGAGAAGCTGGCGAGCGCAGCGAGACTGAAGAGGGCGGGTTTGTATGTTTGCATAAACACAAGCTCGATCAGTATCAGTACCTCTCCCCATTGCGCCCCTGGGGGGCTTCGACCATCCCCACAGGCGCGGGCTTAACAAGAGCTTTTGACGTGTGCCTCTTTTTCGCAGGTTCCCCCGTCACCCCACCATAGAAAATTATTGACATATTCTCATTGTGATAAAATCACCATGTAATCAGTTTAGGAAAGAATCCCGCATGACAATGTCGTGATTTAGTTCCTAAATCCCAGTTTAATCGAACTTTTTCATCTGTCACTGTTCAGGAGTTGAAATGAAACGTAAATCCGCCCTTTTATTGATCTTGAGCATACTGCTATTATTGACCATGGCATGTTCCATGCTGGAAGCGGCTAAGAAAGAT
>JAAYCN010000059.1 GCA_012729755.1 Chloroflexota bacterium | reverse complement strand
TTGATAAGTATGGGCAATCAATTACCTACGTGAAAGCAGATATCTCAAGCTCTTCAGACCGCAAAAGAATCCTGGAATGCACTTTGGAAGTATATGGAAGGGTTGATGTGTTAGTAAATAATGCTGGCGTTTCCGTCAAAGAGAGAGTGGATCTGCTCGAGATGACTGAAGAATCTTTTGATGAAGTTATCGCGATAAACACAAAAGGCACTTTATTCCTCTCGCAATTGGTGGCTAATCAAATGCTGAGACAGCCGAAAATTGGGAAGAAAAGGGGCACGATCATCAATATTTCTTCATTTTCGTCAGTCGTAGCTTCTACTAACCGGGGAGAGTACTGCATCTCAAAAGCTGGAGTTTCAATGGTCACAAAGCTGTTTGCCATCCGATTGGCCGCTGAAAAAATATTTGTGCATGAGATTCGACCTGGTGTTATCGCTACTGAGATGACGAGCAAGGTCCACGACCGCTATTCGAAAATGTTTGAAGAAGGACAGTTCCCGATCGCAAGGTGGGGCGAACCAGAGGACGTTGCTGAAGCTGTCAGAGTTTTTTGTTCTGACGCCTTTCTTTACACTACGGGTAATTACCTTGATATTGATGGCGGTTATCAGCTGACGAGGATTTAGGATGAGCTTGATGACCTTCGGGAGTATCTTCGAATTGGCAGGACAAAGAATCCAAGCCGTTGCACGAGATACTGTCATTCTTGGCAGTGGTGCCGCCGGGTTGAATGCTGCTGATTGTTTGTTCAACCATGACTACCAAGACTTTTGCATTGTGACAGATAACATTAAGGGGGGCTCTTCGCGCAATTCCGGGTCTGATAAACAGACTTACTATAAACTTGGGATGACCGGAGATCGGCCAGATTCAGTGCAGGAATTAGCGGAAACTTTTTATTCTGGCGGCAGCGTGGATGGCGATAATGCACTTTGTGAAGCAGCCATGTCCGCAGAATGCTTTTTCAATTTGGTCCGTCTTGGTGTTGAATTTCCTTACAATGATTATGGCGAATATGTAAGCTACATAACTGATCATGATCCAGGTGGGAGGGCGACAAGCGCTGGGCCATATACATCCCGGAGGATGACAGAAGTCTTAGAAGATTCCGTTTTAAGTAAACATATAGAGATTCACGATCATTTAAGAGCTGTAAAGATTATTAATAAAACCGATCAGAATAAGATCTGGCTGGTTTGTTTTAACCAAAATGCTGAAAAAGAGGGTGAGTGTCTGACTTTATTTGTCTGCAACCATCTCATTATCGCGACAGGCGGCCCGGCGAGTATCTACGCAGACGTGGTTTATCCGGAAGGTCAATTTGGTGCTTCAGGGCTCGCTTTTGAGGCAGGAGTTAAAGGGGCAAATCTTACTGAATGGCAATATGGTTTGGCCAGTATTAATCCTCGTTGGAATGTAAGCGGAACCTATATGCAATGCTTGCCCAGGTTTATCTCGACCTTACCGGATGGAACCGATGAACGAGAATTTCTTCTGGATTACTACGCAGACTGCTATGAAATGTGCAATAACATATTCTTAAAAGGTTATCAGTGGCCGTTTGATGTCAAGAAAATGAAGAAAGGCAGTTCCAGAATTGACCAGTTAGTCTATCAGGAGACAAAAGTTAAAGGTCGACGCGTTTTTCTTGATTTTATGAATAATCCTGGACTTAAGTCGATTGACATTAATCGTTTGAATGAAAAAGCGAAGATGTATTTAAACAAAGCAGGGGCTCATCAAGCGACACCGATCGAGAGATTGAAGCATATGAATGAACCGGCAGTCAATTTGTACCTTGATAAAGGTGTTGATCTAAGTACTGAGAAACTTGAGATCAGACTTTGCGCTCAGCATAATAATGGCGGTCTTTGCGTTAATCGCTGGTGGCAGACAAATGTCCCGGGGATTTTCGCTGTCGGTGAGGCTGCTGGCACGCATGGCGTGATCAGGCCGGGAGGAGCTTCACTTAATGCGGGGCAGGTTGGCTCAAGAAGAGCTGCGCAGTGGATAAGTCAGACAGATGCTGTTGAAACTGAGATTAATCTGGACTCTTTCAGAAATGATCCTGAATTAGGTCAGTTTGTAGAATTAATCAGCAAGACCAAAAATTCGATTTCAAATGTTGAAGGCCTCCTGAAATCTGTAAAAACAAAAATGAGCGCTTACGCCGGTCCATTTAGACAATTTGAAGGTATGCAAGTTTTATTGGATGAGGTTAATCAATTGAATAACAACTTCTCGAGCGCTGTTACTTATACTGATGTGCGGGAACTGGAGGCTGTTTTTCGCTTGAGAGAAATTTTGATAAGCCAGAAAGTTTATCTGGCTGCGATGATCGATTATGTCGCATCAGGAGGAAAAAGTCGCGGCGGAGCTTTGTATGACTCGATAATCGAAGCTGATCAAGCGAAAGAAAAACCTCACAATGCGGATCAAGGAACAAACTTAATTCAGGAACTTCGTTGGGGTAGAGAGGAATGCCAGGTTGAATGGCGTCCTGTGCGACCGATACCTGCCAGGCAAGAAAGTTTTGAGACCGTTTGGCGTAAGTTCAGGGAATCTAAAGCGCGAAATGTATTTTGTTGATAATAGGTATTTATTGTATGGTTCGTCCGCGGAAATTTGGACGTGCGATCTCTCACAGGCTCATCGTGTCGCTTCGCAACTTGATGTCAGCCATGTCATGATCAATGGCGGTGGTGGGTTTGGTGTTGAGGCGCCTTTTGGTGGCGTGAAACAAAGCGGTTTCGGCTGCGAAGGCGGTTTGGAGTCGATTCTTCAATACTCGCGGGTTAAGAACGTATGGGTCAATCTATAAACTTGTTTTGAAGCTTTATTGTGCAACGCTCAGAATTCGGAGCATCGTCGATTTAATGTGAGGGGTTTTATGTTAATCATCCGGGGCCATTGTTTTGTATCATCTTACGCGGGCAAACCAAAACCGCATCAGGTTATAATGGTTTTGGTTGGATTGAAACGGTGTTCCAATATCTTGGGTAAAGTTCCTGTTTTCAAGTCACCTGGTACCCTTACATTCCCAAATTATTGTTCATTTATCAGCGTGAACTGTTGATTTGCGCTGATCCACATGGAGGCTTCTATGATGAAATTTGGTTTTATCCCGACTGAAGGCGGACATTACTATTCCGAATTCCTGGAGGAAGCATTGTTGGGCGAAGAATTAGGCTTTGATTCCGTCTGGCTCGAAGAACATCATAGTGTGAAGAACCATTACTGGCCATCGCCTCTGATAGCTTTGGCTGGCCTGGCAACACGTACTGAAAGAATCATGATAGGAACGGACATTTTGATCTTACCGTTATATCATCCAGTTAGAATTGCCGAAGACGCTGCCCTGTTGGATATTATGTCGAATGGACGCTTCATTTTTGGCGCGGCGATTGGATATAAGCCTGATGAATTTGCCTTGTATCAGCTTCCTCTGGAGAACAGGGGATCTCAATATGCTGAGTCTTTAAAGCTGATCAAGAAACTGTGGACAGAGGAAGAAGTCTATTTTGAAGGAAAACACTATAGGCTCGATGGGCTCAAGATTGAACCGCGGCCAATCGCTGAACCGCATCCACCAATCTGGTTGGGCGGTTGGGGCAACTTGTCGCTTAAAAGGGCGGCAGAATTGGGCGATGCGTGGGTGCCTGGGCCGACAGCCAACCTTGAAAAAATTCTCAATGCCCAACAGGTTTATTTTGCCCATCTCAAAACAGCGGGTAAAGATCCTGGCTGCGTGGAACGTCCGCTGACCAGAGAAGTGGTTATCGCTGAAACTGACGCGAAAGCGGAGGCGATTGCTGAAAAGCACCTGCTGATTAATTATCGTGATGAGTACGGCGGGGGAAAATGGAAGCACCCGCTGATCGGAGCTGAGGACTCGACGCCAGTGAGCGAGTTGGGCTCGATTTGTATGGATCGGTTTATTGTCGGCAGCCCAGAGACAGTTATCGCGAAAATCAAACGTTTTGAAGAAGCTTTTGGTGTCAGTCATCTGATCTGCCGTTTGTTCCATGCGGGCATGCCCCATGACATTATCATGAATGAAATCAGGTTATTGGCTAAAGAAGTTTTACCGACTTTTCGTTAAATGGAGCGAAGCATGAAGGTCTGTATCGTTACTGATGAAATCAGCGCTGATCCCGAAACCGCGATTGAACTGGGAGTGGACTGGGGTGTAAAGGATTTTGAGTTGAGGGGATATTATTATGACCGTGTCCCCGAAATCTCGAACCATCAACGTCAAAGGCTTCACGAAACGCTTGACCAATATGACGCGCGTGTTGTTGCTGTCAGCCCAGGCTTATTTAAGTTTCCGTTCACCAGGCCCTATTCGGAGAGTATCCCGCTGCCATGGCTCGATCGCATATTTTATGACGAGTGGGAGAACTCTAAGCGCCGAATAGAAGAACACCTGAAAGTGCTGCTGCCGAAAACGATTGATTTCGCGCATGAATTCGGCGCGAAATCGATCGTTTCTTTTGGCTTCAGTCGTGGCGGCCTGCCGGCGGGTGATCCGCCAGATGAATTGTATGATTACCTGTATCAGGCCGCGGAGGTAGCCAGGGCGGGTGACCTTCAACTTGTAATTGAAACCGAGGTGGGTTTTTGGGCAGATACTGGCGAACGCACCGCTTCGATCATCAGACGGATCAGTCATCCAAATTTAAGGATTAATTGGGATCCCGGCAATTCGTTTTTAGAAGGTGACATACCTTTTCCGGATGGTTATCAGCATGTGCGTGGTCTCGTCGGCCATGTCCATTTCAAGGACGCACGCCGCATGCCGGATGGCGGGTCTGAACTTGTTGCGGAGGGGCAGATTGATTGGGCTGGCCAAATCAGAGCCCTCTACGAAGATGGCTATGACGGTTATGTATCAATTGAATCCCATCTCAGGCCAAAAGTAGCGGAGGCAATTTTTGCCTTGAATCGATTGAGAAATTTGATTGAGGCGGCGGAATCTCCGCTTCAGTAATTAAAATATTTTTTGTAGAGGAAGATGGTGAATTATAAAGATTTAGAAGGGATAATTCCGGCAGTAATCGTACCGATGCGATCGGATTATTCGATAGATTTTGATGCTTTTGAACATTATCTGGAGTGGGTTGTGGCGCAAAAACCAGTCGGTCTGGCTGTCAACGTGGATACTGGCGAAGGTCCATACCTGACAATGGAAGAACGAGGCCAGGTCATCAGAAGCGCGAAAAAAGTTGCTGAGGGAAAATGCTTTATTGTCGCTGGCGTCGGTGGTCCATCGACGATGGCTGCTGTGGCTAACGCGAAAGCCGCGCAAGAAGCCGGGGCTGACACTTTGTTGATATTTCCGACGCCAGCATATCTGAATGATCCGCTGGATGACCGCATTCCTTATCTTTATCATAAGGCGATCATTGAAGCGGTTAACCTGCCGATCGTTGCCTTCCAGCTGGGGTTAGTTTTTGGCGGGGCAAACTTTACGCCCAGCTCACTGGAAAAACTGCTTGAGCTGCCGCAAATTATTGGGATCAAAGACGCCTCCTTTGACGCACAGATCTTCGTTGCCGCCTGCGATATTGTGCGACGCGCCAATCATCCGATCACATTGCTCAGCGGCAACGACCCCTTCATGCTGGAAAGCTTCCTGCTTGGGGCTAGCGGAGGTTTGTTGGGCTTTGGCGCGGTTGGCGTTGGTCTGTTGAATGAGATGTTAACGGCTGTTCGCGAGAAGAGGTTCAATGAGGCAGCCGCGATGCAGCCTAAAGTTCAGGGGTTTTGCGATTATATTTACGCAAAGCCATATGGTGATTATCGGGCTCGCGCTAAGGCGGCCCTGGTTGTGATGGGCTTGCTCTCGCCAGAGGTAACTTATGTGAGGCCTCCATTCCTATCACTTTGGGATGTGGAAAAGGAAAACGCCAGACAGGCTGTTTCAGCTGCCGGACTATTAAATATCGCAAACAGATAGGTTGAACCACTCGATTGTGAAATTTGCGCATATAACCTTGGGCAAACGGGGTCGTAATGTTTCTATCATCTGCGAGCAAGGTGTAAGGAGAAGATTTCATCGTTAATCGGTTTTATGTCATAATAGAACAATGCTTGAGAAACAGAAGACTGCTTCCGATAACGGTAACCAAAAAGGAGATTTAACATATCTCTGGTTGGTGATTTTTCTTGCTGGGGCAGGGACAATGATGGTGGAATTTGCCGCTTCACGCTTGTTGGGGAACGTGTTTGGAACAAGCAACCTGGTTTGGGCGGTAGTCATTGGGCTGGTTCTGGTTTATCTGACGCTCGGGAACTGGTTGGGCGGCAAGTGGGCAGACAAGCACCCTTTGTTCGCTCATTTTTTTGGAATTATCGCATTAGCAGGAGTGTTTACGGCTCTTGTGCCTATTGTGTCAAGAGCTTTGCTCAGCCGATCAGCAGATGCCTTCGATCAACTTGACTTGCCGATTTTAGCAGGGGCGTTCATCACTGTTTTGGTTTTGTTTATCCTCCCGATTACGTTGCTTGGCATGGTCACTCCTTTTGCGCTTAAACTAACTATTTTAGACACGCAAAAAACAGGGTCGACCAGTGGCAAGCTCTCAGCGATATCGACGATTGGTTCTTTTCTAGGGACGTTTCTCACCGTTCTGGTGCTTATTCCGCAAGTGGGCACTTATCGCACGTTTATCATCACCAGCTTGCTGTTGCTGATTGTCGCGCTGCCCGGGCTTTATAAGCACGCCAAAAAGGTTGTCTTTTTCGTGTTTCTTGGGTTGACCGTGTTGATCGCTGGTCTTGGATGGCTGGGGGTGAACGGCTTGATTAAAAGCACAAAAGGCATGGTGTATGAAACTGAGTCTGCATATAACTACATTCAGGTGCTTGAAGAAGCTGAATACCATTTTTTGCGCCTGAATGAAGGCCAGGGGATGCATTCGATCTGGCATCCGCAAGAAGTTTTCTACAGTGGTCCATGGTCACAGCCTCTCGTCGCGACATTTTTTAATCCCCCTGAGGTTAATCCGGTTAGCGTAGAGCGGATTGCTGTCCTGGGGCTGGCTGGCGGCACGACCGCTCGACAGGCTTCAATCGCGTACCCTGATGCCAAGATTGATGGCTGGGAGATTGACCCTGAAATAATTCGCGTAGGCAATGAATGGTTCGGCATGGACCTGCCGAACCTGACCGCGATTGCTCAGGACGCGCGGTGGGGCATCAGACATAGCCAAAAACAGTATGACGTGATTAGTATCGACGCTTATCGACCGCCTTATATTCCTCCCCACATGGTGACAGTCGAGTTTTTTAGGGAGGTCGCTGAGCATTTAAGCGACAGAGGGGCGATTGCTATAAATATCGGGCGCGGTCCAGCTGATCGAAGCTTATTAAACTCGATGACAAGTACTGTTTCCATGGTCTTTCCGAGTGTATTTGTGATGGATTTGCCCAACTCGTATAATTCCGTGTTGTTCGCAACCAAGCGCTATGACAGCAGTTGGGAAAACTTTGAAACTAACTTAGCTAAAGTGTCTGCTGAAGAACCCGGGGGACTGATCGAGAGATCTGGGCAGCTAACTTTGGCGGGTAAGACACAACTGTTCACATCTACGCTTGTTTTTACTGACGATAAGGCACCTATTGAATCGGTTACTAACCGTATGGTGCTAAACTTTTTAAAGAATGACGCCAAGGAGCTCGAATGAAATTCAATATCAACAAGTTATTTTCCGCTTTAATAGCCATTCTGATCCCTTTCATTATTTTGATGGGCGGGGTGCGCTTAATTATGACGCCCAACTTTCCAGCATTTGAATACAAACGATCTGGGTTCCCTTCTGATCCTTATGGGTTTGACCGGGTAGAACGGGAAAAGTGGTCAGCTTTTGCAGTTAAGTACCTGACAAATGATAAAGGCATTGAGTATCTGGGCAATCTGCAGAATTTTAGCGGTAAGAAAATTTTCAGGACGGAAGAACTGGATCACATGGCAGATGTGAAACGGGTGGTTAAAGTCTCTCTGTTTATCTGGTATGTCGCGGGCGGATTGGTGTTTGGCTTATCGATCTGGCTGCTGGCACAGAAGAAATGGCATGATTTTCGACTGGCTTATCGCTCTGGGGCATGGCTGACTCTGGCGCTGATGGTGGCGATGATCGTCTATCTGATGATAAATTTCAACCAGTTGTTTGACAAGTTCCACCGCATACTTTTCACAGAGGGATCCTGGTTGTTTTTCGCGGATGACACCCTCATTCGCTTATTCCCGCTTGTGTTTTGGCGTGATGTTTTTTTGTTGGTTGGCTTATTTACTCTGTTTGTTGCCATTTTCTTACTTCTCGTGACCAGACGTTGGCGGAAGAAACCAAAAACCGATCTTGAATTAACGCCGCAATCAAATGGTTAAAACAAGAAGACCCCAAACGGGGTCTTCTATGTATAGATGATTATTATTGTTTAGGCGGCGCCTTTCGCGACAGCTACGGAGCGAGGGTTCTCAGGATCGAGGCTGGGATCGAAGATATGGTAGTTATCCATATTGAAGACCACATCCATTTCTGACCCGAACGCTGCCTGAGTGCGAGGGTCAACGCGGGCGATGAAATTGTGTTCGCCATTAACCAGGTAGAGGAAGATTTCATTACCCATCAACTCAGTCACATCAACCTTGACATGCACCGGCTCGGCAATGATGCCTGGGGGAGCGTAGAGTGGGTTGTGGATGTCTTCAGGACGAATGCCAAAAATGATATCTTTGCCGACGATATCCTGATAGAGTGATTTATCCTGGTCAGGGATGCGAACCTTAAAGGTGCCGAGATCGACGAACAACGCATCTCCTTCGGAGGTAACCTTGCCATTGAAGAAGTTCATCGCGGGCGAGCCGATAAAGCCGGCGACGAAGAGGTTGGCAGGATGATCATAGAGCACCTGTGGGGTGTCAAGCTGCTGCAGTTTGCCTTTGTTCATCACAGCGATGCGAGTCGCCATGGTCATGGCCTCGGTCTGGTCGTGGGTCACATAGATGAAGGTGGTCGCGAGGCGTTTGTGGAGCTTGCTGATTTCAGCGCGGGTTTGTACACGCAGCTTGGCATCCAAGTTCGAGAGCGGCTCATCAAAGAGGAATACTTTTGGCTCGCGAACGATGGCGCGACCAACCGCGACACGCTGGCGCTGGCCGCCTGAGAGTTCCTTTGGTTTACGTTTAAGCAGACTTTCGATGCCCAAAATCTTGGCTGATTCCTGCACGCGAGCATCAATTTGGTCTTTTGGCATCTTGCGCAGTTTCAGACCGAAAGCCATATTGTCGTAAACCGACATATGGGGGTAGAGCGCGTAGCTCTGAAATACCATGGCGATGTCGCGGTCTTTTGGTGCGACATCATTGACAACCTGATCGCCAATTAAAACCTGGCCTTCAGTAATCTCTTCCAACCCCGCCAAACAGCGCAGAGCGGTGGTTTTGCCGCAGCCGGAAGGGCCAACCAGAACGAGAAATTCTTGGTCTTCGATTGCAAGATTTAAATCTTGCACAGCAACAACATCACCATACTTTTTCCAAACATGATCAAACGTTACACTTGCCATTGTTTCCTCCAATCTTGAACGAATATAGTGGCTCAATTATACCCCCAGAGTCATGAGAAAATAAAAAAGCCGCATAACAGCTTTGCGGCTTAATAGTTGGGTTGGCAAAAGAAATCAGGACAGTTTCTCGAACTGATCCTTGTCAGCGCCACATTCCGGGCAGACCCAATCGGCGGGCAGATCTTCGAAAGCGGTGCCGGGTTCAACACCATTGTCAGGGTCACCCTTGGCAGGGTCATAGACGTAACCGCATGCGATGCATTCCCATTTTTCCATTTTTATCTTGTGCTCCTTCCTGGTCGGTTGTTTAACATCATTTTTCTTTGAGACTGGTTCTGATAACTAATATCTCTAACTTGAAAAACAAGATAATTATACAGTGAGTCTCTCAGTTTTTCATAAGATTCCTTTGACAATCCCGCGACCCCAAGTGTAAAATCTAAAAGGGTTCTAATTCAGGCTCCCCCAACAGTTGAAAGGAGAATAATATGTCGTTCAAAGAAGTAAATCCTGTAAAGATGCCAAAAACGCTCTTAATATTATCCTTGGTTATTTGTTTATTAAGCATGATTGTTTCCTCTGCGATTCAGAGTGATTTCGGCAAAGTCACTGTGCAAGAGCTAAAGGTTGTTGATAAAGCGGGATACGCCGTAAGCATATTACTCTATCGCCCAAAAGCTGCTACAGTCGATAATAAGGCACCCTGTATTATTACAATAGAGGGTTGGTACAACAACAAAGAAATGCAGGATCTTTACTCTGTCGAATACGCTCGTCGAGGTTATGTCGTTCTTGCAACAGATATGCATGGACATGGAGACAGTGATAATCCTGATTTTTCTGATTTGTACGAGTCTGCTGTAGGTTTGGATGCTGCTGTAGAACTAGCTGGCACTTTGCCGTATGTGGATTCTTCTCGTATTGCCTTAACTGGCCATTCAAGCGGTGGTGCAGCGAGCGGTATGGCGGTTGCTTTGGACAATGAACGTGAGACACCATTAATCAGCGCGGTTCTTTTCCAAGCCTCTACTTGGGTGGATGATACGGGTGTCGACCATTCTGCGGATTTTGGTGACAGAAATGTCGGGATCATTTCTGATACCTATGATGAGTTCTTCTTCTGGACCACTGATGATAATGATAATCTTATGCCGCCTCGTGAGTTTCTTACCACAGATTCTGCCAAGAATTTTGTAAACTTCAACAACGGCGCTGACGGTATCTCTGAAAATGTAATCGCTGGCAAATACTACGTTAAGGA
>JAAYCN010000058.1 GCA_012729755.1 Chloroflexota bacterium | reverse complement strand
TTCGCGGCCTTCTTGTTTCGAATCATACCGGTCTGGGTGGCTGTTTTTATGCTTGTTCTGGCTCTCTTGTTCACCGCGCCCGTCATGCTCAAACCACGTCCGGATCAAACACCATCCGAACTTTGTCCTTACTACAGAAAACTGCTCGAAGCTGCCGCGGCGGTTGCCATGGTTTCAATGTATCTCGTACCCGCACTAACGAATTGGATCAAAAACCTGTGAAAAAATCAAATAATCTCACCTCAATACATCTCGAAGAAGTTGCCGGCTGGGCTGATTACCACCTGCTCGATAGCGGCGAAGGCAAGACTCTGGAAAAGATAGGACCTTACCTGCTGATTCGCCCAGAAGCACAGGCAATCTGGCAAAAAAGCAAACCCGAACTCTGGAAGCAGGCGCATGCCATGCGCATCGAAGAGAGCAAAGAATATGGTGGCCATTGGAATTTCTTAAAACCAATGGATAAAACCTGGCAAATTGCCTATAAAGACTTACGCTGCCAGCTCAAAGTCGCCACCTCACGCCACGTTGGCATCTTTCCTGAGCAGGCCGCCCATTGGGATTGGATGACGACCCGCGTCAAAAAAGCTCGGAAGCCATTTAAAATGCTCAACCTATTTGGCTATACTGGCTTGGCGACTCTCGCCGCGGCGAGCGCCGGCGCGGAGGTCACCCATGTTGACTCCTCCAAACACGCTCTTTCCTGGGCTTCTTACAACCTCAAATTATCAGGCCTCGCCGATCGCCCCGTGCGCTGGATTGCTGACGACGCACTCAAATTCGCCCAACGAGAAGCCCGGCGCGGAAATAAGTATCAGGGGTTGGTTCTTGATCCGCCCAAATTTGGGCGCGGCGCTGATGGTCAGGTTTGGGATTTCTTTAAAAAGATGCCGGAGTTGATTGATGCCTGCCGTCAGATTTTGGCGGATGACGCTGATTTCATCGTGCTGACCGCCTACGCGATCTCAGCTTCCGCCGTGATTACTGCTCAGGCGGTTGAAGCCATCGCCGGCGCTCGCGGCAGCATCGAAACCGGTGAATTGGTCATGCGGGATGAAAGCGCTGGGCATATGCTCTCACACGCCCTCTATTCACGTTGGAAAGCTGATTGACTCAATCTGATTTGCCGGGTTTGATCGTGACTAATACGCGGTCTACCCTGCGACCGTCCATATCTACCACCTCAAAGGTAAACCGATCCCAATCGAATGATTGACCAACGCTGGGGATCTTCCCAAGTTGGTCCATCACAAAACCGCTCAGCGTCTGAAAGCCAACGCGTTCTTCGCCTGGGAATTCATCAACTTCCAGCAGTTCTTTTAGTTCGTCAATGGCAATCATTCCATCAAAAAGCCACGAGCCGTCCGTGCGTTGTACCGCTTCCTGGTCCTTATCCTCTTCATCCTCCGGAATCTCACCGACGATCGCTTCGAGCACATCATACAAAGTCACCATGCCCTGCACGCCGCCAAACTCATCAATAACTAACGCCTGGTGGATGCCCGAAGTGCGGAATTTATCAAAAACTTTCAACGCCGCCATGCTCTCAGGCACGAACAGCGGCGTGCGAATATAGTCTTCGAGGTGAAAATCAGGCGAGTGTATGTCAACCCCAACCAGTTCTTTGATGTTGACAATGCCTTCCACTTTATCAAGATCACCTCTCGCCACAGGAATGCGCGAATAGTCGCTGGCGACCATCTCACGCAGCATGGTTTCTCTGTCGTCATCGAGGTCAATCCAGATCAGGTCGGTACGGGGTGTCATTAGCGCGTCCGCTCTTCTTTCACCCAGCCGGAAGACACCCGAGACCATATCCTGTTCCGCCTCATCAAACACCCCAGTCTCGCGCCCGGCATCAATCAAAAGCTTGATCTCCTCTTCACTCACAACCGGTTCTGGGTGATGTTTGAGCCCTAAGAGTTTCATGGCAAACTCACTCGACAAGGTTAGAAAACTCACCACAGGCCGGGTAATCTGCGAAAGCGCCTTCATCACCCCCGAAAACGAAGAAGCAATATTCTCAGGGTAATTCAAAGCGATGCGTTTGGGCAGCAACTCACCCAACACCAGCGAGAAATAAGTGATGATGACTACAACCGCGCCAAAGGCGACACTGTCCGCGGATTTGCCGAACCAGCCCCATTTTTCAAAGAGCTCAGCCAGAGGTTCGGCTAATTTCGCGCCGCCAAAAGCGCCGGAGATCACACCAATTAATGTGATCCCGACCTGAACTGTGGACAAAAAACGATTGGGAGTTTCAAGCAGCTTCAGGGCGGTTTTTGCACCAGCGTCGCCGTCATCCACGCGCTGCTCAAGCCTGACCTTTTTCGATGAGACCATCGCCAGTTCATACATCGAAAAAGCGCCATTGAGTAGGATCAAAACAAGAATAATCAGAATCTCAATCATAAAGCTCAGGTAATCAGCTCGTCGGGCAGGTGATCAGCCCTGTTGAAGTACATCATCAAAAATTCCTGACCATAATCGTCAACGCGGGTAATGCTGCAATTATTACTCACAAAGCCTTTGCGGGTGATATAGTCAATGTCAGGTTTCATATTTAAATGCAAGATCTGGCGGTATAACTGCGCGGTGAAACTGCCGTGCGTCACAATCCCAACCCGGTCCTCAGTGCCGCCATGTCTGTCTTTAATGAACTGAATCACTCGTTTAACGCGTTCAACTCTTTTCTCAAGCGGTTCTTTGCCGCCCAACCACCAGCCTCTTTCAGGGATTGGGGCGTTGAGTTGGACGGTCGGATAACGCTCAGCCAACTCTTTTGAGCCGAGCCCGTGCAGAATCTCAACCACAGGCAATCCGTCAATAATGGATTCATGATAAATGCCGCCAATCTCGTGGACATCCTCCAAGCCAATCAATGGCAGGCCAATTTTTTCAGCGATGATCACGCCGGTCTGCAGGGCTCTTTCCATCAAACTGCAGTACAGATGTGTCAGATGAAAACCCGTACGATTCTGATGGTCCAGCTCAGGGCGCATTAAATTGCACGCTTCTCGTTTTAATGCCAAAAAGTCGCCGGTGATTTCAGCCTGGCGCAAGCCTTTTTGAGTCAGCGGCGGATCAGCCATGCGCCCCTCAGCCATATATTTTTCCCCTTCCCAAAGAGAATTGTTGACTGATTGGCCATGCCTAATGAAATAAACTTGCATGTCTCCTCCGGTGAAGAATTATACATGCAAAGTCATGCCCTCCAGCTGGCGGAAAAGTTACGGTTAAAAACCTTCGTGAGCGGTTCGAGCGATGATCTCATTTTGCAGCGATTCGCCCAGATCACAAAAATAATCGCTATAACCAGCCACTCTGACAATTAAATCGCGGTAAGATTGCGGGTCTTTTTGGGCTTTTTTCAAGGTTTCAGCGTCCACCACATTGAACTGAATATGATGTCCGCCCATACTGAAATAGGTTCGGATCAACTTTACCAGACCAGTGAGCCCGGTCTCATCCGCCAGAACCTGCGGGGTAAATTTCTGATTGAGCAGCGTCCCGCCCGTGCGCACGTGGTCAATTTTCGCCGCTGATTTCAACACAGCGGTCGGCCCGAGCCGGTCAGCCCCCTGGACCGGTGAAATACCTTCCGAAAGCGGCTGAAAAGCCTTACGGCCGTCCGCTGAGGCAATCATCACCGAGCCAAAATAGATATGACAGGTAGTTGGTAAAAGATTGATGGCGTAAGCGCCGCCGCGGGTATTCTTTCGCCCATCAATTGCGGCGAATACGCTTTCAAAGATGCGCTTCGTCAATTCATCCGCCTGATCGTCATCATTTCCATACCTGGGCGTGCGATTCGAAAGCAGCAAACGCAGGCGCTCGTCAGCGAAATCACTCTTCAAGGCTTCTAACAACTTCGCCATGCTCAGTGAGCCTTTTTCAAACACATGCGTTCTGATCGAGCTCAACATGTCCGTCAGCGACCCCATGCCAACGCCCTGGATATAGCTGGTGTTATAGCGCGCTCCGCCATCGTGATAATCCCTGCCGTTGGCGATGCAATCGGCAGTGAGCAGCGAGAGAAATGGGCACGGCATGAATCGGGCATATAGCCGTTCGATGACCAGATTGCCTCTGATTTTAATATCTGCAAAGTGATTGAGCTGTTTTTCGAATGCCGCGTACAGTTCATCAAAATCATCAAATTCAGATGCCTCGCCTGTCCGAAGTCCGATTTGTTTGCCGGTGCGAGGATCAATGCCGTTGAAAAGCGTCACCTCCAGCACTTTTGGCAGGTTGAAATACCCTGTAAGGCTGTAATTTTCCTTGCCAAACGCGCCAACCTCCACACAACCGCTCGAGCCGCCGTTGCGAGCGTCAGCCAGGCTTTTGCCCTGCCGCAACAACTCTTTAACAATCACATCGCTGTTGAATACTGAAGGTTGACCAAAGCCCGTGCGAATGATTTTTGCCGCGCGGCGTATGAACTCGTCCGGATTCTTGACGCTGACCTGAATGGATGTGCTGGGCTGCAGCAACCGCATTTCTTCAATCACATCCAGAATCAGGTAGGTCACCTCGCTGACGCCGTCGCCGCCATCCGCGAGCAATCCGCCATTATTAATTTGGGCAAAGTCAGTATACGTTCCACTCTCCGCCGCGGTCACACCAACTTTCGGCGGAGCGGGCTGATTATTGAACTTAATCCAGAAGCAGTGAAGCAATTCCCTGGCTTGTTCCAGCGTCAGCGTGCCTTCGGCGATCTCTTTGCGATAAAAAGGCGTCAGGTGCTGATCGAGATGCCCCGGACAATATGCGTCCCAGGTATTTAACTCAGTCGTCACCCCAAGATGAACAAACCAGTAGGTTTGCAGTGCTTCGCGAAAAGTTCGCGGCGCGTGCGCTGGCACCCATCGGCAGACTTCCGCAATTTTGAGCAGCTCTGCCTTGCGTATTGGGTCAGGCTCGCTTTCCGCCTGAGCCTCCGCCAGTTCGGCGTGTCTCTCCGCGAAGCGGATCATCGCCTGAGCCGCGATGCGCATTCCTTTCAGTTCTTCCTGTTTGGCATATGCCTCTCGGTCATTGAGATAATCCAATTTGGAAAGGCTTTCGTCAATCTGATCGATGAAGTCCAGCATGCCAAGTTTATAAATTTTGTCGTCCATCACCGTGTGGCCCGGCGCGCGCTGCTCCATAAACTCCGTGAACATCCCTGCCTCATACGCGTCGATCCATTCAGGGGTCATTTCAGCGAAAAGCCTCTGCCTCATCGAGCGATCTTTCCAATAAGGGATCACGACATCTGCCTGAATCTTCCGCTCTTCCGCCCTGACCATGAAAGAAGTCTTCGGCCGCGAGTTTAAGATGTCAAGATCTTGCAGAGAATGACAGCAAAGTTCCGGGTAAGTCGGTGTGGCTTTTGGCTCCGGGCCTTTTTCGCCAACAATTAATTCGCCGTCGCCGATATAAATCTGTTTATGTTCCATCAAACAGGCAAAAGAAAGGGCGCGTTCCACCGGCGTCGATAACAGCTGGTCCTGCTGTTGATAAAATTCAGTGATCAGTTTCGCCCTGTCGAGCGAAATAGTTGGCTTCGCAGACAAACTCTGGGTTCTTAATTTTTTTACGCGCTCCGTAATCGCCATCGTTCAACCTCCATGCTGAACCGGAATGCCGGCCTGTTTAAAATAGTAATCTAACGCGGTCATTTCTGCTTCCGTTGGGATATGTGTTGGCTCGAGTTTGTAATCATGCCCGACATTTGCGTATTTCGTGGTCGCCACATGGTGATAAGGCAGCAGAAAAACCCGAGTTTGCAGCTTCAGTTCACTCAAAAATTCCGCCATCGCGGATAAGTTCGCTTCTCCATCAGTGACACCCGGAATAATCGGCACACGAATCCAGACCGAAACCATCCGCTTGGCCAACTCTCGCAGGTTGGAAAGGATGAGCTCATTGCCAGCCCCAGTATAATGCCTGTGCAGATCAGAGGACATCAATTTCAGGTCGAACAAGATCAAATCGAGCTTATCCAGCAACGGCTCAATCACTCCCCACGCGGCATTCCCCGAAGTGTCCAGGGCTGTGTGATACCCGCGCGCCTTACACTGCTCAAGCAATTCCTGCAAGAGGTCAGGTTGCGCGAGCGGTTCGCCACCCGAAAAAGTCACCCCGCCATTTGATTCCAGATAAAACGCCTTGTCCTGATCAATAATTTTCATGATCTCATCCGCGCTTTTTTGTTCGCCCACAATTTGCCGGCCATCCGCGTAACACACCTCGCCACACTTGCCGCACACCACGCACTTCTTCCGGTCGGTCACCCACACGCCGTCCACTTCGCTGATTGCGCCATACGGGCAAACAACGCTACAAGCCCCGCAGCCAATACAGCGGTTAGATAAAATCATCAGTTCAGGTGAAAACAGCTGACTCTCCGGATTATGGCACCACAGACAGTGCAGGGGACAGCCTTTAAAAAACACAGTCGTGCGGATGCCGGGACCGTCATGAATAGAAAATCGCCTGACATCAAAAATATAGCCGTTTGCCACAAAACAATTATAACCACCAATGGTTTTTTCTCGGAATGATTGCATCAACTTCCTGTCCAGGCCGTCATTTGCCGCAGGTTTGGAGTGGTATAATCCTCAACCGAATTGCCCAAAGGTTTTGGTTATGCTCGAAAAACTTAACGCTATTCTTGACCACTTTCAGGACCTTGACCGCCGCCTGGCCGAGGCTGGTTCTGATTTTCAATTAATGGGTGAGCTCTCTAAAGAACGTTCAGATCTCGAGCCAATTGTCACCCGTGCTCAGGACTATCGCACCGCTCTCTCCCGCATCACCGAGACAGAGGAACTGATCGAAGCCAGCGACGGTGAGATGCGCGAAATGGCTGAAATGGAGCTTGAACAGCTCATCGATGACCGCGATCGCCTCGAAAAGGAGTTAAAAAGCCTGCTCGTTCCGCGCGACCCGCGTGATGAACGCGACGTGATCATCGAAATCCGCGCCGGCACCGGCGGAGATGAAGCGGGTCTGTTCGTTTCAGACCTGCTGCGCATGTATTTGCGCTACGCCGAACTTCACCACTATAAAACCGAAATCATTAACGGCAGTGAAACCGGCATCGGCGGTTATAAAGAAGTCACCCTGGCGGTCAAAGGCCGGGGCGCGTATTCTCGGTTCAAATTTGAGTCCGGCGTCCACCGCGTCCAGCGCGTGCCCGAAACCGAATCGCAGGGCCGCATTCACACTTCCACCGTCACCGTAGCCGTTCTCGCTGAGGTAGAAGACGTTGAAATTGACATCCCTGATACTGATATCGAGATCGATGTCTACAAATCCGCTGGCGCTGGTGGCCAAAACGTCCAGAAAAACATGACTGCCGTGCGCATCACTCACCTTCCCACCGGCATCGTGGTCGCTTGTCAGGATGAGCGTTCTCAGCTGCAAAATAAGACCCGCGCGATGAGCGTCTTGCGCGCGCGCCTTTACGACATGGAGCATGAGAAGCGTCAGGCCGAGCTGGACGCGACCCGCCGCTCACAAATCGGCACCGGCGAGCGTTCCGAGAAGATCCGCACCTACAATTATCCTCAATCGCGTGTTACCGATCACCGCATCAACACCTCCTCTTATAACCTTGCCGGCGTCATGTCAGGGTATGAGCTTGACACCTTCATCAATGAGCTCCAACTGGCCGATGAAGCGGAACGCCTGGCAAATTACGAAACCAACAACTGACAATGAGATGAATGTCCTCTCAATTCGGTAAGCATGATTTAAGCGAAATCGAAAACCCTCACCAGACGGCGCTTATTTTATTGTCGCATGTGTTAGGCAAGCCTCAAACCTGGGTCATCGCGCACCCCGAAGCCCATCTGACCCCACAACAAGAGCAACTCCTCAGCCAGCTTCTCTCCCGCCTGAAAAACGGTGAGCCCTTGCCCTACCTGATCGGTCGCCAGGAGTTTTACGGGCTCGATTTTATTGTCTCTCCTGATGTGTTGATTCCCCGCCCTGAAACCGAGCTGTTGGTAGACAAGGCGCTGGAATGGCTGCGCACCCACCCTCAGGCAGGCAAAGCGCTCGACATTGGCACCGGCTCTGGCTGCATCCCAATCAGTCTGCTCATGCGCCACGTTGACCTCAAGGCGCTTGGCGTTGACATTTCTGAGGCTGCCCTGTCGGTCTGCGCCAAAAATCGCGCGGTCTATCAACTTGAAACAAGGCTTGACCTGCGGCAATCCGACCTGTTTGAGAAAGTAAGCGAAAAATTTGATCTGATTACCGCCAACCTGCCTTACATTCCTTCTAAAAAGCTGGCTGGGCTGACCGAATTACGTTTTGAACCATCGCCCGCGCTTGATGGCGGCGAAGATGGCCTGGAAGTGATCAGGCGGATGCTGGAAGAATCTGCCGCCTTTATTAAGAAGCCTGGGTTGATCTTGTTGGAAATTGAATCCTCTCTGGGGACAAAAACGTTGGAGCTTTCTAAGAATGCCTTTCCAGACGCGAGTCTTCAACTTTATCAGGATCTGGCTGGGCTTGACCGCCTGGTATCGGTTGAGATAAATTAATAGCATGATCCCCACAGTTGTTTTACCCATAACTGACGCTCAGTCCATTCCAACCGCTCAGGAGGTCATTGCCAGAGGGGGGGTGGTCGTTTTTCCAACCGACACGCTGTATGGGTTGGCTTGCGACTTTCGCAACATCCAGGCGATCGAAAAAGTCTATGCCGCCAAAGGCCGCTCCGCGTCCAAAGCCTTGCCCGTCCTGATCTCAGATTCGACTCAATTGAATGAGTTAGTGCTCACGCCTGATCAGTTCGCTCATCGCCTGATGTCTCGATATTGGCCAGGGCCGCTCACCATCGTCCTCCCCAAAATTGCCGGCTTGCCTTACAATCTGACCCCATACCCCGGGTTGGCAGTGCGCATGCCCGCTCATCCTTTCGCGCTGAAACTGCTTTCAATCACCGGCCCGCTGGCGGTCACCAGCGCTAACCTTTCTGACCACCCCAGCCCCCATAGCGCGCAAGAGGTCCTCGAACAGCTCTCCGGCAGGGTCGATCTTGTGTTGGATGGCGGCAGCCTCGCCCCTTCTCCGGGTTCAACGATTATCGACTGCACCACAGCGGAGCCCAAATTGCTCAGAGCTGGGCCGTTGGACTTTGAGCAAATTATTAAAAAGTAAGCAAAAAGCTCCGAGTACTCGGAGCTTTTTATATGTGTTTGGTGCTTTTACTAAGGCTTTTGCTCGTCAGGCGGCGTCGCTGGGGCAGATGGCGCAGCTTCCATGAAAGCCTCGGCACGTTTCTGCTTCCGGCGCCTGGCCACTGCTCTGATGATCAGGTACAACACCAACCCAACTGGGATCAGGAACGGCAGACAGTAAATGCCAAACCAGATCAGACCATCCACAACCTTTTGGGCTGTATTAATCAGCGCCTGCAAGGCCTCCCGGGCGGTACCCTCTGGCTTCCAGCCGCCAATTTCAATCGGCTTCAGCGAGGCTTCCGCGACAAACTCCACCGAGACAGCCGAAAGCGCAGCAGACTCTTTCAGATATTTCATGCGCCCTTTGGTGACTTCAATTTGCTCGCGGATGTTTGTCAGCTCTCTGAACACATCCATGGTGTATTCCAGATCTGGCGCGTTATCAAGCAGCTCAGCCAGTTGAGCTTCAGCTGCCTCGAGGTTTTTTAACCGCGCTTCCGAGTCAACATATTCAGCGGTCACATCCTCCCCGCTGACGCTCTCATTGATCACTCCGGTTTTAGGGTCTGCTGCCATCTCACGAATGCGGCGCATCGCCTCATCCAGCTTTTCGCTTGGCACCCTGATGGTAATGTTGCTGTATTGATAACGTAAGCTCTCAGTCCGCACAACTTCAGAAACTTCCGAACTGACAACATAACCACCCAGCCCCTGCGCGAGTTTTGACACCGCGTCAACAGACTCAGACGGATTAGCCACAGACACCCGCATATGCGCTGTGCGCACGATCATTCGCTCGGTCGCGGCTGGCATAGCCATATCATAATTACCGCTGACTTTGTTGTCAAAAGATCCTTCCGCGGCCATCGGCTCTGGGAACAGCGCCGCTTCAGCAGGAGCCTCCGTCGGCATCACATCTTGCCTCGTATACTTGGCGCTGGCACATCCCGCCAGTAATATCGCGATAAAGAACAGGACGATAAATCTACTCTTTTTCATATTTCCTCCAAGGGTTGAACTAACTTGCTCACTCATTAGACGCCTGTTAGGGTCAATTGGTTCCAAGTTTTTAAATTCCTCTTTTTAACCGCTGACCGAGCCTGGCTGGCAGCTTCCTCTCCTCAAAGCGGCGAATGACTGCCTCTATATCATAGGCAGCCCTTTTAAATTCCCAGGTATCTTCTTTTGAATCATAGACCACGTACGATGCGCGGTGATCGCGGTCGCGCGGCTGGCCAACCGAACCAGGGTTGAGAATGAACTTTGCTTCCGGCTTCCAGCGGTCGCCAGACTGGGGCAATAAGATTCGCGGCAGATCAACCTCGCGCTCGATGAAGATCGAAGGAATGTGCGTATGCCCAGTCAAGCAGGATCGCGTGTCAAAATCCGGAAAATTAACGCTGGCTGTGCTGGAATTCAGAATATATTCCCAGATCGGGTTGCGTGGGCTGCCGTGAGCCAGCGTGATATGGTCAAGTTCAGTTCTCACCGGCAGCAACTCCAGAAAATCTCTGACATCTTGCTCCAACATTTCGTTTTGGATATTCAGCGCGGCGAAAGCGTCTCCGTTGAATGCGCTGATATCAATAAAGCCCATCAGTGCTGCGTCGTGGTTCCCCATGATGCAGGTCATGTTTGGCAATCCTCTGATCAGCCTCACGCATTCATTCGGGTCGGGACCATACCCAACCAGGTCTCCGAGACAAATCGTCCGCTCAAATGACCCGGCATGCGCAATGACCGCCTCAAGGGCGGTCAAATTAGCGTGAATATCAGAAATAATCAGAGTACGCACAAAACAAACTTACGGGAGTGAGAAGTTGAAAGTAAACTCGGCGCCATCCACCTCTGTCGCGGTGCTCACGCCCACGATTGCCATCCAGGTATTGCCTGGTTTGAGGTTAAACACCTTGCCCTCTTTATCAAAGAACTGAAGCGGTTTCTGAGGGTCGGTAGCTTTCCAGATCAGTTCGTAAGCTTTTCCGTCCCTAAAAGCGACTGCTTCGCGGCCTTCTGTGTTTCCGATCAGCTCAACATTATAAAGAGTTTCCTCCAATTGAACGTGATCAGCCTTAATCAAGATCACATTCGAGAATTTAAGCGCCTCATTAGTATTTTGATCTAACGTTTCCTGGAGGATATAACTGGTCTGTTCGTCTTGCGACGAGCGCACGTATTTCCCGCTTTGCGCGTCGTAATTCCAAACGCTCAACTCAATGGGCGAGAAGTTGATCCACACCGCTTCACCAGCCTCGCCGCCTTCCGGCGCGGACTCCGAAAACGCCATCCCTGTGAGATCAGGGTTTTCGATATTAACGCCGATGTTTGTAAAGTATTGTGAAAGCGCGGCCGAATCGCCAAACACGCTATACACAAAACCGCGTCCATCGTCACACACGCCCGGACAGAGATACTTGTCAGCGAAATATCGGTAAGGTATATATTGATCAAGATACGGAAGTACCTTATATGGGTCGCCGCCGGTGGAACCGAACACCGCCTGATAGAGTTGGCCGAGGTGGCCATCAATACGTCGGATCGAGCGCACTGGGCCAATCCGGTTGCTATCTTGGCCATAGAACAAAGCGGCAAAGCGGTTACTGCCCGCCCCGATATAATATTCCCAGACGATATCCGCGGAAGAAAGTCCCCAATGCGGTTGATAATCAATCTGGTGATTGGAAACCTTCATCACAACCGGCCGGCGCTTAAGCAATTCGGGGTTGTCTACCTTCAAGCCCGTCAGCGGATTCACTCCCTCATCAAACGCGTCTGGACCAAGAACCACTGCCGTCGGCACAATTGTGGGTGTAGCTGTTGGCGCGGGGGTTGGCGTTAAAGTTGCCGGAAGTGTAGCAGTTGGTATGGCGGTCAGAGTCTGAGCGACCGCTGTGTGCTGCTCAGCGGTTAAAGTTGGGGCAGCCGAAACAAAACAACCCGCCAAAACAAAAACCCCGATCACACTCAGGCTCATTAAACGAAAAACTTTGTTCATAAGCACCTCCATGAACGATATTTTACCGCATCGAATAAACATGTCTTTATGTATAGACGTTTAACAACAAGAATTGTTCACCTTTAATGCGGCTAATTAACCAAGCAGCTGGTCCACGCGGCTGACACCGATATTAAAATATCTGGCAGCCGGATGATGGACGATGATCGCCGCGGTGGATTGTTCCGGTATCAATTGATAAGCTTCTGTCAGGTCCATCCCCAAAACTTCTCTGGCTGGGAGCAGCTTGAAAATCTTGGCATGATCCGAAAGTTCTGGGATAGCTGGGTATCCCCATGAATACCTCAAGCCCTGACCTTTAGCCAGTCCGAGCTCCCTGCGGAGATGATCATTCAAATAATCCGCGGTTGCTTCTGCCATTTGCACTGACAAGCCGTGCAGATAGTACGCGTCAGTATATTTATCTTCAGCCTGAAATTCAGCCGTGCGACGGCTGGCCTCACGACCAACGGTAACCACCTGAAAAGCGACCACATCATACCCTTCAAACCCAACTGGCCGAAAATAATCAGCCAGACTCAGTCCGTCACCACCTTTTTGACGCGGGAAGGCAAAACGCTCCAACACTTTGGGAGTGTCTGACTGAATCGTCTCCGGGTCATAAATCAGCAGTTCATCGCCATCCCTCAAGGCTGGCCAATAGCCATAAACCGCGCGCGGCTTCAGCAGGCCTTGCTGCTGCGCCTCGCCCACCATCCTCACCCGCCTGGCGTCAAACTCCTTGGCCAGCGCCTCCCACGCCTGACCATGCGTGTTCTTTCCGCCCCATGACAGCCGATAAAGTTCATTTAAATTCAAATGTTCAGCCACCAATGGCACAGGGATGTCTTCGACAACTCTTACTCCCCATCTTTCAACCTTGGGGATAAACTCAGCGGGGGCAACCGTCGACGCTTTTGCCTCATGCTGTGCGACTGGCCTTGCGTCCGCCGTTCGGAATTCGTGATCTGCTTTGCGTCGGGTGTCAGCCCTAAAATCCGCGTATTTCTGCGGATCGCTAATCGCGTCAACAGCGGCTAAGCCTTCAAATGCGTCTTTGCAATAAAATACACCGGGCTCATAGTATTTACCGTCTTCACCGCGCAGAATGCGCCATCCAAAACGCGGATTGATAGCCGCGCCGCCAATCAAAACCGGGAAATTGAGCCTTCGCCGATGCAGTTCGTTAACAATCAGCGGCATTTGCTTGCTGGTCGAAACCAACAGCGCCGAAAGGCCTATCGCCGTTGCCTTTTCTTCGATGGCCGTATTGATAATCAACTCAGCCGGCACCTGCTTGCCCAGGTCAACAACTTCATAGCCGTTGTTGCTGAGAATGGTTTTGACCAGATTCTTGCCAATGTCATGCACATCCCCATACACTGTTGCCAGAACCAGTTTTCCTTTACTCAATCCTTCGGTCTTCTCAAGATAATTTTCAAGATAAACCACCGCTTTCTTCATTACCTCAGCCGACTGCAGCACAAAGGGCAAAATCAACTCGCCCGCGCCAAATCGATCGCCCACCTCTTTCATCGCCGGCAGAAGCACGTCATTCAGGATCTCAACCGCCTTTTCGCCATTCGAGCGGTTTGGGTTCAAAGCGAGGATCTCATCAATATCCTCTTCAACGCCCTGCTTTTGCCTTTTCAGAATGCGCGCCTGCAGGCGCGGCGCCGGTTCGAGCGTTGAGAAGATATCCTCCTTATGCTGCTCATCGCTGGCGTCAGCGGCGTGTTGGTCGAAATAAGCGATCAGGTTCGCCAGCGCGTCATCAGTCTTGTTGAAAATCAGCGCCTCAGCCAGCTCCCGCTCTTCCGCTGAAATCTCCGCGTAGGGTTTGATATGCGCTGGGTTAACAATCGCCATGTCAAGCCCTGCCAGCCCCGCGTGATACAAAAAGACACTGTTCAGAACCTTTCTGGAAGCCTGGCTGAGCCCGAAGGAGACGTTGCTGACGCCCAGCGAGGTCTGCACGCCGGGCAGCTCCTCCTTAATTAAGCTGATTCCTTTCAGCGTTTCAATCGCCGAGTTTCGAAACTCTTCGCCGCCCGTGGCTAGCGTAAAGGTTAGGTCGTCAAAAATCAGGTCCGACGGCAGCAGCCCAAACTCTCCCACCGCCAGGTCGTGAATGCGCCGCGCGATCTCCAATTTGCGTTCTGCGGTCTTTGCCATTCCTTTTTCGTCGATCGTCAAAGCCATCACCGCCGCGCTGTACTTGCGCGCCATTGCGAAGATTAGTCTCGATTTTGCTTCGCCTGACTCGAAATGGGTTGAGTTGATCAGGCAGCGTCCGCCGGTTGACTTGAGAGCCGATTCCACTACCTCTGGTTCAGTGCTGTCGATAATCAGCGGCACTGGCACCTCAAGCGAAAGCCGCTTCACCAATTTTGCCATCATTTCTGCTTCATCGGTACGTTCCGTGACCGCCAGGCTGATATCCAGGCCGTGCGCGCCGCTTTCCACCTGATCGCGGGCGATTTGGATCATGCCGTCATAGTCCTCAGCTAACACCAGACGCTTGAAAGCCCGGCTGCCCTGCGCATTGAGGCGCTCACCGATCACAAAGGGCGGCGGAAGCTGTGCCAGAGCGACAGCCTGAGTTGTAGAAGCCAGCGCTGGCATCGCCACCACCTGAGGCTGCGCGGGTTCAGCGACCCTGACCTTGCGCGCCAGCTCCCTGATATGATCAGGCGTCGTGCCGCAGCACCCGCCAACCACACGCAGGCCATATTTGCCCACATACTCAGCCAGCAGGTCAGAGAACTGATCGGGCTTCATCGGGTAAACAGCCTCGCCATTAACATTCATCGGCAAGCCAGCGTTCGGAATGCAGGAAATTGGTAGGCGCGTGTGTTCGCTGAGATAAGCGATCGACTGGCGCATATGTTCTGGCCCGGTTGAGCAGTTCATGCCGATCACATCGATATGCAGCCCCTCCAAAATCGCCAATGCCGCGCCGATATCCGTCCCAAGCAGCATCTTCCCATTGATATCCAGAGTCACCTGTGCCTGGATGGGCACCTCAACGCCCATCTCCTTGTTGGCCAGGCGGATGCCTTCCACGGCTGCCTTCACTTCCAGAATATCCTGCGAAGTTTCGATCAACAAAACATCCACCCCGCCGCGAATCAAACCAACCGCCTGCTCACGAAACACATCGGCCAATTCATCATAAGAGATATCAGACATCTCCGGGTCATCAGTGGAGATCAGCTTGCCGGAAGGCCCGATCGAACCCGCCACGAAGCGGGGCTGAGCTTCCGTGCTGAACTCGTCTGCCACTTTACGCGCCAGTTCCGCGGCTTTTTGGTTGAGTTCGATAGTGCGATCCTGCAGGTGATAATCGGCCAGCGTCAGGCGGTTGCCGCGGAAAGTATCGGTCTCAATCACATCTGCGCCGGCTTCAAGATAAGAGCGGTGCACGCCTTCGATCACCTGAGGCGAGAACAATACCAGCCCGTCATTGCAGCCAACCAGGTCTTTTCCGCCGTAATCTTTTTCGGTCAGATTCAGCGCTTGTAACGACGTCCCCATTGCGCCATCAAAGACCACAACGCGATTTTGCAATGCCTTCAAGTAGGCCGATTCTTTTTTGACAGGATCCTTAGTCATCCTTCACCTCAGGATTAATTCTTCAATAAGTAATTTACCCATTTTATCATCCACACAGCTAATCCCGTTGAGCAAGTTTAACGCAGGGCAACTGCGGCTTATTATTTAAAACATCCACGGGAATCAAAAACAGACGGCTGAAAACCGTCTGTTTCTTAATCAAATTAATCCTACTCTTCTTCCTTAACCTCGCGAGAGCGCGCGTCCATAATCTCCTTGGCCAGATTGTGCGGCACGAGGTCATAATGATCATATTCCATCGCGAAATACCCGCGGCCGCCGGTCATTGACCTCAGGCTGGTCGTATAGCGCATCATCTCCGAGAGCGGCACGGTAGCAGTCACGGTTGATTTGCCGCGTTCTGTGTCCATGCCCTGCACGCGCGCGCGGCGGGTGTTCAAATCGCCCATGATATCACCCATGTTCGCTTCTGGGATCACCACCGTCACTTTCATGATCGGCTCATACAAGACCGGATTGGCATCTTTCACCGCAAGTTTAAAAGCCTCGCGGCCGGCGATTTCGAAGGCAATTGGCTTGGAGTCAACCGGATGTTCCTTGCCATCCATGATCGACACGCCGACATTATGCACCGGATATCCAGCCACAACGCCTTCCTTCATCACATTGCGGATGCCTTTTTCGATCGGGCCCATATAGTTGCTCGAGATCGCCCCGCCAAACACGTCATTGCTGAAAGTAAAATCTTCGCCCTCAATCGGGAAGACCTTCAGCGTAACCTCGCCAAACTGGCCAGATCCACCAGTCTGTTTTTTGTGGCGATACATGGCGGTCGCTTCCTTGGTGATATGCTCCTCATAAGGCACCTTTGGCTCAAGCAGGTTCATGAATAACTGGAATTTCTGCTCGGCGCGCTTGACCGCCACATCGATATGCTGGTCACCCATGCCAAACAGCAGTGTCTGGCGGGTTGCCGCTTCCATGCTCCAGCTCAGTGTTGGATCTTCCTCGGTCAGACGGGTCAGCGTCTGGCTAAGCTTGGCTGCGTCAGACTGCGTCTTAGGCGTCAAAGCTACCCGATAGAGAGGGCTCGGGTACTTAGGAGGCTCAAACACAATACTGTTTTCTTTGGTGGTCAATGTGTCGCCCGTCGTGGTCAAGCTGAGTTTGGCTACCGTGCCGATATCGCCGGCATGAATCACCGAAACGCTTTGGTTATCCTTGCCAAAAGGCACCTGCATGCTCGCCAGACGTTCTTCCTCACCCTTTGTCGAGTTCCACACACGCACGTCTGATGTCATCACACCCGAATAAACTTTGAAAAAGGTCTGACGACCAACAAACGGATCAGCGGTAGTCTTCCAGACATACGCTGCGAGAGGGCCTGCGTCGCTGCACTCCAAAGTGATTTCGCCCTTCGGGGTGGTCGCCTTCACAGCGGGACGCTCATTCGGCGCCGGAGCCAAAGAAACAATGCTGTCAAGCAAAGATTGCACGCCAATCATACGCCCATACGCGCCGACCATAACAGGGATGATGTTGCTGTTCTGCATGGCCTTCTTCAAACCTTCCAAAGCTTCTTCCGAAGTCAGGTCGCCATTCTCGAAATATTTCTCAAGCAGAGCGTCATCGCCTTCAGCCGCGGCCTCGATCAGTTTCATGCGCGCTTCTTCCGCTTCAGCTTTATAAGCGTCAGGAATCTCCTCGACAGTTTTCCCGTCGCCCTTATAAGCCTTCATCGTGATCAGGTCAATCACGCCCTGGAATTCGGTGCGCTCGCCCCACGGCAGCTGCATCAGGATCATGCGGTCATCAATTTCGGACTGAACCGAATCAAAAGCCTTCTTAAAGTTGGCGTTCTCGCGATCCATCTTATTGATCACGATAATCTTTGGCAGGTTGAAACGCGCCGCTTCCGTCAGCGCCACTTCGGTGCCAACTTCCATACCGGCGGTTGATTCAACCAGGATGATCGCGCTATCAGCCACGCGCATCGCCGAAACCACCTCACCGATAAAATCAGTGTAGCCCGGAGTATCGAGCAGGTTGATTTTCAGATCTTTATAAAAAACCGGAATGACGGAGGTAAACAGCGAAATTCCTCGGCGCTGCTCTTCATCGTCAAAGTCCGAAACTGTGGTGCCGTCTTCGATTTTACCGATGCGGGTTGTTCCCCCAGTAAAATTCAGCAAATTCTCCACGAGCATGGTCTTGCCAGAATTGCTGTGCGAAGCCAGGACAATATTGCGGACATTTGCGGTTGAGTATTCTTTCATTGTTTAGCCTTCCTTCATTTCAAGCCGCGCTCCCAGCGCAGCCAATAAAAAATTAAGCACGTGAAATATGCCGGCTTGTTATTATATCAAAAACAAAGCAAGACATATGATTTTTTCCTTGCAACTCGGGTATATGATTTTTTTCCTTGCAACTCGGGCAAATCATCAAAGCCTTGGGGACAATTGCCTGGGATAATTGCCCTATCTTACAGAATGCATAATAAGATGTATAATAAGAAACGCCAAAAACTGTTTTGGTCGCAGACCGGAAAACATTTTTTATGGGATGTATCGGATCGGTCAACCAACACTCTGACAAACACTTTTATACAAACTTTTTGTCGTTTACGCTTTAGGCGTGTCTTTTCAAAACTGGAACAAAGCAAGCAGATCATTATGGAGGTGTATAGAAAATTAATATTGCAGTACAGTAAGTTTTGTTTTCTCAATCTAAGTTTAATAAGGAATTCACATGAAGAAAAAAATACTTAGTCTTTTTGTCGTCCTGGTTTTCATTTTGGCCTCATTCTCCAGTCTCACTACATCTAATGGCTTCGCGAAAGCGGAAGCCCAGGGACCCATTGTGACAGTTGAACAAGCTGTTATAGACGAGATGGATACAAAAGGCTCCACCAGCTACTGGATCCAGTTCAAGAACACAGCAGACCTGAGCCCTGCCCACGCAATGAGTTGGAGTGACAGAGGATGGTTTGTGTATGAAACCCTCCGAAAACAAGCCGAGGCAAGCCAAGCGCAAGTGAATGGCTACCTCACTGCCAGCAAAGTTGATTTCCAAAGTTATTGGATCAACAACTCCATTCTGGTAAAGGATTCCTCAAGAGTCGTTTTGAATGACATCATGAGATTTAGTGGCGTCGAGAGTATCCAGGCTCGCAAATCCTACATTCTTTATGAACCGGAAAAAGGTGTGGAAACACAAGACAATGTTTTGAATTCCATTGAGCCCAACCTGACACACGTCAATGCCGATGATGTTTGGGGGATGGGATTTAACGGCGCTGGCTTGGTAGTCGCCAACATCGATACCGGTGTGCGCTACACACATCAGGCGCTTGTCAACCAGTATCGCGGCAACAATAATGGCAGCTTTGACCACAACTACAACTGGCTTAACCCTGACAATCTAAACGATAAGGTTCCCCGCGATGGGAATGGGCATGGAACCCACACGATGGGCACCATGGTAGGCGACGACGGGGGGAGTAACCAGATCGGTATCGCTCCCGGAGCCAAGTGGATGGCTTGCGCGGGCTGCCCGAATGGCAACTGCACCGACACCGCACTTCTGGGCTGCGGGCAGTTTATCGCCGCGCCGACTGACCTGACAGGTGCAAACGCTAATCCGGATATGCGCCCGAACGCGGTCAATAACTCATGGGGTGACTGCGGTCAAAGCTATGATAACTGGTACGCGGGGGTTATTGATGCCTGGCTCTTTGCCGGTGTTTACCCTGTTTTCTCTAATGGTAACGCCAGCAACTGCCAATATTCCTCACCTCCCGGGCTCAACACCGTTGGCAACCCGGCCCGCTCTGGTAATGTTACTGGGGTTGGATCCACCGGTCAGCAAAACGGGTTGTATGCCAATCACTCCAACTGGGGTCCCACCGATAACCCCGATACCGTCAATCCTACGCCCGGATTCGCATACATGAAACCCCAGGTGGTTGCTCCTGGCGTCAACATCCGTTCTTCGATGAATGGCAGTGACACTGCATATGCCACAAGTACCGGCACTTCAATGTCCGCCCCTCACGTGACCGGCTTGGTCGCCCTCATTGAGCATGCAGCTCCCTGTCTGACAGGCGATTACGCTGCCATAGAAACCATCATCGAGAGCACCGCGACACAGATTACCTACGACGACGGCTCCCCCGATACTCATACGAACTACCCGAACTACGCGACCGGTTGGGGTGAGATCAACGCTCTGGCAGCGGTCAACCAGGCGATTGGAATGTGCTCAGCAATGGGCACTCTGCAAGGCACCGTCACCGAAGATGGGACCAACCCTGTTGAAGGCGCGAATATCTTTGCAGATAACAGCGCTGGATACGTAAGGAATGTCTACACTGCAGCGAACGGCACATACAGCGTCAGCTTACCGGTAGGCACCTATACCCTGGTGGCCAGCAAATACGGGCATAACTCTGATACAGTGTATGACATTGCCATCAAAGAGGGTAATGTGAAAACACTGAACTTTCTTATCCCCAGGTTGGGGGCAACACTGGTTTCCGGTACCGTCTACGATGGCGGCGCGGCAGGGGCTGACTCTCACGGCTACCCGCTGTATTCTGCCATCAGTATCACAGCCCCCGGTTTCAATCAAACGATTTATACAGACCCCTTCACTGGCGAGTACCAAATCGAGCTGTCAGAAACAGTTGCTTACTCGTTTACAGTAACACCGGTACCAAATGGTTACACGCCGATCACCCAAACGGTAATCCCAACCGGTCAATCTCTTACAAAGGATTTCCAGGTAATGGTTGGGGCAGCGTGTTCAGCACCAGGTTACCTTGGATCGGGAGTGAATGAAGGTTTTGAAGGCGGTGCGTTACCAGATGGATGGACTAATTACGACTACAAGGGTAATGAACAAGTTTGGCTATTTAATGACCCAAAAGGACGGGGAAACAAGACGCCTGGAGGAGAGGGTGGCTTTGCCATTCTGGACAGCGACCATTACGGTGACGGAAATAGCCAGGATGCCGGATTGCGCACGCCAGCGATGGACTTTACCGGTGACGCCTTTGTGAAACTGGAGTTTGATACATATTTCAGACAATATTCGGATTCTAGCGCGACGGTACGTGTTTCGAATGATGGCGGCATCACATGGTCAGATGTTTGGGAAACCAATGCTACCCTCACTGAACACGTAACAGTGGATATATCGGATTATGCCGCTGGGCGCTCTTCTGTCATTGTCGAGTTCAAGTACGTCGGTTCATGGGCTTATTATTGGCAGGTAGACGATGTGCTCTTAACCCCAATGGACTGCAGCTTGACTCCAGGTGGTGTAGTGGCTGGTTATGTCTATGATGACAACGATGACAGCCCGCTTGTTGGCGCGGATGTTGTTAGTGATAATGTCTCCACGCAAACCTTCTTCATTCCCGAAGATCCTGCCAGCAAAGGTCTTTACTGGGTCTTCCAGCCCACGTCAACAGATCCGGAAGTTGTGCCCTTTGCCGCTTCCAAGAATTTGTATAGCAGTGATCAGAAAAATGTTACTGTTGAACAGAGTGTAATCATTAGACAAGACTTCAACCTCGGCACAGGTAAATTAGACTTTGACCCGGAGAGTTTCGAAGTCACCATGTTTATAGGCGATGACGAGAATAATCAGCCGTTAACCATCAGCAACCTCGGCGCTTCCGATGTCATGTTTGAACTGTTTGAGAAGGACCAGGGCGTGGTGTTGTCCAAGGTAAATATCCCCGCTTTCCAGGGCGAATTGCCTGAAGACACACAGCCAATATCCATCGGGCGTGCCCCTCTCGCTGAAAACGCCGGCAGGTTTAGTGCATCGCCAGTCAATCCTTTCAAGGGTATCCTCTCAGGCAAACCTGCCTTTGCAATGGATGTGATCCCTAACCCTGATAATCTTATGTATATCCCTGATATAACTGTTCCAGGAACCTGGAACGAAATTGGGCCAACAATAAACTCGCTGTACGCTGGTGACTTCCTGGCTGGAGACTTTACGACCCTATACGCCATCAGCTATGACGATAACAATCTTCACACAGTGAATACCACAACCGGTGAATTCACCCTGGTGGGCGCTGCTACGCCCCCTGCTGGCAAATGGAGTGGTCTGTCAGGCACGCCTGATGGTACTCTTTATGGGCTGACATCGGTTTGTGGCACATCGACCAATCTTGTGACTGTTAATCCAATAACAGCTGAGGTAACTAATCTTGGCAGTCTTGATGGTATTGCTTGCGGTATCGACCTGGCGTATAACACAGATGATGACATGATCTATATCGTGGATATTGTCACTGACAATCTATTCCGGGTCGATCCTGGCACCTTGACGGCAACCCAGGTTGGCGCGCTCGGTGTAAATGCTAACTATGCTCAGGGCATGGACTTTGAAGAGGATTCTGGCATCCTGTACTGGGCGGCATATACCAATTCTGCTGAACTGCGCATCATCGATACCAACACAGGCGCGAGCGCCCTCGTTGGGGCCTTCCCCGACGGCACGGAAGTGGATTGCCTTGCCTTCGCAACCGGCGGCTATTCGGACGTTCCGTGGCTCTCTGAAGCCCCAGACAGCGGCACGGTACCTGCTGGAGGTTCAGTCAATGTGACTGTTAAAATCGATCCAACCCGCGCTGGTCTGAGCCAGCCTGGCGACTACCTGGCGGTTCTCAGGGTGAAGCACAATTCACCCTACACCTATCCAGACATTCCGGTGACACTGCACCTGAAAGCCCCGGGAAATTATGGCACATTCAAGGGTCATGTCTATGGCCTGAAAACCTGCGACGTCAATCCAACCGCCCTGGAAGGTGCTATAGTCAAATTCTGGCAGGATGGCACGGTCAGGTTCACAACCACCACCAATGCTGAAGGGTACTATAACTATGCTGGTCCCGAAGGCAGCTATGATATTGAGGTTTTGGCTGATGGCTACATTTCTCAACATGAATTTGGTGCAGAGGCTGTGGGCGATGGAACAACTATCACCGATTTTGCCTTACGATTGGATGCCCCCTGTATCAGCGTTGACCCAACCAGCCTCGAACAGAGCCAACCCACTAATACCGTAACCACACAAACTCTGAAAGTAAAAAACACAGGTGCCAGAGACGGCGCTTTTGAGCTGCTTGAAATGAAACCTGCCGGTAAGAATTCGGACGTAGGGCTCATCCTGGACGACGGCACTGCTGAAGATTCTATTGGGCTTACAAATGGCGGTCAGTTCCTGTGGCTCAACCGCTTTACTCCTCCCGCGGATGCCTTCCCATTCACTATTCATGAGATTCAAGTGATATTTCAAGACTCAGTATTATTGACGGATCAATTCCAGGTAGTCATTTATAGTGACACGGACGGAGATCCTGGCAATGGGGCTGTGTACTTAGGCGGGCAAACATTCATGCCCCAATACAACGATTTTACAACCTTTAATGTCTTTACCCTTACAGATCCTGTCACTCTTGATGGACCAGGTGATGTTTTAGTGGGACTAATCAACCGGTCCGGGAGATCAGGTTATGAAGATTATCCCGCGGCGCTTGATGATTCTACCTCGCATCATCGGTCATGGATTGGATTGTATGCCGCGGATCCGCCCGAAATTCCCACTCTGCCTCCAGATGACGATTGGGATATCATAGATAATTTCGGATTTTCTGGTAATTGGACTATTCGCGCCAAGGGCAGTTCGGCAACAGGAGATATCTTTTGGCTCTCACTCGATCCCACTGCTGGTAATGTTCCTGCAGGCAGTGAAACGGATGTGACGGTCACCTACGACTCTACTGACCTGGCTGATGGCGATTACTTCGCCTCAATCCGGGTCAAGAATCCACCGGCTACCTCGATCAATGTCCCTGTAACCTTACACGTTATTGATCTACGCTATCTCTACCTGCCTCTGGTCTTCAGGTAGGAGGCGCAGAGAAGAACCACAAAACAGGTTTTAGCACAAAAGGGCTGGCTGAAAAGTCAGCCCTTTTGTGCTTCAACAAATCGTCAGAGCCGCCGTCACTGAACCTTACAGTAAATTCAAAGAGCCCAGGTTTCGTAAATTTTTGGGATAATCGACTTTTATTGGTCGATTCCACGTCAACCAAAACTTTTTTTGCTAATCTACCTCCTGAGCAAATGTATTTTTAGTAATGGGCGTGAGGATTATCCTATAAAATCCATCGTCTTTGTTCCTCGGTGTCTTCCCTCAAAAAGAAGATACGATTGCCCTGCCTTACAACCTTTTTTCTTGAATTTGTCTCCCTGGCAGCGAATTGT
>JAAYCN010000057.1 GCA_012729755.1 Chloroflexota bacterium | reverse complement strand
TTATAGTTTTGATCAATATACACCTCGATGTCTTGATATCTTATCCCCCATAACTCCAGACATCGATCCCGATACAACTCATATGACTTTTCTAAAAAGTGTATACCATGTGCTGACCCCCTCACAGTTATGGCAGCGAGGCGCTTGAAAATCACGACAAGAATGAGTCTCATATGCTACTACTCACTTCGGTTATGATTAACGAATGAAACGTAACTGGGGACGCGTCATTAGCATCATCGCTTTATTTATTTTGGCATTGGGCTGCCGTTATACTACCCCGACGCCGGTCGCCTGGCGTGGCACTGAAACCGCGGCGGTTCAGACAGGCACGGCGAGCGTTCCGACCCCAACGGTCTTTTCGAGCCCGACTCCACTGGCTGCGCCAACTGCTTTGCCTACGCAGACGCGTGTTCCGATCGTTTCAGATGGCCCCTGGCTGGTTTTTTCATCGGGGGACGGCAAATCATATTACGCTGCCGATCGCGATTCTGACGAGGTGCGTCAGCTGGAATTGCCCAACTCAGTGATTACGGCTGATTTACCCGGCGCGGTCTCACCCGACAGATCAGTTTTGCTCGCGCGAGCCGGCGATCCAAAAGTTGAAGGTGATTTCGCGCTCTATAGTGTCGCGGCGGTGAACCTCGAAACGTTGAAATTGAACGGTTTGATTTCAAGTTCGGTTCAAAAGAATCTGGCGAATGTAAACAACCTCCAGGCGCCTTTTGCCGTTCAGGCGGCAGTCGCCCCGGCAGGAATCGCCTGGAATCCGAACGGCAGCGGCGCGCTTTTTCCGATGGCCGTGGATGGCGATTCGACCAATTTGTTTCGATATAACCCGATCAGCCACAAAGTGGACAGGATTTCTTCGCGTTATCAGCAAGGTTTCGCTCCGCAATGGTCGCCGGGCGGGCAGGCGCTGGTTTTTCAGGAGGCTGACACGCGCGACAACCCATATCGGTGGCGGGCCTCTCTGGTGGGAAGCATTGCATTTGAAAATCTGGAACGTGTCAATTATCTTTACTCCCCTCCAAACGACAGCCTGGAGGAAGTCTACGCTGGATGGATCAACGACTCTCGCTTATTGATTTACACACGCGCTGAAACAGGAAATCATCAGCTGCGGCTGTTGAATGTGTTGGGTGGGACGCCCACCGTCCTTTTTGAAGGTTATTTTGATTCAGTTTCGTTGAATCCTGTCGACGGCAGCGTCGCACTGCTGATCAAAGAAGAGGCAGCCAGAATTAACAAGCAATCACCGGGTGTTTACTTGCGCCGGAGCGACTCAACGAAGTTCGACCAATTTGTTTTGGGCGATTATGAATGGCTTGGATATGACCGCGGGCTGGGAAAGTTTGTGACAAACAGTCAAATTGATACGACGGTGTTTGACGCGAACGGCATCAAGCTTTCGCTGGTTGGGGCCAGTCGGTTGAGCGCTTCGCCTGATGGCCAGTGGCTGATCAGCTGGTCTGAGGCAGGGGTAAACCTGCACACGGCTGACGGGAAATTTCTGCAGCAGATTACAAATAACACGGTGGAGTCTTTGTTCTGGCAAACTGATTCAAAAGGTTTCTACCTGCTGATGAGCGATGGACTGTGGCACAGCCAATTCCCACGCCTGGAGCCGGTAAAGCTGACTGAAGACGTCTGGCATGAAAACGGCGGTCTTTTCAACTGGCTGGGAAGCGATTGAAGCGTGCTGCACCGATTGGGTCAGCAGCGACAGGTTACTACAATGGAATGACTGGAGGAAAAATGGAAACAGTTTTTACATATTACGGACACGCCACTTTGGGCTTACGCACCGCGGAGACCAAGCTGATCATTGATCCCTGGTTCAGCGGTAACCCTTGGGTTAAATTCAGCGCGAAGGATGTAAACGCTGATTATTTGTTAGTCACCCACGCACATGGCGACCACCTCGGCGATACAGTGGCGATCGCCAAGCGGACTGACGCCACGGTGATTTCCAACTTTGAGATTTGTGAATGGCTGGGGGAGCAAGGCATCAAAACGCACAGCATGCACCTTGGTGGAGACTTTCAATTCCCGTTTGGGCGAGTCAAGCTCACCACCGCAATGCATGGGTCTTCCTTCCCGGATAAAAGTTATGGTGGGAACCCGGTCGGTTTTCTGATCACTACATTGCATGGAAAGAAAATCTATCTGGCAGGTGATACGGGCTTGTTTGGGGATATGGCCTTGATTGGCAGAGAAGGGCTTGACCTTGCCATCATCCCGATTGGCGGTAATTACACAATGGGCCCTGATGACGCGCTTGAGGCTGTGAAGCTGTTAGCGCCCAAGCAGGTAGTGCCAATTCATTACAATACCTTCGAGGTAATCAAACAAGATCCTCACACCTGGGCCGCAAGGGTAAGCGCAGAGACAAACAGCGAGCCTGTGGTATTGAAGCCAGGTGAAACGGTTGTTTTATGAAAGGGCTCATGTTTAATGTAAACGATAAGGAAGCAGCGAAGCGTATTCCGCCCGGGCAACTGCTGACACAGCGCTTTCCGGTACTGCATTATGGGCCGGTTCCGAAATTTGATGAGAAAAGTTGGTTGTTCAGAGTTTGGGGGGAGGTGGAGGCGCCGCTCAAGATGAGTTGGGCAGAATTCAGTTCATTACCTCGCAGCAAAGTGAAAATGGACCTGCATTGTGTGACCACCTGGTCGAAACTCGACACGGAGTGGGAGGGGGTGAGCCTGAATACGCTGCTGGAACTCGGCCTGGTGAAGCCAAAACCTGAGGCGCGTTTTGTCATTCAACATGCTGAATATGGTTTTACAGTTAACTTGCCGTTGGCGGTAGTCAGGCAGGATAACTTCCTGCTGGCAACCCATTATGACGGCAAGCCGTTAAGCCCGGAACATGGATATCCCCTGCGGGGCGTGTGCGGCGCGATCCCTGGACGCCTGGAGCTTAAAGACGTTTACTTGTGGAAAGGCGCCAAGTGGCTAAGAGGCCTGGAGCTTTCCGCCGCAGATCGGCCGGGTTTTTGGGAACGCGTGGGGTACCACAACGAGGCGGATATCTGGCTGGAGCAGCGGCGGGAGTAGCCGATCGGAAGCGAAGCTGTTCTCAGACAGAATGCTTATATTCTGACAACGCCGTTGTTGACTCTGTGACAGAATCAAAAGACACCCTGAAGGTTAACTCCGGGGTGTCTTTTTGAGTGAGAAGATGCTCTATATCTTGCGCTGGCGCCACATGTAGAAACCGAGTCCAAGACCGGCGAGGAGGATGAGACCTCCAATAATGCCAAGCACAGGAGAACGGCCGCTGGCGGCCTCCTGCTGGGCAGTGGCGGGCATGGAAATGCTTTCCTGAGCGCCAAAGTCGATGGTAGCGGTCTCACCGGCGTGTACGGTGAGCGGAAAGTTCATCATGGTGGTTGGGTTGAAACCTTCGGGGATAGCCATGGTCACGTTGTAGTTGCCCTCTGGCAGGTCCTCAAAGCACAGGGGAGTGACGCCCTGAGCAGGGTCGCCAGCCACGGTGTTGCCGGTGCGGCTCACCTGACCGATCTGGTCGTTGACCCCGGCCACACCACCGTAAAGATAGGCTTCGAAATCAGTGCGGCGGCCGTTGCCGTCCATGTCATTAAAAAGCACGACGCAAATGCGCGCAATGCCAGTGCCGGGCGTGGCGGTTGGCGTTACCTCAACTGGCACCATGGTGGGCGCCGGCAGAGGGGTGGG
>JAAYCN010000056.1 GCA_012729755.1 Chloroflexota bacterium | reverse complement strand
TGTGTAAATCGACTCGTAGGGCAGAGAGAAACCGATGATGTCAAATTCGGATAATGCTTTTTTTGATTCAAGCGAAAACAGGGCGATACGATGTTCCCGCATGGCCTGCTCCATATCAATCCATGGAGCATAAACCCGTTCAGCGGCGATATTTGGCTGCTTGTTCAGGATGTCATAGAGGATAGCCAGACCCAAGTTGGGTTGCCCGAGGTCATAAATGTCAGGAAAAGCAAGCGCGACATGCAAGTTGACGCTTTGCCAGTCTTTTATGGCCTGGTTGTATTCCCCGCCGACATAACGGCCTGGTTTTTCAACATGGAAGAGGATTTGATCAATCTGATTCATTTTAGTATCTTAGTCCAGATTGATTTTGCGCGAAGGCTGGGTTCTGTTTTGAGCGATTACGGGGTTGATCAGACTGCCTATTCCTTCAATGTGGATGGACACCGTGTCGCCATCTTCTAATGGGCTTACTCCGGCGGGGGTGCCCGTCAAAATGACATCCCCTGGGTTTAGGGTCATCACGGTTGAAATGTACGCGACCAGCTGATAAATGTCAAAAATCATGTCTCTTGTAGAACCCATCTGGCGGAGGCTGTTGTTGACATGACAACTGATCATGGCATCTGTAGCGGTAAACTCGGTTTCAATCCACGGTCCGAGCGGGCAAAATGTGTCAAAACCTTTGGCGCGCGTCCACTGGCCATCTTGTTGTTGCAGGTCGCGGGCGGTGACGTCATTGGCTATCGTAAACCCAAAAATTGAAGCTCCTGCCTCATCGATGGTTAACCAGCGGCTGCTTTTTTTGATAACTACCGCCAGCTCAGCCTCATGATCGACCCGCGCACTCTGTGGGGGAAGGATGATTGGCTGACCAGCCGCAATCAGCGCGCTGGTCGGTTTGAGAAAGATCAAAGGATAAGCTGGGATATCATTATTGAATTCGTTCGCGTGAGCGGCGTAGTTTTGCCCAACCGCGATGAGCTTTGATGGTTCGCAGGGCACCAACAATTCAACCTGTGAGAGGTCAAATTCGGGCTCAAATCGACGCGATTCACCATACGGGTTACCTTGTATCATCCCAACGCGGTTTTGGTCAATCCACCCATATTGAGGGGGTGTAAAGGAGGTCTTAAAGCGGATTATTTTCATAATATCGTTTATAATATCGGCTGCGGGCGGATAGCTCAGTTGGTCAGAGCGCATCTTTTACACAGATGAGGTCGCAGGTTCGAGCCCTGTTCTGCCCATTTGTTATTATACCTTTTTGAGTAATATTAAACCTCTCAAATGAGAGAGTTTTTTATTTTCCTGCGCTGATATCAGGCAGTTCAAAGTCAGTAAACCGCATATCCTGTTCCAGTTCCAGGTTGTTTGCGTCAGTTAATTGACGATGGCAGTAAGTGCGATAGAGACAGTAGGCGCAACGATCCTGATGAGTGGTCTTATAAAAATTATCAGTTGGTTGATGAGTGATTTCTGTCATTAGATCAATGAGGTATTCTTCTGACTGCCGCAAGTCATTTTCGCCAATGGAAAAAATGATTGGGTTTGCCGGAAAGGACGCTTCCCAATAGGTGAAATTGATCTGGGGGATCACGGTGTTGCCTGTTTTTTGCTGATACGCGCGCAGGGCGAGGAGAGGGTAAAGTTGTGTCTGGACGCGCCGGCGAAGCCACCCGGCCTTTGGGGCGTGTCGGGATGTTTTCCAGTCGTAGATATGGATTTCATGTGCCTTGATGACTAAAAGGTCAAATTTCGCGGTGGCTGAGAAAGGGCCGATCTTGCCTGTCATGGTCATCTCAGGCGACGCTTCTGAGCCAATATGCGATTTGAAGGCGTTAATCAGGTTCGAAACCCAGACGTCCATGCGAGAGTCATCGTCATTGACCGCGTGTGTTCTGATTACTTCTTCGGGAACTCCAAGGAAAAAGTTTTGAGCTAATCGGTGAAAGCGGATGCCAGCCTGACGCTCAATTTCAGCCGGATTCCACGGGTCGAGAAGAGAAGATGGCCAGTTGAGCCTCTGTATATATCTCAGGAAAAACTGGTGGCGGCAATTCAGATAGGATTGCAGACTGCTTTGCGAAAAGGAAAAATGGTTATCCATATTCATTAGCCTTATCCTTCATGTATTGACTCAGCATCTGAACTGCCAAAGCTTGTTGATTGCGGTCGAACTTACCTGTATTCCAGGAAATGTATAGCTGTTCTTTCGCACGGGTGATTCCCACGTAAAGCAAACGCAAGCGTTCGCGGATGACATCCAGACGTGCCTGATAGGCGATTTGCTGCGGGTCTAAGGTCAATTCCGCGTTTCCTGAAGCCAGAAAATGGACGGCTTCGACTGCTTCGGCCTCCAAATTTCGGTTGTCCTTGATAAAAAAGCTCTCTCCGCGATATTGATCGAGCTCGCCACCGCTGGGATAGTCGTAATTATTGGCTGAGACCAGATACACTTTATCCCATTCAAGACCTTTTGCCTTGTGCATGGTGGCTAACGTCACCGCGCCAGGATACTGAGAAGGGTCAAAACCTTCATCGGATTCGCTGTATCCATTGAACCGCCGTTCATTTTTCGCGATATTGGTAATCTCTTTTAGCAGGCTTTCCCGGTCAAGATAGTGGTTTTGTTCGCTCAGTTCTTTTATAAGCGTCGCTAACCGATAGAGGGTGGAGATCTCAAAGGGTTCAAGCTCTAAATCAAGCGCGATGGTAAGAATGCACTGGTCTAATGACAGTGCGGCCGCGGCATGCCAGCGTCGGGCGGAATCTCGAAACTCAATTAATTTCTTCTCATCGTTCTCTGAAAGGGCTTGATTGAGTATTGTAGATAGCTCCTGCTGGTCAGCGGGATAGAGGAAACTCTCCGTAGCGGATAATCTCTCTAAAGCATTTTGCAATTCCTCGAT
>JAAYCN010000055.1 GCA_012729755.1 Chloroflexota bacterium | reverse complement strand
GGTCTGCGTCCTCGCTGACGTGCCGCAGACGCCTTGTTGACACGCCGCAGACGTTGACGCAGACCTTACCGCAGACGTTGATTGAACAGGAAGAGCGCTGAAGCGCCTTTTACCGTAAAGGGATATGGAAATACCATTTGATCTGGAATGACCTCTCTATCCCGAAAACTTGACTCTAAATGGGCATAAATTGCACCATCATACATAGGTCAAATGGAGAGTCTAGCAGATGAGAGACTGGAAATATTTGCACAAATAAATCGGCATATTTATTTGTGCAAGAAAATACCATCTTGATCCATGGGAACGGTGTGCACTTTGTTCCATCCACTTCGATCCCCTAGAGTCTTAAGGGGGAACGGGTCAACGGAGTGACACATCGTTCTCTGTTGGATAGTCTTTGATGGTTTTGAGAATATCACCCAACCGCCAGGGACGATACTCCCTGACCTCAACGCTCATATTAATATGGTTCGGTCCCAGATTAGAACCTTCAATGGGCGGTGGGACATTATGGATATGACCATGTAGATTGATCCAACCATCTTCAAGAGGAACGATCGGACGATGTGAAAAGATCAGCTTCATCTGATCGGATATCTCGACGTTCAAGGAATTTTTTACCAAGGTTACGCCACGGGTTTCGCAATAAGATTTGCTGATCCGGTCATGGTTACCTTGGATCAAAAATAATCTGCCCCTTAACATACCAGTCAGGAGGTCAAAATTGCTTTTGTTGCCTAACGCAAAATCACCCAAGTGCAGAATGGTTTCGTCTGGGGAAACCAGATCATTCCAATTCTTGATAATCAATTCCTGCCAGTTATCGGGTCGGCTGCAATACTTTCCTATATTCTCGTGGAAGAAATGCGTGTCGGAAATTATCCAGGTATTGAGAGTGATTTCGAGTGTGTTGTCGGAGGTCATCCTCTAATTATATTTTGAGATTTTCTTTTTTCTCCTGCCAGATAATATCAGGGGAACGACTTTAAGGAGTGAAAGATGTAATCGCTGAAAGTATGGATATTCCCATATGCTCCGAAATCAGTACTTTGAATTTAATATTTACTCACCCAGTTAATTACGATCGTACCGTCAGGACAATAAAATCCAGATTTCCAAAGTAATTATTTAAAATTGATTATTATCGACTTGTACTCCATTTTCGTTGACATTTTTCGTGACCTCATCTATGATTATAGAAGATCCCCACACGAGGTGGCTCATGCCCGGAAAAATTGTCAATCATTTTCGTATTTTACTGGCACAAAAGGCAACCAAGCAGCAGCAAAACATCGCGCTGATGGACGTTCAGCGCGAGACGGGCATTGCCTGGTCCACGCTGAATTCCTGGGCAAACAACCAGGTAACGCGATATGATGCACCGGTGATAAAAACCTTATGCGAGTACTTTGATTGCCAGGTGGGGGACCTCATTGTATTCGAGAAGGAAAATGTTACTTGAAACTTATCATCGCCTTTGCTTATTAGTGTAGCCATGAGAAGCACAACTTATTACTAAATTCTAAAAAGCTTGAATATTATTTATCATTAGGAGGCGTGTGAACAACACAAAGACTGAGCTTTATACCAGTAAAATTATTAAAGCTGGAGCTCTGATTGATGATACGAAAACATTGTTAGCCAACTGGGATATTTCCCAGACGGTGAAGTTTAATTTATCCCGTTTACAAAGTCAGAATATTTTTGGAAAAGCAACACGTTCTAGGGTTGAGGATATTCTAGTCGTTTTCCGTCAGCGTTATTTAGATGATCCAGCTTTGATTGAAGGTCTGCTTCTTCTGATGGTCAAACCTGCATTATCACAAATGCTTGACCGGGTCCTATTCTACTTTTCAGCCAAGAATGATCGATTGCTCTATGATGCCGCAACTTGTTTCTTGGTATCCAAAAGAGAGCAAGGTTTTGAAGAGATTACACCAGAGATGGTAATTGACTGGATAAATGAATTGATAGAAAACAAACAGACCATTACGGCGTGGTCAGAAAAAACAATCCTTCGTTCTGCACAAGAACTATTAAGCACTCTGCGTGACTTTGGCCTTTTAGAAGGGGTAAAAACAAAAAGGATAGCTCCATTCTACTTGCCAGTTGAAGCGTTTGCGTTTATTGCTTTTTATATATTCCAGGAGGTTGCATCTGGTGAACGACTTATTCATCACCCAGACTGGAAGCTGTTCTTACTATCGGAGAGAGCAGTTGAACGTTTTTTGATGGAGGCTCACCAGCTTCACTTGCTGGAATATCATGTAGCAGGGACAGTAACTCGCTTGACGTTCCCCGCAGCCAATTTGGAGGAGTACGCGCGTGTTATCTCTCAAAGAACGTATTGATCTGCTGGAAAACGACCTGAAAGCAGATCCTCCCCGGATCAGTGTTTATCACGATCTTCCGTTTGCGATCCTGCGATATGATCCTCAGGAAGAATGGATTCTTCGTCGAGAGGTGCGTTTCTTATCCACACGCCTTAAGAGTGCTGGAAAAGAGGTGGTCACAATTTCATTGGCCCAGTTATTATGGGAAATCATCGAATCCGCCGAAGGGTTAGATGCGATTGCTGAACTCGAGCGCCGCCAGGGGTTTGAAAAAGCCCAAGCGCAAATTACAACCTATTTATCGGATGAAAATTGGTTTCTTTTGCCAAAGCATTTGGCAGAAAAAATGAATGCATTCGACCCGAAAAAAACAATCGTATTTCTTACACGGGCGGCATCGTTGTCACCAGCGATTTATCATCTTTCTAAACTTTTGGACGAGATGCAAGGACAAACGCAGGTTCCAGCTATTTTGTTTTATCCCGGTTCTCTCGAGGGGGCAACCGGCTTACGATTTATGGGAATGAAAGACCGCGATTCACTCGGAAACTACCGGGTGAAAATCTATGGATAATCGGCACGGAGCTAAACTATGATCATTCGTGAAATTCTCGCTCGTGATTTAAACCAACGGATTGAAGAGATCATCAAAGTAGACCAGACAGACGAGCAAACCGTCTACTATGAAATAACTGAGTACGTTGCCACTGAGCGGATCAAAGAACAGTATCGCACCCTGCTTAAAGCCATTGCAGATTATCCATCCGAGCCACACGAAGGTATCGGGGTTTGGGTTTCAGGATTCTTTGGCTCTGGAAAATCTTCTTTTGCGAAAAACTTGGGTTATGTTCTTGCGAACCGGAATGTTTTGGGGCATTCAGCAAGCGAATTATTCAAAGCTCAGATAAAGGATCCAAAAATTGATGAGTGGATCGATCTGATCAACGTCCAATATCCCATGGACGTCATCATGTTTGATATCCAGTCGGATCGTGCTCAATCTGGAACTGGCGCACAAAGTATTTCATCCTTCTTTTATCGGGTTTTATTGCGCTATCTGGGTTATGCAGAGGATTTTGACCTGGCTGAGCTTGAAATCTCGCTGGAAAATGAAGGCAAGCTGGACGAGTTTATCCAACGCTATGATGAACGTTATGCTTCACTAGATAAGGCTGGTAAAGGCTCGTGGACTCAGCGTGGACGGACCAGTACTCAGGTCTGGAACCGGGCGGGTGTTATCTTGCATGAAATGGACGCCAGCACCTATCCTACGGTTGAATCCTTTGCGCAATCCATGGCGCAAAACCGGGTTCAGGTCACCCCAGCCGTATTGGTTAAAAGGACTTTTGACCTTGCTTCCCGCAGGTGTCCAGGCAAGTCGATTCTATTTGTCGTGGACGAGGTTGGACAATATGTCGCCTATAACCAGGAACGTCTCGAAGACTTGAGACGTGTGGTTGAGCTTTTTGGCACCGAATCCAAGAACCTGATGAAGTCACGTCAAATATCTTCTCCAGTTTGGGTAATTGTTACCGCCCAGGAGAAATTGGACGAAGTCACTTCCGCAATGGGTGACGATAAGAAAGTCCTCCTGGCCAAGGTGCGTGACCGCTTTAAATTTGAAATCGATCTGTCTCCTGCTGATATTCAGGAAGTAGCCACAAAACGTGTTTTGGCAAAAAAGCCGGGCTCAGAGCCAAAATTGAAAGAGCTATTCAAAAACAATGAAGGCCAATTAAATATTGCCCTTCGTCTTGAACGAACCAGCCGGAAAAGTGCGTTGACTGAAAAAGACTTCGTACAGTTCTATCCTTATCCACCGCATTACATTGAACTCTCGATCGATATCATGTCGGGTATTCGACTGCAGCCGGGCGCGCCAAAACACCTGGGGGGCAGCAACCGCACCATCATCAAGCAGGCTCACGAGATGTTGATTTCTCCGCGAACGGCCATGGCAGATCAACCGCTAGGCCGGCTGGTCACCTTGGACAGAATTTATGAATTGGTGGAAGGCAATCTGTCTACCGAAAAGCAAAAAGATATTTACGACATCTCCCAAAGATTTGGCAATAGCAGCGATGCTGATCCAATGGCGATTCGTGTTGCCAAGGCATTGTGTCTTCTCGAATTCGTACGTGATCTGCCGCGGACAGAGGCAAATATAGCAGCCTGCCTGGTTGAGGATGTCCATCAACCTGCTCCGGTGATTGCAGTGGAAAATGCCTTAAATCGGCTGCGTGATGCTCAATTCGTACGCAACACCGAATCCGGGTGGAAGCTTCAGACTGCCCAGGAAAAGAATTGGGAAACCGAACGGCGTGGTTTTGAACCGAAACCAAAAGACCGTCATGAAATTGAACGGGAAATCCTGCTTGCGATTTTTAGCGAACCCAAATTAAAAACCTACCGCTTCCGTGACTTGCGTAATTTTCGCGTGGGCATTTCAGTCAATGGCATTCTCGTTGGCGACGACGGTCAGGTCCCCATCTCCCTGAGAGTGGCGGAGGACCCCTCGTTGTTGGCAAAGAAATTGGATGAAACACGCGAAGAAAGTCGCCAGCCAGCCCACCAGAATGACTTGTACTGGGTGTTTGCCTTGACCCCTGAAATTGATACGTTGGTTGCCAACCTGTTTGCTTCCCGTGAAATGGTCAAGAAATATAGTCAGCTCCAGGCGCAAAACAAGATAACCAATGAGGAAGCCGCCTGTCTTTCATCTGAAAAGCAAGAAGTCTCAAGGCTGCTCCTGCGCCTGGTCGAAAAGGTTGGGCTGGTAGTGGAAACCGGCAGCGGATTGTTCCGCGGGGTTTCCAAGGACGGATCCACCCTGGGCAAAGGACTGCCCGAGATCATCAAGAAGTTCCTGGATGCCTTTGTCCCTGATTTGTATCCAAAGCTCGAGATGGGTGCCCGAGCTTTGAAAGGCAATGAAGCCGAAGAGGTCCTTAAAGCGGCCAATTTGAATGGGCTGTCTCAAGTATTCTATAGCGGTGCGCAGGGTTTGAACCTGGTGATCAAGGACGGTGCGAAATATATCCCCAACATTTCTACAGATATTGCACGTGAGGTACTGGATTACCTGAACCGCGAATTCTCATACGGCAATAAGGAGACGCGCACCGGCAAACACCTGGAAACGCATTTTGGCGGGCTGGGCTACGGTTGGGATACTGACATGCTGCGGCTGGTTTTAGCGGTGTTGTTCCGGGCTGGCGCCATCGAAGTAACCTCAGGCGGACAGCGTTTCGATTCTTACCAGGATGCCCGCAGCCGTACGCCGTTTGTCAACAACCCGGCTTTCCGCAATGCGTTGTTCACCCCGGCGCGCATGATCGATCTAAAGACGCTCACTCAGGCGGTTGAAGCATACGAAGACCTGGTGGGTACAACAGTTGAAGTAGAAAAAGGGGCCATTGCGGCCGCGTTGAAAAAATGGGCTGCCAAGGAGATGCAGGATATTTTGCCGGTGGAAGCCGAAGCCAAAGCCAATGGTTTGCCGGTATTGGATTGGATATCGGAATACCGTACAAGTCTTCAAGCCATCGTCGATAGCGTAGCAGAGGAATGCATCCGCGTCCTGGTCGGGGAAGGGACAACATTGAAAGAATCTTGCAGCACGATGCAGAAAATCCGTACTGCTACAACCGACAAAAACCTGGAACTGCTCAAAAACGCCCGCCAGGTGTCCTCGCGAGTGTGGCCGGTGCTGGAATCGCACGGCTTGGATGGGGTGTTGAGTGAACATGCCCATCAACTTCGCGAAGCACTCGCCAGTGCGGATTTTTATACCGTCCTGGATGACCTGCGCACACACCTTAAACCGCTGTCAAAAGCGTATGCCGAGCTCTACACCGAGCTGCATACCAACCGCACCAAAGCCTACCAGAACGCCATGGAGGCAGTGGCTGCCCGACCTGAATGGGCTCAGTTGAGCCACGAAGCCCAGGTGGCTTTGATCGGGTCCTTAAGCAGCCGGGCTTGCACCGAGCTGGATCTGGTGGCGCACGGCGGCACCTGCCGCCGATGCAATGCGACTGTCAGTCAGATGGAATCGGACCTGGCGGCGTTGGATGGGCTGAAAACTCAGGCGCTGGTGCGGCTGCAGGAACTTACTGCGCCGAAGGAAAAGGTTGAACGAGTGAAACTTACAACCTTTTTCAATAATGGCTTGGAGAACGAAGAAGAAATCGAAAAGGCACTTGATCAGTTAAAGACACATCTGCTCAAGTTGATGGCCGAAGGCGTCAAAATCATTTTGGAGTAAGGGCTGAATGAATTCATTGAGTGGTGAAGCCTGATGGGCATTTTCATGAAAAAATACCAATTACATCAAGTGTTTGGTGTGCATACTCCTCCACCAGGTGAAAAATATCCTGATGTCACCTATGTTGATCGCGCAGGTTTGGACGCACGAATCCGTTATTACTTGAACTCGGGCAGGCACCTGGTTATTTTTGGTCCATCCAAACAGGGAAAAACGGTTTTAAGACAAAGGGCTATCGAAGATAAGGATAGTATTGTCATTCAATGTCGAAGTTCGAATGCCAAAACGTCCATTTATCGAGAAGTGTTAGGCCGATTGGAAGTTTATCAAGAGACTGGAAAAGAGGTTGGTACAGGTAGAGAAGGTTCCGTCGAAGCAAGCCTCAAAGGAAGCGCCGGGCTTTCTGGATTGATTAAAGGAGATGCAGGGCTGGGCGGGACAGCTTCAATTTCCAGTGAACAAAAAAGGTCATATAAGCCATTTAGTCAGGATGTGGACGATTTATCCTTCGTTGCCCAGGCAATCCGCGATTCTGGTAAAAAAGTTGTTCTTGAGGATTTTCACTATGTTAATGAGGAAGAAAAGAAAAGTATTGCAGAAGATTTGAAAAATTTGCTTGAATATGGAGTATCTCTTATTATTGTCGGTACATGGCATGACCAGAATATGTTAGGAAAATACAATGGAGACTTGGGGAGTAGGTTTGATGAAATTGATATTACTTGGGAAGGCGAAGATCTGAGAAAAATAATAGAACTTGGCCAAATCGCGTTGAATCTGACATTTTCCAATCCAATAATTGAAGAAATCATCAGGGACGCGAATGGAAATGTTGGTTTATTGCAGAGGATCCTCGAGGAGTTATGCATAAAAGAAGGTTTATTAGAAACAAGTAGCAAATTAATTGCTATTAAAGATATTAAGAGTCTAGATTTGGCTCGCAAAGCTATTAGCTATAATGCTAGGAACCGCTACCAACAATTCGGTTTAGCGGTTTATGAAGGATTTCCTGGTTCAAATCCATCAATGAAAAATATTTACAGGCGGATTATTCAGGTATGTATCGAGACCGATGAACAAGAGTTGCTGGCCGGAATCCCATTCTCATCGTTTGAGCAAAAAATTAGATCGCTTGATCCAACAATTCAAAAAGCCAAATTACATGATGCCTTAACAAGAATTGATCGCCTTCAAAATGAGAAGAATATTTACCCTATTATCGCCTCATACGACCAACTTAATCGGATGGTCAATTTAATTGATCGTGAATTACTGTTTTACCGGAAGTACGGTGGTCCAAAATGGCCTTGGGAGGATTAATGATGGAAAAATCCATTAGAACAACTTTGAAAAATAAAGTAACTGCTTCCCGTTTGCTGCTGGAAAAAAGCGTAATTGACCGGTTGCAGGGTTATTATGGTATTCACCAATCAGGGCTGATCGAGGATTCAAAACTTTTAAGCCATTTAGCGGCTGAAGACCAAGAGTATCGCAGTCAGCTCCTTATAAGTCTGGATCACATTCGAGCATCCGGGTTGAAAATGAAAGATGCTCTGGAGCAGTTGATCCGTGAGGTGGCCTTCACCCACCTCAACCGCCTGTGCGCTTATAAGTTGATGGAGGCGCGCGGCTTGATCCGCGAATCAGTCAGCAAGGGCATTAAGTCGCAGGGTTTTTTCTTCTACTTAGCCGACCACCCGGAAGATGAAGCACTGGCCAATGTCGGTGATACCGAAAAAGCCTACCGCCACTTCTTGCGCTGGCTGAGCGGCACGCTCAGCGAAGAACTGGGCGCGCTGTTCACGCCGGATGATCCCGCCGACCGCCTCTACCCGCCGCTGCGCGTACTCGACCAGGTGCTGGAGCTGCTCAACGCGGAGGAATTGAAAACAATCTGGACTGAGGACGAAACCATCGGTTGGGTGTATCAATATTTCACCCCCAAGGAGTTGCGCGATAAATCGCATAAAGAAAGCCGCGCCCCGCGTAATTCGTATGAGATGGCCTTCCGCAACCAGTTCTACACGCCACGCTACGTGGTCGAATTCCTGACCGATAATACCCTTGGCCGTACCTGGTATGAAATGCGCCAGGGAAACACCGGCCTGGTTGAAACCTGCCGCTATCTGGTGCGCCGCCCAAATGAAGTCTGGCTGAAAGAAGGGGAAGACGTTCATCACGGAGGCATGGAGAACACTGAGATAGAAAAGACACCAGAGGAATTGCTCAAGGAGCAGGTTACCATCCCCTTCCGCGCGCTCAAAGACCCACGCGACCTGAAGATTCTCGACCCAGCCTGCGGCAGCGGGCATTTTCTGCTGTACTGCTTTGACCTGCTTGAGCGCATCTATGCCGAAGCCTGGCAGGACTGTCCGCAGGTCTTCACCGACCTGCGCGGTGAGCTGAGCGACGCGGAGTTCCTGCGGCGCGTGCCGGGCATGATTTTGCGCCACAATCTGCATGGTATTGATATTGACCTGCGCGCCACGCAGATCGCCTCGCTGGCGCTGTGGCTGCGCGCCCAAAAGACCTACCAGGCGCTGGGACTGCGCCGCGAAGAGCGCCCCAAGATCACCCGCGCCAACATCGTGTGCGCCGAGCCGATGCCCGGTGAGCCGGAGCTACTGGAGGAATTCTGCCAGGGGCTGCAACCGCCGCTCATTGGACAACTGGTCAAAACCATCTTCGAGAAGATGAAGCTGGCCGGCGAGGCCGGTTCGCTGCTAAAGATCGAGCAGGAACTGGAAGAGGCTATTCAGGCAGCCAAAGCTCAGATGGACGCCCAGCCGCAGGCCGAGCAACTGGACTTCTGGCCGGCAGCGCCCAGGCCCAAACAGATGGCCTTTGACCTGCGCAGCATTGCCAAAAGCGATGCCGAATTCTGGCAGACGGTGGAAAAGCGCGTGCTGGAGGCGCTGCAGGAGTATGCCGCTCGGGCAGTGAATGGCCAGGGCTACCGCCGCAAGCTGTTTACCGGGGACACCGCGCAAGGTCTGGCTTTTGTGGATGTGTGCCGCCGACGCTATGACGTCATTTTGATGAATCCCCCCTTTGGCGAGCCCAGCGCACCCTCTAAAAGTTATGTCGAAGAGAAATACAAGCGAACTAAAGGCGATGTGCTGGCGAATTTTGTCGAACGCACCCTGGAACTATCTAAACCCAGGGGAAAAATCGGCGCGATCACCAACCGCACACCGTTTTTCTTAACCAGCCAGGCCGCATTTCGCCAGCAGGTTCTGCAAAAAGAAGGCTTTATTGAGGTAATGGCTGATTTAGGCGCCGGAGTGCTGGAAGCAATGGTGGAAACGGCCACCTACACCTTTTCGCCAGCCCAGCCACCCAACCGCGAGAGTTCATTTATTCGCTGTTTGATGGTTCCCGATAAACAGGATCTCATTCTTCAATCTGTGACCAACTTAAGCAAAGGACAACCAACTGGAAATGTCTTTTTCATCAACCCTGATGAATTCGCCAGGATCGAAGGTGCCCCATATTGTTATTGGATCAGCACGCGCACCATTCGCCAGGTTTCCAAACACCCCAAATTGGAGGGGAACTATGGAACAGTGCGGGTGGGTTTACAGACCGGTGATGATTGGCGTTTTTTAAGAAATGCATGGGAAATCCCATCAACTTTAATTGGCCCTTCCCCAAGACATGTCTGGGATAAAGAGGAGATTCAGGAAGTATGCGCCTATGAATTTAAACATGGAAGAAAATGGGCGTTTTTTTCCAAGACTGATTCGGCGTTACCTTGGTTTTCGCCATTAACCCTTGTCGTGAATTGGGAAAAAGATGGTGATGAGATTAAGAACTTCATGGACGAAAAGGGGAAATTAAGATCCAGACCTCAAAATCTTGAGTTCTATTTTCGCCCGGGATTTAGTTATATGCTTCGCTCCACGAGGATTGTTCCGTACATTGTTCCTTCAAGTGTTATTCCAACTGCCGGAAGGGCACAGGTTTATCCTGAGATAAATAATGAATATGCATTGATCGGGTATTGTGCTTCTCAGGTAGCCAGTGCAATTGCAAGATTTAATGGCGAAAACTTTGGACAACCAAAATTTCAAGCAAGCATGATCCAGAATCTCCCTACGCCAGAAATTGCCCCAATCTTACTGAATCATATCAAAGAATTGATTGAGTCCGAGTTTAATCAACGAAAGATAACTGCAATACAGTATGAACCGTATCAGGAATTCTCAATACCAGCGATACTCGGTAATAATGGATTCAATGGTACAGATTGGAGCCGCTTTTCGCTGCTTGGTCCTGACCTCGAATTGGCGGTTGCTCAATCGATGGGGCTGGATGCCGAACAATTGAAAGAGTTGGCACGCGATATCCGAGAATCACTCGAAATGCAATATTCATCCAGTCAAACGGATGAGGATTACTCAGACGAAGAATCGAGTGAAGATGATTTAGCCACCGTTCAGTTCATCGAAGATTCAGAAAAGACACGTAATGAGGAACTGGTCTCTTACCTGGTAGGTTTACACCTAGGCCGTTGGGATGCCCGTTTTGCACTCCATCCTGAACTCATCCCGGATTTACCCGGCGCATTTGATCCACTGCCGGTTTGCCCACCTGCCAGCCTTGTGAACGTCGATGGTCTGCCGGCGTTCAAGGGACAGATCGTCAGCGAAGCCTGGCTGCGCGCCCGACCGGACGCCACCACCTTGCCCGAAACGGTGAGTGACCATGTGGTCGGCAAGGACGGTCAGCTCTACCCTGCCACCATTCCGGATGAGGAATATCCCATCCGCGTCACCTGGGACGGAATCCTGGTAGACGACCCCGATCATCCCGACGACATTGTCACCCGCTCGCATGACGTGCTGGAGCTGCTCTTCCCCGGTCGCGGAGAGGCGGTCGAGCAGGAAACCTGTCAGGTACTGGGCGTCAAGACCCTGCGCGAATACTTCCGCAAGCCCGGCACCGGCGGGTTCTGGATGGATCACGTCAAACGCTATTCCAAGAGCCGCCGTAAAGCGCCAATCTACTGGCTGCTGCAATCAAGCCGCAAGAATTTCGCACTATGGCTGTATTACCACAGATTGGATAAGGACTTGCTTTTCAAAGCGATCACCCAATACGTCGAGCCCAAGATCCGACTGGAGGAAGAACATCTGAAAACCCTACGTGCCCAACGCGGGACGTTTGGCACCGGCGGCCGCCAGGCCAAGGAGCTGGATCAGGCTATGGAACGCCAGGAAGACCTGCTGATTGAGCTTGAAGATTTCCGCGACAAGCTGCGCCGCGCTGCCGATCTTGGCCTGGAGCCGGACTTGAACGACGGCGTAGTGCTCAACATCGCCCCATTGTGGGAGCTGGTGCCGTGGAACGAAGCCAAGAAGTACTGGCAGGAGCTGCTGGAAGGCAAATACGAGTGGTCGAGCATTGGCAAGCAGCTGCGAGCGAAGGGGTTGGTGAAATGAGCCCTGTCAATCTCTCGCCTGAAACATTAGAAGAAGTTGCGTTGTATGTTGACGCGGAAGGGCCTGAAATTCCACCTGATTACATGCGGTTTGCTATCGCATGGAGCACGTTGAATCGCATTTATAACGAGAATCGCAGCGAACGATTTGAAACACAGCAAGTGATTTCATTTGGCGATCAAATAGAAGGTTTATGGGAAGCAGTTGCTCCACGCGCGAGGGCTCTTGTGTTGCTGGAATGCATCGGTGGGGAGAAAGACCCATCTGGTATTTTAAAGCCAAAGCCAGAGGTGAAGTCCGCCACCATTTATTTGCGGGAATATTTCCATATTGATGATGGTATTGATAGTAACGACTGTCATTTCCATGCCTGCCGACCAGAGAAACGCGCCGTATGCAACCCGGTGGCGTCCGATCCCTGGGGCCGTTCGAAAATGGGGGCTTTGCTGCGATTGGTTTATCAAGTACGCTGTAATCTGGTTCATGGTGATAAACGACTCATGGCGAGCGGTTTTCAACGTGAGCGTGATCACAGATTAGTTGAATTGAGTTATGAAATTCTTAAAATCATTTTGAGAGAAATTGTTTCAACAGTTGGAAAAACCGAATGAGCGTGATTCAAGATTTCCTTCTTAAAGCCATTCAACGTCAGTTATCCGATGCGGGTATTGTAGTTTGGTATGACCCCCAGCGGTATTACGGCGATCTATTTAGACATCTCGATTTGCCTGGTGTACAGCAGCTTGCTTATGAAGACAGCTTTCTGAGCCTACGCGCCGCTGCCGAGCCTTTTCTCAGCCAACCCGAAGCGCCCCGGCTGCTGGTCTACGTGCCGTTGGCTCTTGAGCAGACCCAGCATGCCTTGATCGAACTGGAATCGGCAGGCGTGGTGATGAAACCTGGTGGGGTTCCGCCGGCTTGCAATACGCGCCCGGCCTATATTGTCCGCCAGGCACTGCAGCCTGTCGTCGGCGAAGATGCCGCCCAGGCGATTGAAAAACAGGTAGAAGAGGGTAAGCTCAGCCTGACCGATCTGGAAACCCTGGCTGAACAGGGCGCCGGCCTGAGCAAAGGAGTGGTTTCGCTTATCTTTGGCAGCGGCAGCCCGCCGGATGTGGCCCTGGCATTCCTTTCCAGCGATGCGCATGATGATGATCTAGTGGCGAAAGATGCCATGCCGGAAATCGTGGGGCTGCTTCAAACGGTGTATGAATTTAAACCGGCCGCATCTCTCTCTCCTGCAGAATACCGAAAAGCATTGACCCGCTTTGTGTTGGCCAGCGAGTTGACTTTTCGAATGCCCCCGCCGCTGCCGGCGGGTCTGGCGGGAACACCGGCGGCTAGCCGGCCGGCGGCCTTGGAAGCCTGCGCGGTTTTGGCGCATACCTGGCGCAACCGCCGTGATATTTGCGAGGGTTACGCTGCCCAGGCCTGCCAGGTGGAAAATGACCTGCATGTTCAGTCTCAGCCTTTTACGGTAGAGCAAATGCAGGCTGTTGAGACCTTCATCAGCCTGGAACAGCGGTTGATTGAGGAAATTACCCGTGGGTTGATTGATGAACCGGATGAGAAAAGGATCTCCTTTGCTGAAGAGCGCCAGTCCTCCTTTTGGCCTGAACAGCGCTCTGAGCTGCAAACCCAGTGGGCGCTGATTGCATCAGCTGGCAGATTGTTGACCCAAGCGAAGAAAGTGGAAAAAGGTCTCAAGGCATCGCCCAAAGCCCAGGCTGTGGATCTGGCCAGGTTTTACACCCAAGCAGAGGACCCCTGGTGCTGGTTGGATACGGCTCACCGCAACATGGAACGCCGCGTTCATCACTTCGATTTTGATACTACGGGTGTTCATAAGCTGCTGGAGCAGCTGATTGCCAAGGCGCGTGAAAGCTATATGAAGACGGGTAACCGGCTGGCAGAGCACTTTGTTCGCACGTACGCAGACGATCAATTCTCTCTGCCAGAGTTCCTTCTGCAGCGCGAGATTTTTGAGAAGCATTTAAAATCAGCCCTATTAGCCGGAAAAATGGCTTTTGTTTGGGTCGATGCGTTGCGATATGAAATGGGGCGCGAGTTGGCGCAGACCCTGGCTGGAGAATTTGAGGTCGATTTACAACCGGCGGTTGCATCCATCCCGACCATCACCGAGATCGGAATGGCTTCCCTCTTGCCATTACCCAAAGAATCTCCGCGATTGTATTCGCCTGCGGAAGGGAAATTAGCCATCGAGGTGGATGGGATCCCCATTCGCGACCGAAAAGATAGGGCAAATTTTCTCAACAGTCATACTTATCTAAAAACAGTTGACGTCCGTCTTGAAGATTTGCTGCCTACACCTAAAAAGGCTGTCCGCGACGCGATAAAAACAGCCGACCTGATTTTGGTCACTTCTCAAGAAATTGATGAGTTGTGTGAAGGGGACAACGTTCACCTTGCGCGGCGGATCATGGACGATATGCTGTTGGAATTACGGCGAGTGTTTCGCATCCTGCGTGATCTGGGTGTAAAGACGATCATTTGCACAGCGGATCATGGTTATTTGTTTGGCGAAGAGGTCGGCGTGGATATGAAAATTGATCCACCCGGTGGAAACACGGTCGATCTGCATCGGCGGGTATGGGTGGGTCAAGGCGGTGCGGCAAATGAAGCCACCTTGCGCGCTCCTCTTGGTAAATTTGGCTGGGAAACTGATTTTGAAATTTCAACACCCTGGAATTTCGCCTGTTTCAAGGTCAAAGGTGGAACATCCGCATATTTTCATGGAGGGTTGTCACCCCAAGAGTTGTTCATTCCTGTGTTGACCATCAAGGCAAACAAGAAAGAAACGGCAGGGGTGGGCAACTATGTTTGGAAATTGACGCCCGGCACGCCGAAAATTTCTACACGTTTCTATTCTGTTCAAATTTCTGGAGAGTTAAGCGGATTATTTGAAGCCACACCGTCCAAAGTGCGGGTTGAGATCCGCTCTGCCACCGATAACCTGGCCACAGCAATCAGTGCATCCTACGGTTTTTCTGAGGCAACTGGTGACGTTCAATTACGAGCCCATCCAGAGAATCCACGGTGCATCGAAGCTAATACAGTAACCCTGATGATCACAAAAGAGCCGGAAGGGAAAAAGACTGCGGTAAGTGTTGTTTTACTGGATGCTGAAACTGGCGTAGAGTTAAGCCGACTCAATGATATTGAAATGGCATTTGCTATTTAGGAGAGAAGAATGGAAGCAATAGATCAAAAAGCTGCCGCTGTATTTGCCGGAAAAGTTGTGCGAAAAGACCTGGTGCGAAAAATCAAAGTAGGCGCTAGTGTTCCGGTGTTTGTGTTGGAATATTTACTAGGCAAATACTGCGCGACGGATGATCCGATTGCAATTGAGGCCGGCTTAAGGGTGGTTAACTCTACTCTAGCGGATAATTTTGTACGCCCTGATGAAGCTAATAAAGCCCAGTCGTTTGTGAGGGAAAAGGGGAAACATACTTTTATCGACAAGGTGAAAGTGCGTTACCTTTCCGACGATGATAAGTATTGGGCCGAGATGGTCAATTTTGGGCATAAGTTCATTCATATTCCTGAGGAGTACATCCGTAAGTATGATCGCCTTTTGATGGGTGGGGTGTGGGCACAGATCGATATCCGGCATGAATATGATGAAACAGCTACCGGTAAACGCAGCCCATTTTGGATTGATGATTTACGGCCAATTCAACTGGCATCTTTTGATTTGAAAGAATATTGTCAGGGGAGGCATGCGTTTTCATCCGATGAATGGATCGACTTGTTAATCCGAACGATGGGGATGGAACCGGCTAATTTTGACCGCCGGTTGAAGCTGCTCTTCCTGCTGCGTCTGGTGCCGCTCTGCGAGCAAAATTATAACTTGATCGAATTGGGACCTCGGGGCACAGGAAAATCGTATGCTTTCCAAGAATTATCGCCCTACGCCATTTTAATGACGGGGCCTACTACGGTTGCCAATCTGTTTTATAACATGGCCAGCGGAAAAATTGGGCTGGTCGGTTTATGGGATAGTGTGGCATTTGACGAAGTTGCCGATTTGCAGAAAATGCCAGCCGAAGTGATCACCACCTTAAAAACATACTGCGAATCAGGAACGTTTGCCCGGGGAAGAGATGCGCTTTCTGGAACAGCATCCATTGCCATGTTTGGAAACACCAATCAGCCTGTGGAAGTGATGGTGCGGTCATCCCATCTTTTCACTCCCTTACCCGAGATCATTCGAGAAGATATGGCTTTTCTGGACCGCATCCACTATTACTTGCCGGGCTGGGAAATCCCGAAAATGCGGATCGAGTATTTCACAGATGGCTATGGTTTCGTCGTGGATTATCTGGCAGAAGCTTTGCGTGAATTACGCAGGCATAATTTTACAGAACTGATCGATACCCATTACTCACTTGGGTCGCACCTTAATGCCCGTGATGTCAAAGCCGTACGAAAGACGGTTGCGGGTATGGCTAAGCTGCTCTACCCCGACAAAGAGATCACGAAGGATGAATTGGCTGAACTTGTCGAGTTTGCTTTGGAAGGCCGCCGAAGGGTAAAAGAACAACTCAAAAAGATGGGCTCTTTCGAATACTATCAGACATCTTTCTCTTATCTAGATCAAGAAGATCACCAGGAGCGATTTGTAGGAGTTCCTGAAGAAGGTGGGCGAAATCTAATTTCCACGGATCCATTAGCTCCAGGATCTGTCTATACCGCTTCTGTAGATAATCAAGGTAAAGTTGGTTTGTATCGATTGGAAGTTGGTGTCGCCCCTGGTACAGGGAAATTGAAAATGGCAGGTGTATCCGATCCCACAATGAAGGAGTCTATCCAGAGAGCGTTTGCTTATCTTCAGGGGCACAAAGTTGCGCTTGGAATCGCACAGACTTTTGATACAACCGACTTTCATGTGGAAGCTGTCGACCTTTTGGTTAATCATATACCCTGTGAAGCAGGAGTTGCCCTGGTTATAGCAATATACTCAGCGCTAAAGAAACATCCTGTTCAACCAAGTTTATTAATCCTGGGTGATCTTAGTATTCAGGGGAACATCAAACCGATGCGATCACTGGCAGAACCATTGCAAATGGCTATGGACAATGGAGCTAGAAAGACGTTGATTCCAATTGAGAATAAGAGAAATTTCCTTGATGTATCGGCTGATATTGTTGAACGGGTTGACCCGATTTTCTACAGTGATCCAGTTACAGCTGCCTTGAAGGCTTTAGGGATCAATTGACCGATCATTTTTCGTTTTTTCTTCGATCTCGAAGAATTTCATCGTATTGGGAAAGGATTTCTGTAACTGGGGTGAGGATTTATTGTGTATGGATTGTTTTTATGCAAAGAAATTTTCGATAAACCCATCAAACCAGACTTCGATGTAAGGTTGTTTTTTTTGATAATGCACCTATATAAAAAACAGCATCATGATAACAGGATATCTTTATTGGAATTCTTTGAGTCAGACTCCATATCTCATGGAGAATAAATAATGCCAGAGCCAAATAGCAAGAACACGGTTAAGGGTAAGAGTTTTCAAACAATTGCAGCAGAAGTACTTGGCCAACATTTCCTGGTTGGGTTCCAAACTGAACATCCGATACCGATTGGCAACCTGCCAAAGAATCACAAATTTGATCTTGTTTCAGATAATGGCAATTATATTGGCGAGTGCAAGAATTATTCGTGGACTGAGGGTGGCAATGTTCCAAGTGCGAAGATGGGATTTATTAACGAAGCTGTATTTTATTTACAACACATTTCGACTGATAAATTCCGGTTCGTCGTCTTGCGCAGAGATATAGATAACAAACACACAGAGACTCTTGCTGATTACTATTACCGGACGAACAAGCATTTACTCAACGGTGTATTTGTAATTGAAATTGATGTTTTGACTAAATCAGTTCGAATACTTGGAGATCAAGATTTTTCGTTGAAACGCTGAATAATCGTTTTCAACCACCCGCCATATTGCTCACAAAAACTGAAGGTTATCCCAGTTACTCTACTGATTAACACATCGGAAAAGAAAAAGCAAAACCAATCGGGAGAGTAGTTTCCTTTCTTATCCATTTTTATGTAGATAATAGTTTACAAAATATGAATTTAATGCTATTATGTAAACTGAAGAGAAAAGGAGGAAGCCATGACCATCGGAGGGCGTATCAAACAGGCTCGGAAAGCGGGCAATTTTTCGTTGCGAAAACTGGCGGATGAAATTGGGGTCAGCGCCATGGCGATCTCAAAATATGAACGAGACCAGGATGTGCCCAG
>JAAYCN010000054.1 GCA_012729755.1 Chloroflexota bacterium | reverse complement strand
TGGCGCTTGGGCGAAACCAAATGAACTCCGGTCAGCTCGACCAGGCTGTCTTCCAGTTCACCAAGGCATATTCGCTCAACCCAACCGACCCGACCCCAAACCTGTTTATCTCACGCATCTACGGCACGTTGGGCGAATGGGAAAAGGGTATCCAGTACGGAATAGCTGCCCTGCGTGATGGTCCCGAAGATCCCACGCTCTACTCAAATCTTGGCACGCTCTATTTCCGCAAAGGCGATTATAACCAGGCTGCAGCTTATCTCGAACTAGCAGTGCGCGGTGGTGCCAATGAAGATGGCGTGGTTGTGGAGGGCATACCGCTCTCTTATGATGTGACCATAATTGAAACATACAGCCGCTATGGGCTTGCCCTTGCACGCACCAATGACTGTAACCAGGCAGTTTCGATAGCAAACGCACTCCTCTCAACCGTAGCAGACAACGACAACGCGGTCTTTAACGCAAACGAAGTCTTAAAAATTTGTGCAGAAAACCTGCTCAACCCACCCACTGCAACCCCGGCACCCACCGCTACAATCGTGACCGGTCCAACAGCGACCCCTCAACCCTGACCATGTATATCAACGAACGTAAGAATCTCTTCCGCAGCCCCCGCGGTACTTCGAGCCCCTATTTTGCGATGGCGATTTTGCTCGTGGTTGTTGTGTTGTTCGCTGTCGTACGTGCTTTTGCCCAGGGGGAAATCTGGCCTCCCTTTGTGCCCACCCCAACCCCTACCCGGACGGTTAATTCTTTTGTCATCGAAGGCGACACACATTTCCAAGCCGGCAACCTCGATAAGGCAATCGAAAGCTACCGCCAGGCGCTCGTGCTGGAGACCAATGATACGCATGTTCGCGCGAACCTCGCCAACATCATGGTCTATTCATCTTATACGATGACCACCGACCAGGAACGGCTCGACCGTCTCAACGAAGCCCTCGAAGTGATCGACCTGGCGAAACAAGATTCTCCTAACAATTCCGAAGTGCTGGGAGTCAGAGCAAACGTGCTCAGCAGCCTCTCCAACTCAAACCTGCCCCAAGCGCAGCGAGAAGAATACCGCAACCAGGCTGAGTCCGAAGCGCTCATCGCCATCCAGCTCGACAACAACAACCTGCTGGCAAAAGCCTATTATGCTGAAATCCTGATGGACCAGTTCAAATATACTCAGGCGAACGACTACATCACCCAGGCACGCCAGGGAGACGGTGAGCAGCTGATGGATGTCTGTCGGATCCAGGCATACATTTACGAAATGTTCGGCGAATACAACCTCGCGATCGACTGGTACAAAAAAGCCTCCGATATCGCCCCAAACCTGACATTTTTATACAACCGCATCGGTGTTTTGTATCGGTTCCTCGGTCAGTACGACGAATCCCGCTACGAAACCGCGCTCGAATATTTCGCAAAAGCCGCCGGCTTAAACAACCAGCTCGGAATTGACGACCCGATCCCCTACATGGCAATCGCCAACACCTACATCCGCATGGGTGAAGCGATGATCGCCTCGCGCAACGCCTACCGCGCCCTCGAGATCAACCCCTACAACTCGGACACCTACGGTCAGGTGGGGGTGATCTATTACCGCGCCCGCAACTACGAAGGCGCTATCCTCATGCTGCGCTGCGCTGTGATGGGCTGCACTGCCGAACAGTCCTGCGAAGCGCGCGAAGATGTTCCCTGTGAAAGCGATATCGTCATCTCGCCCCTGCCGCTCACCAATACAACCGTCCTTTATTACTACACCTTCGGTTCGGCTTTAGCCGGTTTACACCGCCCCGGTCTCGATAACAATTGCGAAGAAGCAGCGATCGTCTTCCAGAAAGTCCGCGAGCAATTTCTGGATAACGACATCGTCATGGGTATCGTCACCGCCAGCGAAAACATCTGCCGCATCAACCCCGATGAGCCGGTAGCAACCGAATTGCCCAGCCCAACCCCCGCCGGCACGCCCACGCCAATCCCAACCGAAACCCCCATGTTCATCCCAACCCTCACGCCCCGACCGTAGCGTTTCGGGACTTTTACCACTTTTACCACCGATTGATCATTCAATTCCTTCGTACGGACAGGGCCCTGTGCCTGCGCAGCAAGGTATGCCCCTGTCCGCTAATGCTTGATCTCCCTGTACGGACAGGGCTCGTCCCTGTCCTCCAATGATTGATCTAACATGCGTAAATAATCCAAAAAGCCTTGCCCCTGTCCGCTAATGATCGTTCAATTCTTTCGTACGGACAGGGCTCGTCCCTGTCCGCATGCGCAATTGATCTCGCATGCGCAATTGATCCAATAAGCCTTTTCCCTGTCCGCTGATGCTTGATCCGCAAGCGAAATTGATCCAAAAAGCCTTGTCCCTGTCCTCCAACGATTGATCCAGCAAGCGAAATTGATCCAAAAAGCCTTGCCCCTGTCCTCCACCGATTGATCCCGCATGCGCAATTAATCCAATTAGCCTTTTCCCTGTCCGCTAATGCTTGATCTCCCTGGGCTGTCGTCATCCTGAGCATCATCGCCATCCCCTCATTACCTCAACAGAAACTCCCGCCCACAATTTAGGTGGGTTATAATCATCCCAACACAACCAGGGAGACGAATCCAAGCCATGCCCGAACCCAAAAACAACAACCACAACAACCAAAACCAACGCGCCGAACTCCACCGCTCAATCTGGAACATCGCCAACGACCTGCGCGGTGCCGTCGACGGCTGGGATTTCAAACAATACGTTCTGGGCATGCTCTTCTACCGTTATATCTCCGAAAATTTGTCCGAACACATCAATGCCAACCAACACAAAGCCGGTCAGCCCAATTTTAACTACGCCAAACAAACCGACGAATACGCCGAAGCCGCCCGCCAATCCATGGTCGACACCAAGGGTTTCTTCATCCTCCCTAGCGAGCTCTTCGAAAACGTCCGTTACACAGCCCCACACGACCTTGATCTCAACATGACCCTGGCAAGAGTCTTCAAAAATATCGAAGCTTCCTCCCTCGGTGCCCAGAGTGAGCGCAACTTCAAAGGTCTCTTCGACGACATCGACGTAAACAGCAACAAGCTCGGCAGCAGCGTGGCAGATCGCAACAAACGCCTGGTCAGCCTGATGAACGGCGTGGGCGATATGAACCTGGGCGTCTACAAAGAAAACGAAATCGACGCCTTTGGCGATGCTTACGAATTCCTCATGACCATGTATGCCTCCAACGCCGGTAAAAGTGGCGGAGAGTTTTTCACCCCCCAATACGTTTCCGAACTTCTCACCAAGCTCACCCTCGTCAATAAAAGCGAGGTCAACAAGGTCTACGACCCGGCTTGTGGTTCCGGCTCGCTCTTGCTCAACTTTGCCAAAGTTTTAGGGAAAGAAAACGTCCGCCTGGGTTTTTTTGGTCAGGAAATCAACCTGACCACCTATAACCTCTGCCGAATCAACATGTTCCTGCATGATATCCCCTATGGTCAATTCAAAATTGGTTTGGGCAACACCCTGACCGAACCGCTTTGGGAAGACAACGAACCCTTCGAGGCGATTGTTTCCAATCCGCCCTATTCCATCAAATGGGAGGGCGATGCCAACGGTTTGCTGATCAACGACCCGCGCTTCTCCCCTGCCGGTGTATTGGCGCCAAAATCAAAAGCCGACATGGCTTTCATCATGCATTGTCTCAGCTGGTTGGCAACCAGTGGCACAGCTGCCATCGTTTGCTTCCCCGGCATCATGTATCGCGGAGGAGCCGAACAAAAAATCCGTAAATATCTGGTCGATAACAACTTTGTCGATTGCGTCATCCAGCTTCCGGCAAACCTCTTCTTCGGCACCAGTATCGCCACCTGCATCATGGTGCTCAAAAAATCTAAACACGACAACCACACCCTCTTCATCGACGCTTCCGAAATGTTTGTTAAGGTTACCAATCAAAATAATTTGAGCCCTGAACATATTCAACAAGTTTTAGATCTCTTCACCGATCGGGCTAACGTTGCCCACAAATCCCGCCTGGTTGCCAACGAAGAAATCGCTGAACAAAATTACAACCTCTCTGTCAGCAGCTATGTTGAGAAAGAAGACAAACGCGAAGTCGTCGACATCAAAAAACTGAACGCTGAAATCGTGCGGATTAGCGCCAGAGTAAACCAACTACGCGGTGAGATTGATGAGATTATTGCCGAGATTGCCCCCGAATCCTCAGATGGTGATGAGCGATGAGCCGTTTGGATGACTTGTTAGTAGACTTTTGTCCAGATGGTGTTGAGTATAAGAAGTTAGGCGAACTATGCAAAATCGCGACCGGAAAGTTGAATGTTAATGCAAAAGTTGAAGGAGGCCAATATCCCTTTTTTACTTGCGCCAAAGAACCTTGGCGTATCAACACCTTTGCTTTCGATGAAGAGGCATTACTGATTTCAGGAAATGGCAATGTTGGTTATGTCCATTATTACAAAGGGAAATTCAATGCATACCAACGAACATATGTTTTGTACGATATAAACGAGAACATATTCTTTATTAAGTATTTACTTAATGCTCATCTAGTAGAAATAATTGAAAAAGAGTTGCGTTTAGGTAGTGTTCCATACATAAGATTGGAGGCTTTGACCAACTTTCCCATCCCCATCGTCCCAAAAATCATACAACAAGAGATTGTGCGTATTCTTGATAAAATGACATACTTGGAGGCAGAGTTGGAGGCAGAGCTGGAGGCAGAGCTAAAGGCTCGGATTTTACAATATGAACATTACCGTGCCAACCTCTTCGATTTCAATTCCGATACCCCTGATCCTACCCGCACCCCTCACCTTACCCACCTCCTCCAAACCCTCTGCCCTGATGGGGTGGAATATAAAAAGTTAAAAGATATTTGTATCCGACAAAAAGGAACGTCAATTACTGCAGGTGAAATGAAGAAACTAAATAAAGCAGGTGCACCAATTCGCATATTTGCTGGAGGTAATACATTTGCAAACGTAAACTACAGCGATATCCCAGAAAAGAATGTTATTACTAAAACAAGTGTTATTGTAAAGTCTCGTGGAAATATTGGATTTGAATACTATGAGCATCCTTTCAGTCATAAAAATGAAATGTGGTCATATGCTGGGAAAGATGAAAACATTAATATTAAGTTTGTTTATTATTTTTTAGTATTAAATACATTGGATTTTCAGTTAAAAGCAAAATCTGGTAAATTACCACAAATCTCTACACCTGACACAGACAACTATCCAATCCCTGTTCCACCTCTCCCCATCCAGGAAGAAATCGTCGCCATCCTCGATCGTTTCGAATCGCTGGTGAGCGATCTCAAAGATGGCTTACCCGCTGAAATCACCGCCCGCCGCAAACAATACGAATATTACCGCAACCAACTCCTCACCTTCAAACCCAAACCCCCTCTTTAGAGGGGGGCAGGGGGGTGAATGGGAAAGCCAATGTGGTGATCTCCCCGTACGGACAGGGCTCGCCCCTGTCCGCTAATGATTGAGTTTCCTGTAGGGACAGGGCTTGTCCCTGTCCGCCAACAATCTGATGGATGATCGCTCTCGGACGGAGATACACCGCTCGCTTCGCATCGGGTGCTATAGAACCCCGTCCGTACGGACAGGGCCCTGTGCCTGCGCAGCAAGGTACGCCCCTGTCCGGATGCGCATTCGATCAATTGCGCCTTATTTATAGGGCAAGCTTTGTTCCTGTCCCACCTCTCCACATCCAGGAAGAAATCATCGCCATCCTCGATCGCTTTGAGGCATTGGTTACTGATCTCAAAAATGGCTTACCTGCCGA
>JAAYCN010000053.1 GCA_012729755.1 Chloroflexota bacterium | reverse complement strand
TGGCACAGGGTCATGCGACTGAAGCCTTGTCGCTGGCTGAAAAAGCACGCATGCTGACGCCGGAAGATAATACGAGGTTGATCGGTTCAACTGCCCTGGCTTTAGGTGTGGCTTATCGCATGGAAGGGCGTTTTGATGAGGCTATTGCGTCGTTAGAAGAAGCACTTCAATCTGCCCAGACGATTGATGACCATGTAACAGCGTTGGTGGCCGTCGAACACCTTGCGTTGATATGGTTTCAACTGGGACAATTGCGCCGCTTGATCCACGAAGCTGAATTTGCCATCAAGCGCACTGAAATCATCTCGCAAGTTGCCCCGATGATGATCGGCACCGTCCATGCCGTGATCGGGCAAGTCTATTACGAGTGGAACCAGATAGAAACGGCGCGCGAAATGCTGCTTCACGGATTGCGGATGGCACAATTGTCCGGGCAGCCGACTTCTGTGATCTATGTATGTATATACCTGGCGCGTTTATGCCAGGAGACAGGTGATCTGGAAGCGGCTGCCCGTTATTTGGATGAAGCCAGTGATGCGCTGGCGCAGGGAGGACCGAGCTGGGCGAGGTTGGATTTGGTTGCACAACAGGTTAACCTGCTGATGTCCCAGGGCAACCCGGCTGAAGCCGAAACCAGGTTAAGAGCAACCGGTATCCCCGCTGAAGCTCCGGTCACTTTCCGGACAGACTTGATCCACCTTGCGTGGTTGCGATGGATGATCTCCTGCCGCCACCCGGGCGCTTTTGCACTTGCCAAACGGATTGTGCAGAGCGCCGAGTCCCAAGGGCGCCACGGGACCATGATCCAGGCTCTGGTACTTGGCGCGAAGGCAGGCGGCGGGGCAGCGTGGTTGGCGCGCGCCCGCCAGCTTGGCGAACCAGAAGGCTACCAGCGCATATTTATTGATGTGACCTTTCATAAAAATGGTGTCGCTTGTCCAGAACTGATCGAACAACTGACCATGAGAGAAATGGAAGTGCTGCGCCTGCTGGCTGAGGGACTGTCTTACGCCGAGATCGCCGCCCGGCTGGTGGTGAGTGTCAACACGGTACGCTTTCATGTGAAGAAAGTATATGGCAAGTTGGGGGTAGAAAAGCAAACTCAGGCGGTGGATAGAGGACGTGAGTTGGGGTTGATATAAAAAAACCACATTACTTCTTGAGCGCGGACTACATATTCATGTAGTCCGTTTTTGTTTTGAGAAGTTTAGACTGGATCTGTACAAAGGATAAGCCTATGACCACTGCTTCTGAAACTCACAGTTACACGCTTTGCTTTTTTGGTCTCTCGGACGATTCTTTCCTGGAGGATTACTGCCCCACGGGAACAACACTGACCGTTGGGGAGAACACGTTTACCCTATCCAACCTGAGCGCTGATCAGGCTAGGCTGCTGGGCGTCATCCGCAGCCTGCTCAACCTGGGCTGCACGCTCATATCCCTTTCTTTAGAAACAGGAGAAAACAAATGAAACCGTCATTAACTTCAACATACACCTGCAGAAACGTGCATAGGAGTAAATTCCAATGATCAATTCAATCGCAAAAATCATCTTTGTCCTAATGGTTGCCTTCCACGGCCTGATCCACCTGCTCAGCTTCCTGAAAGCCTTCGACCTGGTGCAAATCAATAAACTGACCCGACCCATCAGCCGTCCACTTGGACTGCTGTGGCTGGTTGCGGCGCTGGTATTGGTCGTCACAGCCGCCGCTTTTGTCTTCAAAGTCCAGTGGTGGTGGATAGTCGCCATCGTGGGCGCACTGCTCTCGCAGATCCTTATCTTCACCGCCTGGAAGGGTGCCAGGGTTGGCTCCATCCCCAACCTGATTCTCTTGATTGTTGCGATCCTGGCTTTGGGCAGTCTGCGCTTCGAGAGCGGCTACCGGCAGGATGTATGTAGCGCCCAGGAACAGGCGCGCGGTCTGCCGGTGGAAATCCTGACCGAATCCGACCTGCAAACCCTGCCGCCGCCAGTCCAGCGTTACCTGCGCTATGTCGGCGTGGTGGGCAAGCCGAAGGTCGTCAGCATATTCGCGGAGATAACCGGCGAAATGAGCCAGCGGGAAGGCGCATATTTCCCATTGACCGCCGAGCAGTACAACTTTTTCAACCAGCCGACCCGCTTGTTCTTTATGAAAGGACGGATGTTTGGCCTTACCGTGCCGGGTTACCACCGCTACCAGGAAAAGAGCGCTGCGATGGATATCCGCCTCTTTGGGCTGTTGCCGGTGGTCAAGGTGGATGGCGTAGTCATGTTCGAAGCGGATACGGTCACGATGTTCAACGACATGTGCCTGATGGCTCCCGCCACCCTGATTGACCAGCGTATTACCTGGCAGGCGGTTGATGACCTGACGGTCAAAGGGATTTTTACCAACCAGGGCACCACCATCAGCGCCATGCTCTATTTCAACGAGGAAGGCCAGTTGGTCAACTTTGTATCCAATGACCGCTGGGATGTGTCCACCATGAAGCAATACCCGTTCTCGACGCCGGTGTCGCGCTATCGCAACATCAATGGTTACAACCTGCCCACCTACGGCGAGATTATCTGGCATTACCCGGATGGCGATTTCGTCTATGGCAAACTGCACATTACGAACATTGTTTACAACATCCAAACCGCAGAACACGCACAAACACAGTGACAAGAGACTTATTTGATGACCGAATCCATGAAACGTATAACGATTACCGCCTAGGGTATTATGTTAGCGGCGAGCCTACTGCCCAATATCATCGGGCAGGAAGTGTTTGGACAGACACTGCCCTGGTTCAAACCCCTGCGACCATTTGTTTTGCGTTGCTGTTGGTTTATGGGGCCAAGTATTTCTTCTCATCCCGGGTTGGTAATGTAGCTTGGTGGCCGGCCTGGCTGAGGCCATCTGCTTCGTTTTAGCGGGCAAATGCTGGGTATTCAATTGCAGCAGAAGTACTTGGCCAACATTTCCTGGTTGGGTTCCAAACTGAACATCCGATACCGATTGGCAACCCGCCAAAGAATCACAAATTTGATCTTGTTTCAGATAATGGCAAGTAAAATCAAAGTCCTTTCGATCCCTATCCTCGCAGCAAGCTACGAGGCATTACGGGCTCTCACCCTACGGGACAGATTTTGAGGACAGTTTCGTAGCAAGCTACGGGGAAATACCCTCTTTTTTATTATATTGGCGAGTGCAAGAATTACTCGTGGACTGAAGGGGGTAATGTTCCAAGCGCGAAAACTGGATTTATTAATGAAGCTGTCTTTTATTTACAGCATATTTCGAGTGATAAATTCCGGTTTGTCGTCTTGCGTAGGGATGTAGATAACAAACACACCGAGACTCTTGCTGATTACTATTACCGGACGAACAAGCATCTACTCAACGGCGTCTTCGTAATTGAAATTGATTTTTTGACTAAATCAGTTCGAAGCCTTGGGGATCAAGACTTATCGTTGAAATGCTGAATAATCAGTTTTCAACCACCCGCCATCTTGCTCACGAAAACAGAAGGTTATCCCAGTTACTCTATTGATTAACACATCGGAAGAGAAAAAGCAAAACCAATCGGGAGAGTAGTTTCCTTTCTTATCCATCTTTATGTAGATAACAGTTTACAAAATATAATTTTAATGCTATTATGTAAACTGAAAGGGAAAAGGAGGCGGCCATGACCATTGGAGGACGTATCAAACAGGCTCGGAAAGCGGGCAATTTTTCTTTGCGCAAACTGGCGGATGAAATTGGGGTCAGCGCCATGGCGATCTCAAAATATGAACGAGACCAGGATGTGCCCAGTTCAGGCGTTTTGCTGCGGCTGTCTAAGGCTTTAAAGGTCAAGGTGGATTTCTTCTTTCGCCCGAGCACGGTCTCCGTTCAACTTCAAGCATATCGAAAACACGCTGTGCTGGGTGTCAAAGAGCAGGAAGCCATCCAGATGCGCATCCAGGATTGGGTGGAGCGTTATCTCGAGGTTGAAAGGCTTTTCC
>JAAYCN010000052.1 GCA_012729755.1 Chloroflexota bacterium | reverse complement strand
TTCACTTCAGCCAAATCCGCGACTTCCGCTGTCTGCCGATCTGACGTGGTCACAGGTGAAGTGTCGGCTGACTGCGCCGATATTACGATGACGCTTGCCATCAACCACACCAGGGCGATCATTATTCTTAACCCCCACCATAATTGGGTGTTTGCTTTCATAATGTCTCTCTTCAATTAAGTATATCCAATCGGCAGGTTGCAATTACTGTTCCTGAAATACTCCTCATACTCTGAGAATTTCAAGAATAATGAGACCATCTAACCCGATCGCAGGGCACCCCCACAATAAGCTGAAGAGGCGGAAATGCTCAACGTCTTGACTAAAAAGATCGTTGGTTTTATCCTCTTTTCAGGAGTTAAAATTATTCCTGTTATTGAAGGTCATAAAGTTTTTTCCTTCTATGTCAGGAGAAGAAAACTTGAAAAATGTGTCTTACTGTTGCGACATGGGCAACCAATCCAGACCTGCTCATATAAGACGAACCTTCGTTGGGCTTAGCGCCAAAAATTAATAAGGAGATATCTAAGACTTTACAAGTGATCAGGGCACAGAGTGCCGCTAACTTGTCTTTAGCTGTTTACTGATAATATGGAACTTCAAATTGATTATGGCCGAGATGGTTTGGTGATCAAGGTTCCCGAATCCGCTGCTGTTTTAAAAATGACTGAAAGCCAGCCGCTTTCTGATGAAGGCAAAGCGATCCGAGAAGCTTTATCCAACCCTATCGGCAAACCCCCACTCTCGAGCCTTGTGGATTCAGCGACCAGCGTAGTGATCACGCACAGCGACATTACAAGAGCAACTCCAAACGATCGCATACTTCCCGTCTTATTGCAATTTCTCGAAGAATACGGAGTAAGACGTGAGAAAATCACATTGATCAATGCGCTTGGAACGCATCGCCCTCAAACGCCGGACGAGATGCGCAGTCTGCTCGGGGATTACATCTACAGCCATTACCGGTGCATTCAACACAATGCCTTTGACGATTCTGAATTAGTTCCAGTAGGCAGAACCTCTTTCGGCAACGAAATAAGATTGAACAAGACCCTGTTAGAAGCTAATCTAAAGATTTTTACCGGCTTCATCGAGCCGCATTTTTTTGCCGGCTTTAGCGGTGGACCCAAGGCGGTTTTGCCAGCTTTGGCTGGTTTTGAAAGTGTCTATTCTAATCATGGCTATAAACACATCTCAAGCCCCTCTGCGACCTTTACTGTTACCCACGGCAACCCAATTTGGGAGGAAATGAGACAGGCCGCGGAAAAGGTGGAGAATACCTTTCTATTAAATGTGACGCTCGACCGCTCCAGGCGCATTACAGGTGTTTTCGCGGGAGACGTGATCCCTGCTCATGAGGAAGGATGTAAGTTCCAGAAAGCCAAAAGTGTTGTTAAGATTGAAGAACCATTCGATATTGTGATCACATCCAACAGCGGTTATCCACTGGACCAAAATTTGTACCAGTGCGTCAAGGGTCTTTCAGCAGCAAAACGCGCCGTTAGAAAAGGTGGAGCAATCCTGCTCGCCGCGCGTTGTGAAGATGGGCTGCCTTCACATGGCAAGTATGCTGCTCTCCTTGAGCAGGGAAGAACACCCGAAGGCATTCTAAACATGATTAATAAAGCAGGTTTCATATCGCAGGATTCTTGGCAGGTGCAAGTTCAAGCTTATGTCCAACAACATGCTGATGTATTTATATACAGTGAAGGATTGAGTGACTTTCAAATCCGCTGCGCGATGATGAATCCTGTTCGGGATATCAATTCAGCAATAAAAGATTTGCAAAAAAAATATGGAAAGAGAATTTGTGTCATTCCCGAAGGACCTTTGGTGGTCGTGAACCAACACAGTTAATTCAGTTTTATCTGATCGAGATAATTTAAAGATTTGACATTTCAAAAATGCTTACCCTTAAGCGCAGCAAGCCGCCAAAAAATTTTTGGATAACACCTATCAAATAGACGACCTCAAAGTAATAGAACAGCGCCTTTTAACTTCGGTAATCCATTCACATAAGAATCCATTCACCCGCTTGACAACGAACATTTGTTCTGATATCATTTCATAAACTTAGATCAGCGAAAGTGAGACGCCATGGCCAGGAAACGCGCCGGGCTCAGCCCGAGACATCAAAAGATCCTTACCTTTCTGCAAGCTTATACGCAGGAAAAAGGCTATCCGCCATCCATTCGCGAGATCGGCAATCAAACCCAAATCAGTTCCACCTCAGTCGTCAACTATTATCTGAACCAGCTTGAAGAGATGGGCTATATCTCACGCGGCAGCAATGTCTCACGCGGCATCAACCTGCTCAGGACGGCTTCAGGCAACATCATCCAGCAGGTCAAACATGCTGTCGAACAAATCTCAGACTTGGTTACCATCCCCCTGGTGGGCAATATCGTTGCCGGTGAACCGATGCCCATCCCTGGTTCCGATTTCAGCTACTATGACCCCGATTCTGGCATTGATATCGCGCGCAGCCTCCTGCCCGCCGGTGATAAACCGGAAGACCTTTATGCTTTGAAAGTTCACGGCGACTCGATGATTGACGCCATGGTTAACGACGGCGATATCGTTATCATGAAAAAAGTCAACACCGCCTGTAATGGTGAAATGGTCGCAGTGTGGTTGAACGACCGTGAAGAGACAACCCTCAAATACTTCTATCTCGAAAATGGCCGTGTGCGCTTACAGCCCGCCAACCCCTCCATGCAGCCCATTTATATCAACGACCCTCGCGTGGTGGAAGTGCAAGGCAAAGTGGTCATGGTCATTCGTCAGATCAGCCACAATTAGGCCTCTACATCAGCTTTTCATGGCCATCTCCCAAAGTTATACTTCAGTGAGCGAAGTCACCCCGAGGATTAATTATGCGCTCAATTAGAAGCAAAGATGGTACAAATATCGCCTTTGAGATAACCGGTCAGGGACCGGCCCTCATCCTGATTACCGGCGCGCTCAATTACAGCAAGTTTGGCGTGGTGGGCGACCTGGTGCCTTTGCTCAGCGATAAATTTACCGTTATAAACTACGACCGCCGCGGACGCGGTCAAAGCCAAAGCGACTCGCCTTGGTCAATCGCTAAAGAAATCGAAGACATCGACGCGCTGATCGAAATTGCCGGCGGTTCAGCACATTTATATGGTCATTCAGCTGGAGCGGCCCTGGCGCTTCTCACAGCAGCCGCCTTGGGAAAGCGCGTATCGTCAACTGCGGCTTATGAACCACCGCTGTGCAGCGGCTGGCGGGATGAATTGCAGACCAGGTTGGGGATATGGCAGTTTAAACAGCTGACCAGCCAAGGCAAAAATCTTGAATTGATCACCCGATTCATGCGCTATGTCGGCATGGATGGAACTCTGATTGAGGAAACATTAGCCTCAGAACACCGCGACGCCCTGATCGCCATGGCGCCCACGTTGTCTTATGAAGCGCGGATTCTCTTGCATACCAGCCATTTCATGCGCCACCAGGCGCGGCTGGTAACGCAACCAGTCTACCTGCTTGCGGAAGATCAGAGCTTCGCGACTGTGCTAAAGGTGCAGCGACGCCTCGCCCGCGCTTTACCCTCTGCGCGGACTCTTGTGATCAGCGGACAAACCCATGCGGTTGAGGCCAAAATGCTCGCGCCAATTCTAGAAGAATTTTTTGCCCTTAAAAAATCAGACCGTTCTCTCAAACGGTCTGTCGTCTCACTTACAGAATATAATCGCTGATACAGTCATACCAATGCACATAAGTTTGGCCATTGATCGCGTAACGTTGGTTCTCCGGTAGGCGCTGGCTCCATAGTTTTCCGTCTTTGACATGCCAGTCATCGCGATTGAACCGCCGCCACAACACCGTCCGGCCATGCTTGTCAAGAAACTGTTCAGTCGCGACACCTTCGTCATAGCTTTCAACATCCATGACCCCGATCGTGTCATAGACTTTGCCTAAAATCTCCACCCGAAAACGTCCAATCACATCGATAACCTGATTAAGCCCGCCGATGGTAAATTCATCCCCGTCGCGCTTAATCAATCCCTTTGCGGAGAGGTTCACTTCATTGCCCTGGTTATCTTTGCCAAAGCCCCAATTGGGCATGAAATCATCCCCATCCAGAAACGTATTCAAGACCCTCACATCCTCTTCCAGGTGGCTTTCGGCTAAGTAGCGGCAATGGCTGTCAGTGAGTTGAGCGATAAATTCACGCTCGGTGGTCTTGATGCCAGCGACTGGGTCAGCGCCCAAATCATGTTCAACAGTCATAATCCTTACGCCCTCAATCCCATGGACACGCGCCTTGCCGGTAACTTCCAGCTTCATTCTCAGCGTCATTTGCCGTTCTGGCCAGTCATACAAAGCCCAATTGAGCTTTTCACCGAGTCTGGGAACGATCAGCCAACCCATTATCTCCTCCCAGCGCACATTAAAAGGCCGCTGATCTGTTGGGACGATTGTATAATCCGGCATAATTTCTGGTAGTTTTTTCATTTCTCTCGCTCCTGTTTCTGAATTCATTTCTCCAAGATGATGGCGCTTGAAGGCGCCCCGGGCAGTAAACAAACGGCTTTTTACCGTCCCGACCGGAACGCCAAGAACTTGCGCGATATCACACAATGGCATTTGACGAAAGTAATAAAGCATCAAAAGACGTCTGTCTGAGTCATCAAGTTCATCCAGAGTTTCCCTAACGTTGCTCCCCGCTAAACGGCCGTAGCGATTCATGCTCATCGCGTTTTCCAACTCAGGCTGCCATTCGATTTCCCGACACCTGAATCGCTCTCTGAAATAATCATGACAGAGATTTCTGGCAATCTGAAGAACCCAGGGTTTGAAGTGCGCTTCATCACTCAGGCAATCGCGCTTCTCAAAAACCCGCAAGTACACTTGAGATAACAGATCTTCCGCGTCCGCTCTGTCTGGAATGCGATAATAAACAAACCGCTCCAGACTGGTCCGACAGCTGCTTAACAGCTCTTCAAATCGCTCACTTTTCATGCTCTACCTCCTTTCACAAATCTCGACCATCACTCTTAAAGACGGAGACCCCTGGCCTTTGGTTCATTTTATCGGGCAAAGGCAGTAAATTGGGTTAAGTCAGAGGCAGTTTCAGGCAATCACATCTAAATGAGTGTCTTCTGTTAAACAAAATGCAAGGTTCTGGTTTTATTCAATTCCTAATTATTTAAAGACTTTGATAGCCATTTTGCAGCAGCCCAGTGCGCTATATTTCATCCATCTCCAAGGCTGAGGCTTAACAGTGAAGAGGATGTTTCCGTTTGCGTACATAAATCTACACAGACCATCAGCTTCAGTGCCTCTCCCCGTTGCGCAGCTGGGGACGGCATAATTGCGATCGATAAACCTGCTCTGACAGCCAACTTGCCAAAAACGGAATATCTTTTTGGCTATCTCACTTTTTTCCATCCAGGCTTACTATTTATTTCTGTAAGATGCGGGCATCCATGAGAGTTTCTGAAGCAGGCCTCATTTTTGAAGATTTTACTAAAAAATAAGATGCAATTGTCCTGGGAGTAATTTACGGCTTCAAGCTTTCCATCCGCCAACCGCGAATAAACAATATTAAAAAACAAACTCCACACGAGGCGGAGTTTGTCATAAACCGGTTGTCGAACTTATGCAAGCGCGACTTCGGCGCCGGCGGCTTCGAGCTTGGCTTTGGCGTCATTGGCGACGTCTTTGCCAACAGCTTCGAGGACCTTGCCGTCAGCGGTTTCGGCCAGGTTCTTGGCTTCAACCAAACCGAGGGAAGTCAGCTGGCGGATGACTTTGATGACTTCGATCTTCTTGGGGCCAGCGGATTTGATGATCACATCAAACTCAGTCTTCTCTTCCACTTCTTCGGCGGGGGCAGCGGGACCAGCGCCAACCGCGGCGACAGCCACGGGAGCGGCAGCGGAAACGCCCCATTTTTCCTCGAGCATCTTAACGAGCTCGGCAGCTTCCAACACAGAAAGCTTGCTCAATGATTCAACAATTTTATCTAATTCAGCCATTTTAATCTCCTAATTATCTTTCTTTTCTCCTGCCATCACCAACCAGCGATGGCGCTAATTGGTTTTATGCAGCAGTGGGCTGCTTTTCCGAGTTGGCTCGGATCACGGCGGCCAAACCACGCGCGGGTTCGGCTAAAACACGAACGAGTTGACTGGCAGGGGCCAGAATGGTGCCCAACAGCGTAGCACGCATCACAGGCAGGGTCGGCAAGTCTGCCAACGCTCGAACCTGTTTGACAGTCAGGCTATCTTTTTCGAGATAACCACCGCGCACTTCAAAGGCTTCGTTACCCTTGACCACCTCAGCCAGAGCCTTGGCGACACTGGGCGCGTCTTCAAACGCGAACACAACGACATTGTTACCTTCCCAAAACTTTGGGTCAAACTGGTAACCTTTTTCATCTAAAACATGCGTGAACAGGCGATTCTTGACGACATGCAGCTGCCCATCAACCTCGCGCAGTTTCGCGCGCGCGGCATTTACCGCGGGCATGCGCATCTTGGAATAAGAGAGCACAAACACGGCTCTGCTGCGATCGATCCAATCAGCATACTGCTTGATCATCAACTCTTTTTGATTCTTTGAAAAAGCCACTTGTTTCCACCTCCTTCCGGTGAATATAAAAAGTCTCTTTCCGTTTCGACCCGCGAAAAGAGACTTAAAGAGGCACACCAAAGGCATTTCTTGCTTTAACTCTCCACCTCGGCGGGAAATTAAGCCGTTAACGGCACCAGCTGTCTTAAGCGAAGACGACTATTCAATTGTAACCGGGCTAGTATACCACAACTTTCGAGGCTGCCAGCCCGGAAATTTACTATATTTGTGCAGACTCGAGCGCCATGGCAGTATTGACATCAACTTTGATGCCAGGCCCCATGGTAGAGGTGAGCACAACCTTTTTAATGAAGACACCTTTTGCGCCGCTCGGGCGAGCTTTGCGAATGGCCGCCATCAGCGCGGTCAGGTTCTCATATAAATCTTCAACGCTGAACGAAACCTTGCCAATCTGAACATGAATATTGGCTGTCTTGTCGAGGCGGAACTCAACCCGTCCAGCCTTGGCGGTTTCGATCGCTTTGGCGATATCGCCGGGCTGCACGACAGTACCGGCTTTAGGATTCGGCATCAAGTTGCGGGGGCCCAAAACACGGCCCAATCGGCCAACCTTACCCATCATATCCATCGTGCCAACAGCCACATCAAAGTCTGTATAGCCGCCAGCAACGCGGTTGATATCCTCATCAGTCTCGGCGACAAAATCGGCGCCAGCAGCGCGGGCCGCAGCAGCAGCCTCACCCTGGGCGAAGACCAAAACTCTCACCACCTTGCCAAGGCCCTTAGGCAGCACAACCACATCACGAACCTGCTGATCAGCCTGGCGCGGGTCAAGACCAGTACGCAGGTGAACTTCAACAGTTTCGTCAAATTTTACATAGGCCAATTCCTTGACCAGCGCAAGCGCTTCTTTGGGTCCGTAGACTTTGTCTGCGTCCACGCGCTTGACAGCATTTCGATAATTTTTCCCGTGTTGGGGCATTTTCGCTCCTCCGTGGTGCTATCGGGCTTTCCAGCCCTCCCACGCTATCTCTATTTATCGACGACAGTGATGCCCATGTTGCGGGCAGTGCCTTCGAGTTGCTTGATGGCGCCTTCGATATCGATGGCGTTCATGTCATTAAACTTTTGTTCTGCGATCTCACGCAGCTGGGCGCGGGTTACCTTGCCAACTTTATCAGATTGCGGTGTCGCTGAACCTTTTTCAATGCCAGCGGCTTTCTTTAAAAGCACAGGCGCCGGGCTGGATTTCAGGTCAAACTTAAATGAACCATCTGCGTAGATGGTAATCTCAGCGGGGACAATCTCGCCCATCCGATTACTGGTGCGGGCATTATAATCCTTCACAAATGCCATAATATTGACGCCATGCGGTGCCAAAGCGGGACCGATTGGCGGTGCGGGATTAGCCTTTCCGGCTTGAATCTGCAACTTGATAACTGCTTTTACTTTCTTTGCCACTTAATAATCTCCTTTGTGGTATTAGCGGGTTCCTCACCCTCCCACGAATTTCCGGATTATTCCGGTTTATGCTTTTTCCACCTGCAAAAAATCAAGTTCCACAGGCGTTTCGCGACCGAAGAAGTTCACCATCACGCGAATCTTCGAACGTTCCATATTAATTTCTGCGACAGTACCCCTGAAATCATTGAAAGGCCCATCTACAATGCGCACGCGATCGCCCTGGCGATAAGACACCTTATAGGTCGGGGCTTCGTCTTCCATACGGCGCAAAATCTGGGCTACTTCTTCTGGCCGCAGCGGGGTGGGCTCATCGCCCATGCCGACAAATCCGGTCACACCCGGGGTGTTCCGCACCACAAACCAGGACTCCTCAGTCAGAATCATATTGACCAGCACATAGCCAGGGAACACATGGCGCTCAATCGTGCGGCGTTTGCCGTCCCTGACCTCGATCTCTTCCTGGGTCGGAATCACCACATCAAAGATGCGATCCTTCATTGCCATCGTTTCGATACGCTGTTCGAGATTCTTACGCACTTTGTTTTCATAACCAGAATAGCAGTGGATCACATACCACTGCCGTCCATCGCCCGATTCTGACAGCTTGCTGACAACAGGCGCGCCGGAAGGAACAGAAGTATCTTCTGGTTCCACGGATTCATCCTCTGGCTTCGAAATTTCGTCTTCTTCAAACTCGGGCATTATGCGGCCCTCTCTTTACCTCTGGTGGCTGCTACGCAAGCAGACCGATCAGCTTTTGGAACACATAGTCCATCACACCTAAGATCAGAGACATGATGACTGTGACAATCAAAACAATTTTGGTCAACGCCCAGGCTTCTTCAGGGGTCGGCCAGGTCACTTTGCGCAGCTCGCCGACGGTTTCGCGCCAAAACCGCTTGATCTTATCGAAAATATTAGGTTTCTTTTCGTTAGCCATCTATTACTACTCCTGCTTAGGTGTCAACGCCGCGTAAAATACACGGCGTTGACAATTACAACAGGTGAGATAGGACTTGAACCCACAACCCCCGCTTTTGGAGAGCGGTGCTCTGCCAATTGAGCTACTCACCTATACTGGCCCGTCCAGCGTGGACGCCAGACGCGTTATTTCACCTCGCGATGCAGCTTATGCGCGCGGCAGCGCGGACAGTATTTCTGCATTTCAAGGCGGCCCGGGTCATTTCTGCGGTTCTTGACCGTAGTGTAATTGCGTTCTTTACACTCAGTGCAAGCTAGGTAAATAACCGGTCGAATGTCTTTTTTCTTTGACGCCATATCATTTCAACATGGCTGCCTTTTGAAGGGCGGCAGCCATGTATCCTCCATCCTTTATTGCTTATGCAATGATTTTGGTGATCCTGCCAGCGCCAACTGTCAGGCCGCCTTCGCGGATAGCGAATTCGGAACCATTCTCAATAGCAACTTTCTGGATCAATTTAACTCTCAGGCCATTGACATTGTCGCCAGGTAAAACCATTTCAACGCCTTCCGGCAGGGTCACATCGCCAGTCACATCAGTGGTATGAATGTAGAACTGGGGACGATAGCCAGTGAAGAAAGCGCTGTGGCGGCCACCCTCTTCCTTCTTCAGAATGTAAACTGAGCATTCGAATTCGGTGTGAGGGGTAATGCTGCCGGGTTTGCAGATTACCATGCCGCGCTCGACCTGATCACGATCAATACCACGCAGCAGGATACCAGCGTTGTCGCCAGCCTGACCCTGATCAAGCAGCTTATGGAACATTTCAATGCCGGTGGCAACGGTGGGCAGAGGTTTATCCATCAGGCCAACAATTTCGACAGGGTCGTTTACTTTGATGACACCGCGTTCAATACGGCCGGTCACCACAGTACCGCGGCCCTTAATTGAGAAGACATCTTCAACAGGCATCATGAAGGGCTTGTCCATCTCGCGCACAGGATCTTTAAAGTAATCATCAACAGCGTCCATCAATTGAACAATCGGCTGATATTCAGGCGCGTCTGCATCGGTAGAGGCGCTGTCAAGAGCAACCTTGGCGGAACCACGGATAATCGGGACGTCGTCGCCAGGGAAGTCATTCTTGGTCAACAGTTCGCGGATTTCCATTTCAACCAGCTCAAGCAGTTCGGGGTCATTCATCTGGTCAGTTTTGTTCAGGAAGACCAAAATCGAAGGAACCTCAACCTGGCGGGCGAGCAGAACGTGTTCCTCAGTTTGAGGCATTGGGCCATCAGGTGCAGAGACAACCAAAATCGCACCATCAACCTGAGCAGCGCCTGTGATCATGTTCTTGATATAGTCGCGGTGGCCAGGCATGTCGACGTGGGCATAGTGGCGCTTGGCGGTAGTATATTCAACATGGGTAATGTTGATTGTGATACCGCGGGCTTTTTCTTCTGGCGCGTTGTCGATCGTGTCGTACGCGCGATACTCACCGAAACCGCGCAAAGCCTGCACCTTGGTGATAGCTGCGGTCAGGGTGGTCTTACCATGGTCAATGTGACCCATGGTGCCAATATTCATATGTGGTTTTGAACGATCAAACTTTTGTTTCGCCATTCTTATTGTTCTCCTTAATAATGACTATCCTTTTTACTCTTTTTCTCTATTCTCGGCAAAAGCCCACAATGGGATTCGAACCCATGACCTCGTTCTTACCAAGAACGCGCTCTACCGACTGAGCTATGTGGGCAGCCGTTCCTTTGCCAGCTTAAGCGACTTGCGCTTTTGCGAGCGAAAGCACCCCTGTGGGTGCTTTGTGTGGACGGTGAAGGATTCGAACCTCCGAAAGCTTCTGCTAACTGATTTACAGTCAGTCCCCGTTGGCCACTTGGGTAACCGTCCATTTTCCTTAAGGCGCCTAACTTACCCGCTGGAGATCGAGATCGAAAAAAATTCGATCTCGATCGCGAATGAGCAAATCTGAGCCGACGATGGGAATCGAACCCATAACCTACCACTTACAAGGCGGTTGCTCTACCATTGAGCTACGCCGGCGCCCTTCGGATTTTTCTGTTGTTAAGCTTCGTTCACAGACTAATAAGTATAGCATTAATGTGCACGCTTTCGCAAGACCGAATCTGCTTCAGTCTTCTGGAACGAGGGATGAGTCTATCAGGGTTACGCGCAGGAGTCAAGCAAAAAAGCGCAGTTTTTTGTGAGGAGGCCAGCACATGGTATACACTTTTTAGACAGGTCATATGAGTTGTAT
>JAAYCN010000051.1 GCA_012729755.1 Chloroflexota bacterium | reverse complement strand
TGAGTTGCCAATTCACGGGCGGGATTCGCACTGCTGAGGCGTGAACGCCTCGCAGTATTAACCAGGTGCGCCTACGGCGTGCACCAGGTAGCAAACCAGACAGGCTCTTATCATTACCCGATTCATATTGTTAAATCTGCAATGCAGATTTAACAATATGAGCCACGGGCGGGATTCGAACCCGCGAATCCGAGGTTTTGCAGACCTGGCCGTTAGACCGCTTCGGTACCGTGGCAAAAAAAGCTTGTTTGCGTGGCTGGATTATAACGGAGTTTTACCTTAAAAAGAAATTAGAAAGCGGTGTTTCTAAATTGTTAGAAATATGAGATATAAATATTAATATCGTTGTAATATTTTCGTGTTTCTTGTTAGCATACATAACTGAAAGGAAACTTTTTGACGGGTGACATTTTCCAGAAACTCGGTACAGGCATGACTATTAGCATTTTTCTTCTCGCCATCGTCACCTTGCTTTTCCTGATTTACTTCAAACTAGATAATAAAAAGTAGTGATTAAATTTACGGCTATTTCTGCTTTAAAATATTGCTCTCAATACTGGCGAATAAGCTAGCGCGCTGGGAGTGGTGCGTTTGGGCAATTTCTACCAGTCGATCAATTAGATTTTCATAGGGTAAACCGCTAGCTTCCCAAAGATAATAAGCCATTGAGCCAGGCGGAGAATTCACCTCTCCGACCCAAAATTCTTCCGTACTGGGATTGGCGAAGAAATCAATTCGGGCAACGCCAAAACCATCTATGAGCTTCCAGATAAAGCAGGCGGCGTCCTGCAGGGCAGACTGCAAATCAGGCGAAATTGGAGCCGGAATGCGACGCGACAAACCCGCCATGCCTTGACTGCCTTTGCCTCCGGATTCATCTGCATTGTCTAAATCACCCGATTTACTCTTGCCAATGCCGCGTTCATATTTGTCGGCGTAACTTAGAAATTCGTCCAATTGGATTGGCTGTTCGCTGATCGAGGCCTCACAATCATCAGCTGTGCCCAGCACCGCGATATTAACCTCAATGGCATCTGGAGGAGCCGCCTCTTCAACCACGATCCGGGTATCAAATTGCGCGGCCAAAGCTACGGCGCCGGCCAGTTTGTCAGGCGTAGTAATCCTGGTAATGCCGACACTGGAACCCAAACTAGCTGGTTTTACAAATAATGGATACTCTAAGTGGCTGATGTGGTGCTCGACTTCTGCCTGGCCTTTCTCCCAATCAGCAGTAGTAAACCAACCGTAGTTAGTAACATTCAGTCCGGCCGCTTCCATAACTTGCTTGGTGATTATCTTATCGATGCCGACGGCCGCGGCGACCACCCCTGGCCCCACGTAGGGAATGTTTAGCAGTTCAAATAAGCCAGCCAGCGTACCGTCCTCGCCGCGGCCGCCATGCACACAAAAAATCGCAGTGTCAATTAAAGAGTGAAGCTGTAGAGCGTCAGATTGACCAGGCGAGACTTGTTTAGACAGGGCTTGTTCGAACAGGGCTTGGGCTGGATAAGGTGTGGCCGTGACCAACTGACGATCTTCACCAGCCGGATCTTGCAGATCTAAATTCTGAAAAGTTTTAATTTTTGTTAAGGACTCACCAGTCCACCAGCGCCCTTGCTTATCGATATATAGTGGTACAACTTGATATTGATTGCTGACGCGATTCATTAGCTGAGTTGCCGTAATAATTGACACCTCATGCTCGACTGATTGAGAGCCAAAAACGACTCCGATTTTAGTAGGTTTAGCCATGTGGATAAAGTATAGCAGAGGGTGATGCTTCAAAAAGGATCAACAATTGTAAGCCTCACTTACACTGAGTGCACCTCAAGGAAGCCTCACCCAGGTGAGGCTTCCTTGAGGAAGAGTGCGTGTAAGTGAGGCTTACAATTGCCAATTCCAATCTTCCAGGTAGAAGATCTTTGATTGAGTCAGCTACGAGTGGTTTCTGGAAATCCTGTTTGACCGTGTCAGCCACGAGCGGTTCCTAGAGATCCTGAGTGACCCCCAAACCCAGGTGCACGCTCTGGAAGAATCCCACAACAACTACGGCGAATATCTGTTTGTGACGCTCAGCCGTCCGGGCGGCAAGCAGCGCGTGTTTCTGACGTTTTACGGGCTTGGCTTCCACGAAGGACGCGAGCGCTGGGTCTATCAGGAGTGGTATTGGTATGAATCAGTGCGGGGCGCTGGTCTGGAACGTCAACGCGTACCGCGCGACGCTGCCAGGCAGCAGATTGACGAGCGACACCGAGAATGCCAGGCAAGCGCCAGCCATGACGCTCAGACCAACCGGGGACGCATTTTCGAGCTCCTGGCCGACCTGACCGATGAAGATGGCGCCTACATCGAGATGGAGGATTTACCCCATTGGCTGCTTGACGCGGATGAGGAAGACGATGTGAGGTAGGGTATGGGTAAGGAAGACACGCCGCTCCAGATGGACATGTTCTCCGGGGAACTGGTGGACAACCGAACGCGCCAGCAAAAGCGGCAAGACAAGGTACGCGCGCAGCCCAAACAAACAGAGATGTTTTCGCAGCGGGAGATTGCTCAGTTTGGGATGAACCCGCGCCCACTCATGCCGCTTTCACCCAACACGCGGTTGCTGCTGATTCCCGAAGACCCGCGCACCGAGGA
>JAAYCN010000050.1 GCA_012729755.1 Chloroflexota bacterium | reverse complement strand
CTGAAGAGGGTATTTCAGTGTTTGCTAAACGCCACATTTCGATCTGCTGGTTGACTTGTTCTTACCCACCAGCGGCGGGAACAGGCCATCCTCGACCCAATAAACAACGCTCACATGCCTGATTGACCGTGCCATGATCAGACCCCCGCCTCATCGCAAATTCATTGCCTTTGTCACTGCGCAGCGCTTTTCAATACCAGCGGCAGGTACGCGCGATACCACCCAAGCAATGGCGCCAACTCCGGTGGATTAACGTCATCCTCCCCATCCGCGTTGTTTAGTTCAACCAAATCGGAAACCATTGGCCCCCAATTAAATCCTTCTACCACGGTCGGAGGTTGAGTAACTGCGCCAGTGAAAGTCCAATCCGCGCCTGTCGCGAATTCAAGCCACGCTCCATCATAAAACAACATGGGACTCAACGGCATCGCGATCGATACCCCGCTGGCATTGTCATGTGCCCAGGGCGCCCCATCGTAATACTCGCCCGACCAGGCGCGATTATCAATGACAAAATTATTTTGAAGATCAATCAACGCCTGCGCCGCTATTGACAATTCATCAAAAGAGCGAGCCAGATCAGCAAAATCAAACAGGTCTGCCAGGCGGTCATCATCATTGATTCCATTAGGGAACCGCTCATCAAATCTTTGCAGGCTGGTATGACCCAAAACACCCCATAGATTCGTCTTGAGATCTGACGGCGCTTCTAAGATGGTTTTCGCCAGATTATTCGTCGCGACGAATACTTCATCCAGATAACCCATGTCCACAACAGAGATCGTCGATGGGGTTTCACCGCTGTTTCTAAGCCCATCATATGATTCCGCGATGCTCACCGCCAGCTCCTCCGCGGTTGTGTCTGGGCCAATGCCTCGAATATAACCATGGTGAGTGCAAAAGCTGGCCGACTCGCTCGACACATAATAGTCGCTCAGGCCTCTCAACTCCCACATGAATTCCAGATTGCCCGTCAGACCGGCATGTCCATAAACGACGTCAACGGGTCCATTCACCAGCAAAGCGTTGCGTAATTCGCCATTTACAAAAATGCTATCCTGGTTCGCCCGGTCATCCCGCGCTACCCCGCTCAGCCCATGTCCGTGACCCGCGATAATTAATGCCTGTCGTGGGGCCGTTGATATTGACATCGCCCAGTTTATAAAATCAGAGAGACTTGAGCCATCACCTGAATTTATATCCGGCTTTTCTATTTCTTCTTGAACGCCGTTGTTTTTATAAAATCGATAAAAACTGCCTCGGCTGACCGAGTCTAAAAATATCGCGATATCGACATTTTGGTGGCGACTCCCGGTGATTTCGTTTACCTCATTGGCAATCACTTCATCAAGCTCATTATCACCCGCCCCATAATACATCAACAGCCAGCTGGCGTCACCGGTTGCCTCACACACAGTGTCCGTTCCTTTCCAAACCATAACGGTTTGTTTCCAGCTCAGAAAAGCCTCAGAGCTCGGCTCACAAACAAAAGTATTCTTAAAGTTAAAAGAGAGCAATGCCGTCAGGTTTACAAAAGTGAGTGGGATGCTGCCGCTTAATTGATTATTATTGAG
>JAAYCN010000049.1 GCA_012729755.1 Chloroflexota bacterium | reverse complement strand
TATAGTTTTGATCAATATACACCTCGATGTCTTGATATCTTATCCCCCATAACTCCAGACATCGATCCCGATACAACTCATATGACTTTTCTAAAAAGTGTATACCATGTGCTGACCCCCTCACAAATTGCCCTGAGTAAACTATTGACTCAAAGGTTGGAACGTTCTATAATATTAGATTGCGCTTTGTTTGAATACGTGAAGTGGCACGCAATCGTGCCTTCACGTTTTTTATCATTGTAGGAGATGTGAATGACTGATTTGATGCCTCCAAAAACCTACGCACGAATACCGGTTGGGCTGGAACTGCCCCAGTTGATCCAGGTACAACTCGATTCTTTTCAACGTCTGAAAGACGAAGGATTAGGTTCTCTTTTTAATGAAATTTCCCCCATTGTATCGTATGGCAATGATCTGAGGCTGCACTTCCCGGGTGATTCGACAATTGCCAAAGAATGGGATTTGAAGTATTGGTTTGAAGCACCTAAGAATACGATCGAAGAATGCCTTGAGCGTGATCTGACGTATGCCTGTCCTCTGTATGTTTCGGTGCTGCTGGAGGGCAATGACATTGCCGAGAAGATTAAGCAGGACATTTTTTTGGGCGACTTTCCTGAAATGACTGGTAAGGGCACCTTCATCATTAATGGTACCGAACGCGTGGTGGTTTCACAGCTGATTCGCTCCCCCGGCGTGTATTTTGAGGCTGAGCTGGATCGCGCGACCGGCCGCATGATGGCGACCGCTAAGTTAATCCCGGATCGTGGCGCGTGGATGGAATTTGAGACACGCAAGAATGACATTCTGATTCTGAAATTCAATCGTAAGCGCACCGTGCCGATCACGGTCTTCCTGCGCGCTTTGGCGGCGGTGGATGACGGCATGCCCGATTCGCCTTTGAACACCGGAACCAATGAAGAGATTTTGGCTTTATTCGCGGATGTGGACGACAACCCGGAGCATCCTTATATTGAGTCTTCTTTCCAGCAAGAAGATAAATATGAACTGACCGGCAATATGACGATTGCCCAAGCGGCGATGATTGAGTTTTACAAGCGCCTGCGCCCGGGCGAGCCACCCACATTGGATAACGCCCGCAATCACATCATCGAGCAGTTGTTTGACCCGCGCCACTATGACCTCGAGAAGGTTGGCCGCTATAAATTGAATCAGAAGCTCGATCTGGAAGATAAAGTGCCGGTGAGCCACCGCATGATCACCAAGTGGGATGTGGTGAGGCTGATCAGGCACATGATTGAGATCAATAACGGCGTCGCGCGCGCGGATGACATTGACCATTTGGGCAACCGCCGGGTGAAGACGGTGGGTGAGCTGATCCAGAACAAACTGCGTGTCGGTCTGCGCCGCATGGAACGAGTTATCAAAGAGCGCATGTCTATTCGCGAACAGGGCGGTTCGGTGAGCCCGATCTCGCTGGTGAACATCCGCCCGCTGGTGGCTTCTTTGCGCGAGTTTTTTGGTTCGAGCCAGCTTTCGCAGTTTATGGAAGAGACCAACCCGCTTTCGGAGCTGCGCCACAAACGCACTGTTTCGGCGCTTGGCCCGGGCGGTTTGCGCCGCGAGCGCGCTGGCTTTGACGTGCGTGACGTGCATACCAGCCACTATGGCCGCATTTGCCCGATTGAGACCCCTGAAGGTCCGAATATTGGTTTGATCGGCCGTCTGGCGGCTTACGCGAAGGTAAATGAGTACGGTTTTATTGAGACGCCTTATCGCCATGTTTACCGCTCGATGAAGGGCGATGATCCCAATCTGGTCAACCACCTGCTGCGCCAAAATATTGAAGATGAAAATGGCAAGGTGGTCTGCGAGGCTGAAACCAGAGTGACTCCGGAGATGGCTAAGAAAATCAAGGATCTGGGCATTAAGAATGTATTAGTGCGACCTTTTGTCAGCGACGACTACGTCTATTTATCAGCCGACTCGGAAGATAAATATGTGATCGCGCAAGCCAACGCGCCTCTGAATGAATATGGCGAGTTTATCAAGCGCAATACCTGCCGTATGCATGGCAACTTCCAGATCTCTGACTATGAGTATATCGATTTTATCGATGTGGCTCCGAACCAGGTGGTGGGTATTTCCGCAGCTTTGATTCCGTTCCTGGAGCATGATGACGCTAACCGCGCCCTGATGGGATCGAATATGCAGACACAGGCTGTGCCATTGCTGCGGCCGGAAGTGCCGATTGTTTCAACTGGCATGGAAGCGGCGGCAGTCGCGGACTCGGGCCAGGTAGTGAAGGCTGAAGAGGACGGCGAGGTGTTGTCGGTGACCGGCGACGCGCTGTTTGTCAAGCAGACCAATGGTGACCTGCGCGCTTATAACCTGCGCAAGTATCAACGTTCGAACCAGAGCACCTGTATCGATCAGCGGCCGGCGGTTTCGAAGGGTCAGATGATCAGGAAGGGCGATGTGATTGTTGACTCGAGCTCGACTGATGACGGCAAGCTGGCGCTCGGACAGAATGTGTTGGCAGCGTTTGTCGCCTGGGAAGGCTTCAACTTTGAAGACGCGATTTTAATCAGTGAACGCCTGGTTGAAGAAGACCGCTACACATCCGTGCACATCGAAAAGTATGAGGTTGAAGCTCGCGATACCAAGCTTGGCCCTGAAGAGATCACACGCGAAATCCCCAATGTGGGTGATGACACGATCCGCGACCTGGACGAAAGCGGCATCATCCGTATCGGCGCTGAAGTCGGCCCGAACGATATTTTGGTTGGCAAGATCACGCCAAAAGGCGAAAAAGAACTGACGCCTGAGGAACGCCTGTTGAGGGCGATCTTTGGCGAAAAATCCCGCGATGTGAAGGATACTTCGCTGCGCATGCCGCATGGCGAGCGCGGTATTGTGGTGGACGTGAAAGTGTTTACGCGCGAGGAAAACAGCGATCTTTCGGCGGGTGTGGACAAGATGGTGCGTGTCTCGGTGGCGCAGCGCCGTAAGGTGACCGCTGGCGATAAGATGGCTGGCCGACATGGCAACAAGGGTGTGGTCTCGATGGTATTGCCGGTGGAGGACATGCCGTTCCTTGAGGACGGACGCCCGGTGGATATTATTCTGAACCCGCTCGGCATCCCTGGCCGTATGAATATTGGTCAGGTGCTGGAAACTCACCTGGGATGGGCCGCTAAGAGCCTTGGCTTCAGGGCGATTACCCCTGTGTTTGACGGCGCATCTGAAATGGAAATTGAAGCTGAACTGGCGCGTGCCTGGATGATTGACGAAGCCTGGCAGGTAGTCGCCGACCACGCATGGGAGTGGATTAAAGGTATCGAGCACGACCCTGAAATGATCAAAGATGATGACGAAGTACGCCTGTTGTATCTTGAGCACCGCCTGGGGGATAAGGGTTATGACCTCTATGAATTGAAGGAAAATGAAGTCCTCGCCCGCCGCGCCGCACTGAATGAGTGGCTGATCGAAAAGGGCTATGAGCCAAAGTCGATTACTGCGTATCCTGAGGACAATCTGCCGGTGACGGAGCGCAACGTTCAAGATCAACGCGCGATCGCGGCTTGTTTGAAATTGTGGCTCGCGAAGAACGGCAAGGATGTGGAAGCGATCGATGATATTGATGAGCTGAATAAGATCGCCAGGAAATTGATGATCGAAACCGGTGATCCCGTGCCGACGATCGGCAAGCAGATATTGCGCGATGGCAAGACAGGTGAACGCTATGATCAGCCTGTGACGGTTGGCTATATGACGTTTATGAAACTGCATCATCTGGTTGAAGATAAGGTGCATGCGCGCTCGACCGGTCCTTATAGCCTGGTGACCCAACAGCCGCTTGGCGGTAAGGCCCAATTTGGCGGCCAACGGTTCGGTGAGATGGAAGTCTGGGCGCTTGAGGCTTATGGCGCGGCGCATACCCTGCAGGAGATGCTGACGGTCAAGTCGGATGATGTGCTTGGACGCACGGCTACCTATGAGGCGATCGTGAAGAGCGAGCCGATTGACGCCCCGGGCATCCCGGCAGCTTTCAGGGTGTTGGTGAAAGAACTGCAATCGCTGAGCCTGGCTGTGGAAGCCATTCTGGATGATGGTGAGGTGGTCAAGTTTGGCAAGGATGAGGAACGCAATACGATGCCAAAGGTCGGTACGGGCCTGATGGACCTGGGCAGTGACGCGTTGAGCGGCTTTGGGAACCTGGGGGACCTGGGCGGCCTGGGCAGCGGCATCGGCGGCTTGGGATAGTTAATTAAGATCAGGTTTAAGAG
>JAAYCN010000048.1 GCA_012729755.1 Chloroflexota bacterium | reverse complement strand
CTTTGAGGGCTTTGAAGGCGGCGTGATGCCACCTGCCGGCGGATGGGAAACCTTCCATCGGGGAACTACCAGCAGGTTATGGACGATTGTGGACAAGACTAGATATCCTCAATTTGTTTACGAAGGCGAATATTCAGCTTGGGTTAATTTTGACTCAACTAATCCGTCAGACGAATGGCTGTTAACGCCAGCTATCGATGCAACAACAATGGTGGATCTTGAACTGAGTTTTATGGTGTATTCAAATACTCTGTTTTCACCTACCACTATGAAATTGTGGGCGACGGATATAGACGGCGTTCCGCTCACAACTGAACCGCTGTGGGATATGATACGCGATGAAGCCTGGAGCACCAGCTCTTATCGCGAGGTAATCGTTGACCTGAGTTCTTTCCTTGGAATGAACGAAATTCGATTGGCATGGCAGTATGTTGGCCAGGACGGTGATAGCTTAGGTCTTGACAACATTAGACTGACTGGCGCTTACGACATCCCCTGGCTGTCTGAGAACCCGCTGGTTGGCTCTGTTCCTGCGAATAGTACCGCAACAGTAGATGTCATTCTCGACTCGACAGGACTGGCTCCAGGTGATTATCATGGTCTCTTAAAGGTAATCAACCTGCCGCATAACGACATCAACATCCCGGTAACCCTGCATGTTTCAGATACAAATTATCTCTACTTGCCTCTGATATTAAAATAAATTGGAGCGGAGAGGAACCTGGCAACAGATTTAGAATAAGTAACTGAGGCTGCTCAAAATGGGCAGCCTCTTCCCATGGTGATTTGGAAGAAATGAACTTTGAGTTTGAAAAATGGAAAAGGGTTAATAACAATGTGTCAGTTTATACCGTGGGATTGACAGCATATTACCAGAAGAATATAATCCTCTTCAATAGAGATATGCGGGCATAGTTTAGCGGTAAAACGAATGCTTCCCAAGCCTTAATCACGGGTTCGATTCCCGTTGCCCGCTCAGAATAATAAAACTCCATTCAGAAGGTTTTTGAAATAACTTCGAATTAAAAAATCCTGAAAGCAGGTCAATCAGGATTTTTTCTGGGTGCCTGGACGGTTTCGAACCCTCAACCTCTTCATCCACAGTGAAGCGCTCTGCCATTGAGCTACAGGCACCATAACGAAAAAATTTTATCACACCCGCCTGGCAACCGCAAGCTGCATTTCCTGAATTACTTATTGAAAAATCCGGCTCGGGGAAATTCCGAGCCGGATTTTTAACGATCAAATACAGTGAATGAAACTACCGCAGAATCAATGGAAGGAATTGTTTGAAAGTCACCTCGAAAGGATAGAAATACGCCTGGCCTATCCCGGGTTGCCCATTGTAATCAACCAGCATAATCCCCACCGGACGACTGTAAAGGAAGCCATACAAGTCATTGACCTGAAAAACCAAGGAGAATTCTTCGTCATGAGGGGTTAAGAGAGCGCTTCCCCATGTTTCATCGAGGATAGCATAAGCCAATGGTGGACGAGAAATATCAAACTGCGAGGAACCAGCCAATTTCCAATTACCATACCAATCATAGCTCTCAACATCGTAACTGAAGCGGTCGCTTACATGATTCCACCCGGCTGGCAAAAACCATTCCTGGAAACCAGAATTGTAATCAGCTACAATCCCGAATGGACTGGCAAGATACATTTTCCCATCGTTGTAATCAATTTGAAGGATGGCCCACCGGTTATCAGGGTAGGACCCGGTTACTGCCCCCAAGTTCCAGTTGAAATTCACCACCGGATTTGGCGCATTCTCGTCATCCCCGTACACCACCATGTCAACCTCACTCCAGTACGGCTGGTTTGTATGCTGATGAGCGTACATGCTAAACCCGGCAATAATAATATCCCCATATGTAGAATCATTCCAGCCATAGTCCATCCCGACATAGCGCAGGTCAGCCATATTATCCACAGCAGGGTCATTCTCTGAGACGATAGAGACCGGATATGCCCATAAATCACTGGCTATTGGTCCGGTTTGCGTAAAATCCACATACCCGAAACTGTCTGGTTCAAAAGTTGTTACCCCGGCGGTATCTGTAATCTCTGTGAAAGGTCTGGGGACAAAATAGAAGGGCAACCGCAAAGTATTACCCGCACCCGTAAAAGTGACATAGCCGAAATATTCTTCCATATCGCCAAAGCCGCATGGAATCGCGTTCACATTGAGGGTCAATGTGAACTCAACCGTGGCGGAACCGCCAGCGGAAACCGTTACACTGTCAGCATCTGGCTCCAGTGTAGCGCCAACAAATGAGGAAGTTGGAGCCACGCCAACAGTGAGGGTCACAGGGGAAGCGCCATAATTATACAATGTGACAGTTTTGCTGCTGATGTAGATGTTTTGTCCCAGTTCAAGCAGCCCCCAGTTCAATGAGACAAACTTTGCGTCCCCAACCGCGATCACTTTCGTCTGGACTGCCGCCAAGGCGTCAACCCTGCCCGCCCCCTGTCTGGGCACATCATATGGGATAGACTCATCATCTACAAGAACCACTGCCGTGTTCATCATTGCCGCCTTGATCTGTTCCGGTCTCCATGTTGGATGCGCTTGTTTCATCAACGCGGCAACGCCCGCGATATGCGGAGCTGCCATGGAGGTCCCGCTCATGCTTTCTCCCGCATTCCCGGAACCCATTGACGCGGCAAAAATATTCGAGCCTGGCGCTGTGATTTCGGGTTTCAGCATGGAATCATATCCCCTTGGTCCCCGGGATGAGAAATCCGAAATTTTATCTGCTGCCACATCATCAGCAAAACTCATTACAGTTGTATCTGGACCAATGTCTATGGATTTGTTTGTAAGGTTTTTTAATATTCCCCCATCGGCTTGTGTGATTGACCCGGCGGGCAAATTCGATCCCGCTGTATTCATATTGATGATACCAGGTCTATCGTTGTAAATAATTGCCGCGACCGCGCCTAATGCTTGCGCGTTATTGATTTTCGTAGCAAAACTACATTCTCCGCGCGAGATCAATGCGATCTTTGCAGTCATATCAGGAAAATCAGTTGTAGTGCAGAGCAGGCTGTCGGGACCGTCTACGTCCACATCAACCAGTTCTGCAGATATAGTGGTTGTGAAAGGATTTTGAGATGTTGTGTACGGCATCTCTTGTGGAACGGAAGTG
>JAAYCN010000047.1 GCA_012729755.1 Chloroflexota bacterium | reverse complement strand
CTTGACCGATACCAGCAACATAAATATTGTCCATGCACCTTTACTCCATAGCTAAATATAAGCAGTAAGCTCTATCGAAAGCTATCAGAAAGTCTGATGATCTGATATCGATTCGTTCTTTAATAAAATTGCGCGTAGCCATAATAACATCATCAAAATTCAATCGAAGGCATCGTTAAAAGATGAAAAGCAAGCGTTTCGACATCCCGCGCTTTTTTCGAAGGCTGCAAATCAGCCAAAATTTCATTGATATGATCTTTAATGACATCATCATTTTCCATATAGCGGTAAGCGTCAAATGTCCCGTCAAAAAGGGTGGTCAGGCCCAATTTGTAATAAAGCTCGCTGACCATTCCATAACTCCACTGGTCAGATATCTTCAATTCATCGGCCAGATCCCTGCGCCCAATTGAGAATATGATCGCTAAACGGGCGATATCTGTCTGGCGTTCTGTGAGACCTGGTATGCTGCGGCTTCGTAATACCATCTTATTGGCCGGCAAAGCGATATTCTGGCTCTGAAAGAATTTAAGCGTTGATGGAGTCAGTACTAAGGAGCCTTCTGATGCATAAGTAATTGCCCATGCCAGAGAACTCAATATCTCGTCTTTTAATAGATAACCGGCAAATCTATCCTGGGTAATATATTTGAGAATAGAAAGATCAGTCTGTTGTGAGACAAAAATCAGCTTAGTTTGTGGTGTTGAACTCGCGAGGGTAAAAACATTTTCCAGAAATTGCGGTGTGTTGGAGAGGGAGTCAACATCGATAAGGTAAAAATCGACCTTCTGAAAACCATCATGACGAAAACTTTCAAAGTCATCTCGACTGGTAATTTCTGAGATTACCCGCGTGCGCCAGTCTCTGACAAGCAGCAGAGACATCCAGTCACGTGCGAAAACATCGTCCCCAATAATCGAAACTAAAATATCTCGGGCCATGACACCTCACAAGTTAATGCAATTGCTGAATTATAATTGGGTGTGATATCAAACGCGAGGTGGTCAAATGCCAAAAAAAATAGCGGTATTAACGAGTGGGGGTGACGCACCAGGGATGAATGCTGCCATCCGGTCAGTCGTCAGATGTGGCATTGCCAAAGGCTGGGAAGTGTTTGGTGTAAAAAACGGTTATCAGGGTTTAATCAATGGTCAGATCGAACTCATGACGACACGCCATGTGGGAGGAATCCTTCAAAGAGGGGGGACGATTCTGGGAAGTGCGCGCTGCGCTGAGTTTGAGACTGTTGAAGGACGAAAAAAAGCAATCAGAAATATGAACCAATTAGGGATTGAGGCATTGGTTGTGATTGGCGGCAATGGCTCACAGAGTGGAAACTTTGCGTTGCATCAGATGGGTTACCCGGTGGTGGGAATTGCCTCGACAATCGATAACGACCTGGTTGGCTCTGACATCACTTTAGGCGTTGACACGGCGTTAAACATTGCGTTAGAGGCTATTGATCGGTTGAAAGTGACCGCTTCTTCACATCAACGCGCTTTTATTTTGGAGGTGATGGGAAGGAAATGTGGTTATATCGCGTTGATGTCAGGGTTGGCAGGCGGCGCCGAAGCAATTACCCTACCGGAAATTGAAACTGACCCTGAAGAACTGGCGGAAACCATTCAGCAGGCTTATGAACACGGCAAATCTCACGCGCTGATTGTCGCCGCTGAAGGGGCAACATATAACGCGGCTAAATTGACCGAGTATTTTGATAAACACAAAGAGCGACTTGGGTTCAGCATGCGCTCGACTATCCTGGGACATGTGCAGCGAGGGGGTGCTCCTGGGGCCTATGACAGAATTCTCGCCAGCCAGTTTGGCTGGGCGGCTGTCGAAACGATCGAGCAGAAAAACTACGGCGTGCTGGTCGGGCAAAAAGGCAATGTCATTACCCATACTCCGCTCGCTGACGTGGTCGGCAAAACCAAGGGGATCGACCCTGAGGTTGTTCGTTTAGCCAGGATTCTTGATTAATCAGGCACGTATCTCAGATAGGCTTCGATAAAACCATCCAGGTCACCATCCAGCGTGGCCTGGGTGTTGCCAGTTTCGTAATTGGTGCGGTGATCCTTTACCATTTGGTATGGGTGGAGCACATAGGAGCGGATCTGGTTGCCCCATTCCATTTTTTTGAATTCGCCTTTTAATTCTGAAACCTCTTCTTCGCGTTCACGCTGCTGGATCTCAAACAGCCTCGACCGCAGGACTTTCAGCGCGTTCTCTCGATTCTGGGTTTGTGATCTCTCATTTTGACAAGTCACAATCAAGCCGGTTGGTAAGTGGCGGATGCGCACCGCTGTCATATTTTTTTGAACATTTTGGCCGCCAGCGCCTGAAGACTTATACACTTCGATTTCAATGTCCTCAGGGTTGATGACAACCTGGCTGTTGTCTGACATTTCGGGCAACACTTCAACCATTACAAATGAGGTGTGTCGCCGATGAGCCGCATCAAATGGGGAGAGGCGCACGAGCCGATGCACGCCTTTTTCGGAGCGCAGGTAGCCATATGCCAACTTGCCGCTGATCAGATAAGTGGCTGATTTGATGCCTGCTTCTTCACCGAGGGTGCGATCAAGATTTTCAGCCTTAAAGCCGCGCCGCTCGGCCCAGCGCAAGTACATGCGTTCAAGCATCGATGCCCAATCCTGCGCTTCTGTGCCGCCTGCGCCAGCATGGATCGAAAGCAGCGCGTTATTATCATCAAACTCACCTGACAGCAGCAACTCAGTTTCTTTCGCGGCAAGCTTCTTTTCCATTTTTTCAACTTGTGCAGTGATTTCTTCGGTCAAACTACCATCATCCAACTCATTAAGGCCGGCGAGGTCGTTGATTTGTTTCGTAATGGCAGACCATTCGTCGATCACTGTCGACAACGCAGTAATGCGTTTCATCACCTGTTGAGCTTCTTCAGGTTTATTCCAAAAATTCAGTTGTTCTGTTTGAAGGCGAAGACTATCTAATTCAGTTTGCTTTTCAGCTAAGTCAAAGATGCTCCTGGAGAGCATGACTTTGTGAAACAATTGACTGAATACGTTGAGAAAGATCAGACATATTGAACTCCGAAATTTATCGATCAAAAATACCGTTTACGAAAGATTCACGGTCAAATAATTGTAAGTCTTCTAATTTTTCACCCAAACCGGCATAAATAACAGGCAGTTTTAGTTGGCGTTTAATCGCGAACGCCATGCCGCCTTTGGCGCTGCTGTCTAATTTAGCCAGGATGGCGCCGTTCAAGTTAACCGCTTCGCGAAACGCCTCAGCCTGACGCAGCGCGTTCTGACCGGTCGTGCTGTCGAGTACGATCCAGGAATAATGGGGGGCGCCAGGCAGGGCTTTGCCCGCCACGCGATGGACCTTCTTTATTTCTTCCATCAGATTGAAGCGGGTATGTAAACGTCCGGCGGTATCAATCAAAACCACATCCACATTTCGCGAAAGAGCAGATTTGATGCCGTCATAGGTGACGGCTCCGGGATCGCTGTTGTGTGCGGCGGTCACGATGGGCACGTCAACCCGCTTGGCCCATACCTCGAGCTGATCAATGGCAGCCGCGCGATAGGTGTCTGCGGCGACCATTAAAACGCCTTTACCCATGCGCTTGTAGCGGGCAGCAAGCTTGCCAATTGAGGTGGTTTTGCCGGATCCATTGACTCCTGCGACCATGATAACTGTTGGCTTCTGAGAAAAACTCGGCTCTTCGGGCTGGTCTAAAAGGTTGAACAATTCCTGCCTGACCAGGTTGGTTAGCTGCTCAGTCCGTGTTAGCCCTTGTTGAGTTACTGCTTCCTGCGCTTTGTCAATCAGCTCGAGTGTAGTTTCTGGGCCAACATCCGCCTGAATAAGCAGTTCCTCGAGCTCATCAAATGTGGAATCATCTATTTCGGTTGCGCCGAAGAAGTTCGCGATTCGGCCAAAAGTGACATCGCGTGTTTTTGTGAGGCTGTCATGCCAGCGTTTAAATAAATTCTCCATAGCGTTCGGATTATATCATCTGCCTTCTTCGTCGCTGGCGAGCTGTCCACACCCTGCATTGATTTCAAGACCGCGCCTGAGGCGTACTGTGGTCTGAATTCCATTCTCGAGCAAGCATTGTTGGAAAGCGTAGACTTTAGATTTATGAGTCCCATTCAGGGAGTATTCTTTTGAGGGGTTGAGGGCAATCAGATTTACATGACAAAGCATGCCTTGCAGCAACATGGCCAGTTGCTTAGCTTGGTCAAGCGAGTCATTTACCTGATTAATCAATGCGTATTCAAAGGTAATGCGCCTGTGGGTATGCTCGACATACCGTTTACAGGTGTTCATAAGCGGTTTAATAGGGTAGAGCCGATTTGCAGGAACAATTGAAGAGCGAACCTCATCCGTCGGTGCGTGCAGGCTGACAGCCAGATTCACCTGACTGTTGAGCTTGGTGAATTTCTCAATTTTTGGAATAATGCCGACTGTGCTGACAGTAACGCGCCGAGCTCCAAAATTAAGCAGATCTGGATGGTTAAGACCCTCCAGTGACGCAATCGTGTTGTCATAATTGAGGAAAGGTTCGCCCATCCCCATATAGACAATACTTGTCAGAATTTCGCCCTGTTCGCGCAAACGTCTGATAAAGAAAATGATTTGGCCCAAAATTTCGCCAACGCTCAAATTACGTTGAAAGCCCATCTGACCAGTAGCGCAAAACGCGCAATCCATTGGGCACCCAACCTGAGTGGAGACGCATAAAGAATTGCGTTTTTCGTAGCGCATCAAAACGGTTTCGATCCGTTGGTTATCGTGCAGTTTCAAAAGAGATTTTTCAGTTTGATGATCTTCTGAAACGAGACGTTTGATTTCACTTACAGGTTGAAGCGAAAAATCCTGTGAAATCCTGTCTTTAAGTGCGTTGGGGACGTTCGTGAACTGTGAGAGGTCCTGATATAGCTTCTTATAAAGCCCATCGATTATTTGGGATTGACGGAACGCGGGTTGTCCGATAGACAGCAAATAGTCTTCCAGTTCCAGCGGACGGAGATCGTAAATCAACCTCTTAGGCATTAAGCAGGCTCATCAGATCAGCAGAGATGATATCAATGGCTGGTTTCCATTCAGCCGCGGCTTTTTCTGTGGAGACGCCAGAGAGAACCAAACCGCTAAGACATCCTGATTGTTGAGCGCCAAGGATGTCAGTTTCAAGCCGGTCTCCAATCCCCATTACCTGATGGGCAGCTAAACCAAGTCGATGGAAAGCCACCTCATACATCGAGGAATACGGCTTGCCAATGATTATCGGCTCTGTGCCTGAGGCTTCCCTGACCGCGGAAACGATCGCACCAGCGCCGGGTAATAAGCCCTTTGGACTGGGGAAAGTTTTGTCAGCATTTGTCGCGATAAAGCGCGCTCCATTGCGGATGAGCAGTGCCGCGTTGGTAAGTTTCTCATAGGTGATATTCGGGTCTAACGCGACGACCACGGCATCCGCAGATCGGTACTCGCCAACATCGGCTATTTTGAAGCCGTCCTTGCCGAGAAGTCGCCTGAGTGAATCAGTGCCGACCACGTAAATCTGACTCTCTGGCTGAAGATTTTTAAGCAGGTAATCCTTTGTCGCCAGCGAAGAGGTCAGAATCTGCCACGATTCAAGGGTCACGCCAAAATTTTTAATCTTGGAGAGATATTCTTCTACACCTTTTGTGGCGTTATTCGTGGCGAGTATGACCTTGAGCCCAAGCCAGTTAATTAATTCAAATGTTTTGGGAAAATCAATGATCGGCTCCGCATCTTTCCAAATGACGCCATCCATGTCAAGAATCAGAGCCCTTAGGGACGGGAACCGATCGGTAATCAATGTAGATCCGTAAAAATTATTTAGCAGGTGGCGCGAGAACTTTGTCAACCAAACCGTATGCCACAGCTTCTTCGGCAGTCATGTAATGGTCGCGGTCGGTGTCACGGGCAATGATTTCGATTGGCTGGCCAGTAACATCAGCAAAGAATTGATTTAAATCGCGCTTGAGGCGGAGGATTTCTTTCGCCATGATCTCAATGTCAGTCGCCTGACCTTCAGCGCCACCCAGTGGCTGGTGCAGGTGAATGGTCGCGTGGGGAAGGGCGTAGCGCTGTCCTTTGGCGCCACCGGCAAGCAGGACTGTGCCAAAAGAGGCGGTCACGCCGACGGCAACGGTGCTGATTTTGTTGGGAATCATCTGCATGGTATCAAGGATTGCCAGCCCCGCGTAAATAGAACCACCCGGCGAATTAATGTACATTTGAATCGACTTATCCGGATCTTCACGGCTCAGATAGAGCAGTTGCGCAACAATGAGATTCGCGACCTGATCGTTAATAGCGCTGCCAACGAAGACGATGCGTTCCTTCAAGAGTAAGGAATATATGTCATATGCGCGCTCGATATTGCCGGATTTTTCGACAACCATCGGAATGACTGATCTAAGGGGTGTTTTTTCCATGTTTTCCTTTTCTATACTTTTTCGAAAAGTTTAGCCACCAATTGTTAGATTTCCGTTATTCTTCTGACGTCTCCGCTTTTTTACGGCGGGTTGTTTTTTTCTGTGGCGCTTCTTCAATTGATGCGTCTTCAGCTGATTTCTTTGTCGGAGTTTTCCGGGCGGGTTTCTTAGCTGGCTTATCTTCAGCTTCCGGCTTTTCAGCTTCTGGTTTCTCAGTTTCGTTTGGTTTTACAACTGCGCTTGGATCAGCGATTTCGAGCAGTTTGGCACGAATTGCATTTTCCAGGCTCCGATTAGCAGCTTCTATGGTAACCGTCTCGGCAAATTTCTTCTGCCCAAGCGATTTTTGAAGCTCCTGAAATTCACCGCTCATAATCAAGCCGTTAACCACATTGCTCACCTCAGATTCGAGATGCTCGTTTTCGACCTTGATTGAGAAATGTTTGGTCAGCGCATCCATTACCAGAGAACGTTCCAGCCGATGGAGCGCGGCAGGTTTGATTTCCTCATTTTTGTATTCGTCAAGCGTCTTGTTACGGATTTTAAGCAGTAGATCCAGAGTCATTTTGCGATGCTCCAAATCATGCTCGATACGATGCAAAACCTGTTCTTCCTCTTGTGCCAACATCTGTGGCGCATATTTAATTACCGATTGCTGCCGCAGTTGATCAACAAGGTCAAGATAGTAAACATTATCGTAGCTTTCTTTGTTTTGGGCTTCTAGCCGGGACTTCACCGCTGTGCGAAGATCATCGACCGTTTCAAAGCCGCCGATGCTTTGCAGGTACTCCCTATCGAGTTCTGGAAGTTCTAATCCTTTTACAGCTTGAATATCGACTTTGAAAAGAATCGACTTGCCAGCGAAGTCAGGGTCAGAATAATCGACAGGGAAGTCTTTATTGAACTCCACTGTCTCGTCAGCTTTGTGACCAATCAATGAGCGGGCAAAACCTTCAAAAGGCCACTCGCTGGACCGTTGCTCCTTTTTGGTTGGAATGAGCACCTGTTGAGGTGTTGGCTTGACGACAACAGGGTCTTTGCCGTCTTCAGGCTTTTTATCTTCAGCTTGCAGGCTGATAAAAACCACATTTCCCTCAGCCGCTTTTGTTTCTAACGGAACAATTATCGCTGAGTTGCGGCGGGCTTCGTCGATGAATTTAGTGACATCCTCTTCCGTTGTAGGTTGCGGCTGATATGGCTTGGAAAGCTTCTCAATCCCTTGAAGTTCAACCGAAGGCTCAAGGGGGATCGTGAACTCGAAGATTGGTGGGTTCTCACTTTTAATCGCGTCAAGATTTCCTGGACCCCAAGGCTTGATTTCTTCCTGTTCAAGAATCTTGGGATAGGCGTCGTCGATAAGTAAATCAACTGCCTGCCTGGCGATGGCTGGTTCGCCAACATGCATCAGGACGCGATTGTAGGGTGCCTTCCCGGGACGGAAGCCAGGAATGCGCGTGGATTGAGAAATCTTACGGGAAGCACGATGTTTAAACTGCTCGTATACTTCCGGTTCAATTTCAGCCGTGATTTTTACCTGATTGTCATCGGTAAATTCTTTAGTAATCTTCAAGTTAAACCTCACAAATAATTAAGAGTGCAGGTGGGGAAAGAGAGGCTCGAACTCTCACGCCTCGCGGCACATGATCCTAAGTCATGCCTGTCTGCCAATTCCAGCACTTCCCCTCGAAGAAGTGATTATATTCGAGAGGTTGAGGTGCGTCAAACAAAAAAAACACAACAAAAAAACACTGACTAGCCTGGTTTTGATCGTTTAGCTTCGATCACGTTAGGGATATTCTCAAGTCTTGCCAACAGCCGGCTAAGTGAGTTGATGTCCGGCACTTCAACAATCAAATTCGCTTTTACCTGCTGCTGTCTGGCAGACAAAGATAAATCGACTAATCTGACGGGCTCTGACGTGATAACATCGGAAATATTCGACATCAAACCCAATCGATCATAGGCAATAATCTGGATCGGTACCGGGTAGGTTCTTTCAGCTTTTCCCCAACTGACATTGATTAATCGTTCTTTATCCGTGACGCGCAAGACATTAGGACAATCACTGCGGTGAATTGTTGCGCCGCGACCTCTGGTAATATAGCCAACAATATCATCACCATAAGTCGGGTTACAGCATTTCCCGATATTCGTCGCCAGGCCTGTCAAACCCATTACCATGACATTACTGCCTTTAGGCAGGGTGGTGGGTGTTGAAGTCACGAGAGTCGTTTCTTCTGCCAGCGATACTTTCTGCAATTCAGAAACGCGATTCACCACCCGTCCCATCGGAATGTCGCCACATCCTATGCCGACATACAGGTCATCGATCGATTTGACTTTAAACGCAGCCATAAAATCGGTCAGATCGTATTGGGTAACGCCAAGTCGCTTAAACTCTTTCTCCAGCGCCTCTTTGCCGTGCAACAGGTTCTGTTCGCGATCCTGAAGCTTGAACCACTGCTTGATTTTCGATTTTGATTTTGAAGATTTGACCAACCCCAAATTGGGATTTAACCAGTCGCGGCTTGGGCCACCCCTGTTCGTCGTGAGAATTTCAACCTGATCACCAGTTTTTAGAGTGTAATCGAGGGTAACAAGTTTGCCATTTACCTTCGCACCCCGGCAACGGTGACCAATGTCTGTATGTACCGCATAGGCAAAATCAATGGGTGTGGCGTCTTTTGGCAATTCGATCACATCGCCCTTTGGGGTCATGATGTAAACGCGATCGCGGAACAAATCGGATCGCATGTTATCGAGAATCTCCTGGCTGTCTTCAGCATCCTGAGCCCAAGATAACAAGCCTCGCATCGAGGTCAGTTTTTGTTCATAATCGTTGCTGATCTTTGCGGTGTTCTCTTTATATCGCCAGTGAGCCGCAATACCATATTCCGCGTTGTTGTGCATTTCCCAGGTGCGGATCTGAATTTCCAACGGCTTGGCGTCAGCATAAATCACAGAAGTATGCAAGGATTGGTAGTTATTTGGTTTCTTTGCGGCGATATAGTCATCAAATTCACCAGGAATTGGCTGAAACCGCATGTGAATCAGTCCGAGCACTTTATAGCAAGTCTCAACGTCATCGACGATGATCCTCACCGCGCGAAGGTCACGGATCGCATCGAAGTTCTGACCCTTGCGCTCCATCTTGCGGTAGATCGAATAAATGTGCTTCGGTCGACCAGAGACTGCACCTTTAACCTTAGCTTGCTGAAGCAGTTCTTCAAGGCAGACAACAATCTGGTTTATTTCTGCTTGACGTTTCGTGCGCCTCAAGGCTACCTGTTCGGTTAGCTCCTGATATTTCTGCGGTTGAGTGTACCGGAAGCCGAGGTCTTCAAGTTCCCATTTAAACTGCCAGATGCCAAGCCGGTTTGCCAGTGGCGCAAAGATATCCAGGGTATCCTGCGCGATTTTTTTCTGTCGGTCTGGCGGCATCGCCGCCAGTGATCGCATGTTATGAAGCCGATCAGCAAGTTTAATGATCACGACCCTGATGTCATCGCCAATCGCCAGCAGCATCTTGCGGAGCGTTTCTACCACCGCGTCCGCTTTGCGTGTATCGGGAAGGTCCTCAGCCGGAGGAAGCGGCTTGCGCTCGTCCTCATGTTGATCACCGCGGCTTAACTTCTGCAGGCTGGTAATCTTGGTAACATCTTCAACAAAAGTTGACACAGTATCGCCAAACTCATCTCGGATACTTTCAAGCGGCACGCCGCCATCGATGACAACATCATGCAGCAAACCGGCAATCACCAGGCTGGGAGCGGCTTGAATGCTGATTAGAATAAATGCAACAGCGGCGCAGTGAGAAATGTAAGGTTGACCATTAGCGCGCGTCTGCCCGGCGTGCGCTTTTTCAGCCATGGCATAAGCGCGCATAATAGCATCGCGGTCTTCTGCGTTAAAAGTTGCTGGTAATCTGCTGGTTAATTGATCCAGGTCCATTTCACCAACAATTGTAAGTCAGAAATGCAAAATTTATTTTAGCATTTCCTTGCTGGTGAAAGCCCGGTCATACCGTAAGGCATTAAGCGATTGAGCTTCCTGATCGCTCAAACTATCAGTCACCAGATGTGAGGTGATCTCACCGACGCCAGGCCCAAGCATGAAACCTTGACCACACATCCCGGTCGCCAAAATATATCCATCAACGCCAGTGACCTTTCCAAGCAGGGGGGAGCCATCGGGTGTCATTGGGTAGGTTCCGCGCCAGGTGCGACGAACGCGGGCATTTGCTAATTTTGGCACGACCTCTATCAAACGCTGACAACCCATGGGAAGGAACTTGCTGGTGTCTTTTTCATAGAATCCCCAAATCTGCGGATTAGGCGTAACGCAAAATATGATCTTGCCGGTTGGGTGCTGATAGAAATAGAAATTGCTCGAACCCGGACGCTCACGGATGTCAACCACCATAGGGCCAACCATTGGCGCAATCGATTCGGTGATGCCTGCTTCATGCGCGTCGGGTTTGACGGGAATGCTCACACCAAGCAAATCGGAAACCTCTGCAGACCAGGAACCAGCGGCATTGATAAAGGTATTAGTAAAATAGCTCCCTTTATTCGTGTCAACCTGGGATATTCTGCCGCCTTTAGTGTGCACAGCGGTCACCTTCTCGTTAAAATGAAATTCTGCGCCCATCCGACAAGCGTGGGAATAAAACACAAAACTTGTTTTCATAGGAGAGGCGGAGCCATCTTCAGGAGAGTATGTTCCGCCAATCAGGTGATCAGCGTTGATATCCGGAACCAACTCGACGATTCCAGCGGTGTCGCGCCAATCGATATTCAACCCCAATGATTTCTGGAGAACAAGAAGATCTTTTAATGTTTTCTCGATTATTGCGTCATAAGCCACGAAAGAATATCCGCATGTGTTCCATTCGATATCATCGCCATACGTATTCTGCCATGAAGACAGGATTTTAATGCTATTTGCGCATAGCAATATCTTCGCAGGGTCAGAATGTGTGGCTCTCACGCCGCCGATGGCGTGTTTATTCGAGCCTTGGCCCGTGCTCGCCAAGGGCTCAATGACGAGAACTTTTAAACCAGCTTTAGATAAAAAGAAGGCGGTTGGGGTGCCGACAGAGCCTGCGCCAGCGATAATCACATCATAAGTGTTTTTCATTTTCCACCTCCATCTTGTTCAGTGGGGAGATTTGCCAGCACACCTATCGGTATTTCCACAAATACAGGTCGGATCGGCGTTTCGGTCACCTCTGATAGAGGGATGCCTTCTGCCTGATACATTCGCTTGATCATTGAAAGGCAGGTCTTACCACCGCACGCGCCCATGCTGGCTTTGGTTACTGCCTTGATTTGATTAATATCTTTGACACCTGCTTTGATCAAAGCGCGTATCTCACCCGCTGTGATCCGCTCACAGCGGCAAATATAGGCCTTATCGGAATCAATATCTGGGTAATCCACAGTTTGCTCAAATGTAGCTTTCTCTGGCTGATCAATCAGGCGGAACCCCGAGATTTTTCCGGCAATTTCCTGCGGTGCCTCAATCGTGACAACAGTCGTGCCTTTAAAGCCAGGAACCTTGGCAATTTTCTCGATAGGGAAACGTCCGAGATCTTCCCCTTCGGTGGATGTTACAGCTATCAACTGACCAACGCTTAAATCGGTAGCATCCTGTTCGTATGGCAGCGATACCAGACCAAAACCATTTTGTTTTCTGAAATCAACCAGACTGATTGCCAGTCCTGGACAAACCGCAACACAGCGCGCGCAAGCCAAACAGCTTCTGCTGTCATTGGTCAGGAATTGGGGGATTGAACGGATATCCTGCTTGTCGACTACGATAAGATGTTTAGGGCAAACACTTGAGCAGGGATCACATGGAATCTCCTGGGTGCAGTGCATCACAGGATAAACTCCCTGATAAGTTTCAGGTAGTTTCGATTCATGAACGCGTCCAGGTTTTGATTTGAGTACTTCTTCAAAAGTAATCCACTCGCTTGGAATATCGTCGGTGAACTTGCCAAGCGCTTTGGCGATCTCATTGCCAACGATCTTTCCCGAAAAAATAGCCGCGGAAGCCTCGGCGATTTCCTGTGCATCACCAGCGGCAAACACTGGCAAACCAACTTCAATCGCCTTGTTGACAAATTCGTTCACCGGATCAAGACCAACGGCGATTAGAACAGTATCACAATCGAAGACTTGTTCTGTTCCCTTGATCGGTTTGAACTTCGAATCAACCTTAGCGACGACGACTTGTTCAACTTTTTCTTTGCCGCGCGCTTCAACAACTGTGTGCGAGGTGTAAACGGGGACGCCGCTGCGGATCAGTTTGTCCAGATGAACCTTATACCCACCGCACTGTGGCGCAGCTTCAACCAGGCCGGAAACATGGATTCCCGCTTGAATAGCGTGATAACCAGCAATCAGACCAACATTACCGCCGCCGACAATGAACAGGTTTTTACACGGTTCGACCAAATCGCGGTTAACCAGAGTTTGAAATGCGCCCGCGCCATAGATCCCGGGCAAGGTGTTGCCCGGAAACGCAAGCGTTTTTTCCCTAGCTCCCGCAGCAACGAGCAAAATTTTAGGTTTAACCAGCTGATAACTGGAATTATTTCTAAAAACGCCAACTGTCTTCTCTTCATATATTGCCACAGAAGTGGCGTTTGTCCAGACAGTGACTGAATCCAGCTTGCGCACTTTTTCGGCTATTTTCTTGGCGATATCAATGCCACGAGTCCCAGCAAATACGGCTTCGCTTGATCCAAAAAACCGATGGGTCTGCAGGACGAGTTTGCCGCCCAAAGCGTCTTTATCATCAATCAACAGGACTTGAACGCCCAACGCGCCAAGTTCAGACGCTGCCGATAACCCGGCGGGACCGCCACCGATGATCAATACCTCAGTTTCATGGATCGGGGTAGGGGAGGCGGCCAAACCAGACGGTAAAGTTACGTCAGGCAATATCGGTAAATTATCCTTCGGCAGCACCTTCATTCCTGCCTTCACAGCGGTCATACACGATTTAACAGGAATGCCGTCAGCAATTACCATACATTGAGCACATTGACCATTCGCACAGAAAATACCTTGTGGTGAATGATCAACTGGGCTGTGCCCAAAAATGGTCACGCCGTTAGCGATCAGGGCCGATGAAATCATTTCGTCTGGTCGGGCGTAAAAAAGTTGTTCTTTCCAATAAAACGGGATAGTTGGTTCTGGTAAATCTTCGAGAATAGGGTGAGATTTGATACGATGATCAGTCATAAACTCCTCAATAAGCAGTCAGGTTAGCTTAACGGAATTATGATACCACCAAGCTCATCATCCGAAGATATCTTGATACTTTCGATCCAATTCATCATCGCTGAGATGCGTATAGCGTTGTGTCACGGCAATATTGGTGTGTCTAGCAAGCTCCTGTGCCAGTTTGAGGTTCCCTGAACTCATTAAAATAGTCGTTACAAAATAATGTCTGAACGAGTGAGGGGTAATCGTTCCTACCGCGTCATCGCCAACAGCTTCACGAACCCGATCACTAACAATTTTTCGGCCCGTTGTGGTTGAAATTGGTTTAATTTTGCTCCCGGACGCTTTGTCGTGACGTGCGAACACTGGCAAGGCTCCCAAAGCTTTTCCACCCGCGCCATCAAGCTTGGCCCGAAGCTGCAAATACTCGCGAATAGCGTTGATACTTCGTTTAGAAAACCTTAGAACAGCTTCTTTATTGCCTTTGCCAATAATAATTGCCCGACTTTCGTGCCAATCGATGTCTCCACGCCGCAGCTTACAGGCCTCATGGACCCTCAAGCCCGTATCAGCGAGCGTTATCAAAAAGGAGCGGTCGCGCATATTGATCAAATGCTGCGTTTCATCCTCATGGGGTTGCGCGTTAAGTGACTGCGCATAGGTGAGAACGGTTTCGATGTCAGCTTTCGGAAATTGCGGCAGCCGTATTCCGGGTCGCCTGGCACGCTGTTTGATCAACAACCGTACACGCGGCAGGTTAATTGGGGCCAGATCTTCACCGGCAATGTATTCATATAAACCGACAGTCGCGGTCAGATAACACTGTTCGGTAGACGGCGAGAGCGATTTCAGCGCGGTTGCCATCCAGGTTACCGGTTCCTCATGCAGGTCTTCGATCTGTGTCTTATCCGCCGGAAGTTTGTGAGATGTCAGGACTTCCTCAAAAGTATTCATGGCATTACGATAGGTGCGCGTTGTATTGGCGCTGCGCGAAAGCGTGACTGAAGCAAGATAATCGTCGATAACTTCTCTAATAGTTTTCATTTCTACTGTTTTTCGTTTTACTGATGAGCTTAATCTTTTCTCGCCCACCGTGGTTATGATAATGATACTTATCATAACCTAAGCCGATGAAACTGGCAAGTGCGTTTCCCCTTCCCCAATCAGAAAGTTATTAGGATTTTTGATTTTGAACAAGAGCCTGCCAGGCGCCGATCCACGGCTCACCCAGGCGATGACTCGCGCTGACTTTTATTTTGCCGAGCGGCTGGGCTAGTTTCGTCAACTCCGGGATAATCTTTGTCCAGTCGCGCGCTAAAACGGCCGGGCACAAGACTTTACAAATTCGTTCAGCCCAGGCCCACTCCATGCGGAACTGATCAGCTTTGAGCCAGTAATCACGTTTCTCCCATGCCTGTGCGCTTTGATTCACTGATTCTGCTATTTTTTCGAGCGCTAAGACAATAAACGCCACAAGGTCAAGACTTAACTCGGTCGGCTCGCCCTGCCCCATCAAGGTACGCAAAGCCAAAACGATTGATTTTGATAGCCTTGTGCGCATGGTCGCACCGCTTTCAATAGTTTTTATTGTCAAAACTTCCACCTGCCATTTTTAATTTTGCATATTATACCCATTTCGATCACAATCACTCCCCCACCCCATACCATTTGTGTTCCATTTATCGAAACAGTACATGCGCCAATACACATTGACTGGATACGCATTGAATGCTCTGGGTCAATCTGACCCCTGGACAGCATACTGAACGTCGTCACCCTGATTTGACCCCTCACTGTCTCACACTCACTGTCCTCACATCTATCATCGAACCCATACATTGACTTTACGGTTATGGAAGTGTAAGGTAAAATGCCTTCCGACTTGATAAGATATTTGAGGAGAATTGATGCCAAAAATTCGCTGCCATTATCTTGATTGCCTTTTCCTGGATGAACGTTATTGCAGTGCAGCAGCAATCGAACTCAATCCTGATAGCGGCTGTCTCACCTATCGACCCAGCGAGGATGGCGAATCGACCAGTTGGGAAGATGATGCTGAGTTGGACGATTGGGACGAATTGGGGTCTGATGAAGAATCTGAGGACTTGTGGGCGACCGACGATGACGATTCAGACGATGAAGAGGACGACGCTGACGAATACTAAATGCGTTTGTCAGAAAATTAACAACTGATTGGGGTTCAGATGGAAGAATTAAAACCAATGGTGGCACTTAATGTGTACCTGACACCAGAGTTTCGAAAACAAATTCTGGTTGAATTAATTGACCGGAAAGAGACCTTGAACCCTGAAATTCGCAGTACTCTTTTCTCGGCTATTAAAGAAAAAAATAAGGTGCCAGGTTTCCGAAACTCTTTTTTGGCGCCTAAAGGTCTTTTTTACCAAGGGCTGGAAAAAGTATTCGAAAAAGATTCTAAATTTGTTTCTATCGTTATGAATGCCTGGCAGAGTCTGAAAATGGAACAGTTTATCCCTGTTTTCTACAGTTTGGAAAAATTAGGGTTTGATGTTTCTGAACCAGCCAAGACCTATGAAGACCCTGAAAGATGCTTCAAATCGGGCTGGCCACCTGGCGTTAATTACGAAAGGCTCCACGCAAACGCTGTTGAGCAGCTAAAATCTGAAAAGATCTCATCGGATGAAATTGCGTTAATGACCGTATTGACAACCGGAATATTACCCGGCTAGTTTGCCATAGGACAGAATCGAGGAAAGGTTATGGAAAACACCAAAATTGGCACGACCACTATCGCACCAGAAGTGATTAACACCATCGCGAGACTCACGACACTGGCTACCCCAGGCGTTTCACGAATGTCAAGGGTACGTTTTCCAATGGCTAAAACGCCGCAAAACCCTGAATCAGAAGGCGTGAAAGCGGTTATCAAAAACAATCAACTTCATATTGAATTGTATTTTGTGACCTTATCTGAGGTTAACGTCCGCATGGTCTCTGAAAATGTGCAGCAGCGAGTACTGAGAGCCGTTTCGGAAATGACTGGCATGGAAGTTGCGCAGATTAACGTACATATTACTGACATCGATTTTAAGGAATGAGTTTTGATGAAATCTCGAACGCTGGCAAGAGTCGTCGCTTTACAGACACTCTATGAGCTCGATTTGACCAATCATTCTCTGGGTATTACCCTCGAGGATCGTGCGATGGAAAACGATCTGGAGGAAAACCAGTATGAATTTGCGATGGCCTTGGTCAGAGGTGTCAGAGAAAACAGCCAGAAGCTTGATGAATTGATTACCGCTCATGCCCCTGAATGGCCGCTTGATCAGATAGCTGTGGTTGATCGCAATATTTTGCGCATGGCATTGTGGGAGCTTGCGATTTATAAAAAAACACCCTTAAAAGTAGGCATCAACGAAGCCGTTGAATTAGCCAAATCCTTTGGCACAGACAGCTCACCGCGGTTTGTCAACGGAGTGCTCGGAAGCCTTGCCGGGATCCTCGATAAAACCGCAGGTAAGCTCATATGAAACATCAATTTCTTACTCGAATCACTATACAGCCACTAATTAGTTTTTTATTAGCGCTTGCTTTTTTGTCGAGCTGTGGGATTAAAATCCAACCTGTCGAGGCGCCACTTCAACCACCCGCCTTCACTCCCAGTTCCAATGTAACACCCATGCATTTGGCGCCGGTTGTCTTTAACGCACGGCTGGCTCATTTTCAAGGGACTAATCTTTCAATCTCAATTGATATTCTCGATGATGTGACAGGCATTGATTTGAGGTCTTCACGCTACCCGATGCAGCTGGTTGATGAATTTAACTACACTGCGACCATTGAACTGCCTGAATATGGGGAAACACGTTATCGTTATGTTTTGACGAGTAATGGCGATGAGATTGAAACTGACGGCATGAACCAGCGTGTTTTGTTCAGGAATATGTATGTCAATCCGAAAACGACGATAAACGACGTGATTTTTGGCTGGCCATCTTCGCCTTATCATGGAGATTACGGTCGGGTCGAAGGTGCGATAACTGATCTTTCGACAAGCAAAACTATCGCCGACGTGATGGTCACCATTGCCGGCAAAACAATTTACTCCGACAAGACTGGTCGTTTTCATCTTTCCAACGTGCCTGTTGGCGTGCATAGATTAACAGCGTCATCAATCAATGGCGCTTATCGAATTTTCGAACAGGACGTAAATGTCGTTGCCGGTCTCTCCACTCCGGTTGTAGTCAAGCTTGAGCCCCTTTCGGAGGTGAAAGTTACTTTTATGGTAAAACCGCCTAATGACGCCGTGGGCGCGCCTATACGCATGGCAGGCAACTTATATCAATTTGGCAATGTATTCCCCTATTCGGGAGGTTCACGATTGCCGAACGCTGTGCGTCTTCCGCTAATGGAAATGACACCAGACGGTCGTTATACCCTTCAATTAAAATTATTCGCTGGCAGTGAAATTCGCTATAAATACACGATGGGTGATGGCTTTGTTAATGCTGAACGAAATGCCGACGGACAGCGGATCACTCGCCGGCTGATTGTTCCATCGAAGGACGTTGAAATTAATGACGAGATCATCAGCTGGCGTGAGGCGGAAAAAGAACCTGCTTCAATTACTGTCAAGGTTAACTCCAATTTAGGCTATGGGGACTGGGTTTCGCTAAGACTTAATGGCAATCAGATACATTCGACGCTTCCGATCTGGCCGATTGGTAACAACCAGTGGATGTACCTGCTTTATGAAAACCCGGACGGGCCATTAAATTTCAGCGTTTGCCGCAACGATCTCTGTAATGTGGCTTTTGATCTGTCAACCCACAGCACACCCAAACAGGTTGATTTCACCAACCCTGATAACAATTTCACCGAAGTTAACGAATGGAATTTTTGGAACCCAACACAGGCTGTACAGATGCCAACCGGCAGCTCGCATGCTCCTAATGGAAAGAACCTGATTGGTGTCGAATTCACAAATGTTTACAAAGCTGGCTTTTTAAAGAAGCAGATTGACGTGCTTGAGAGATTATATGAGGCCGGCGTTAATTGGATCATTCTCTCTCCCACATGGAAAGTGCAGCTCATTAATGGCCTGCCTTTCTTCAGCGTTGATGTGGACACCTCTACCTCACTTGCCGATCTTGGCTCGGTGATCGCTGCCGCAAAGAAGCTTGAAATGAGCGTAGGCATCTATCCGCAGCTGATATTTGAAAATGGCGCCGCTGATTGGTGGCAGAGCAGCATTAGAGATCAACTCTGGTGGCAGCAATGGTATTTTGAATATGAACGGTTCGCGATGAACTTTGCCATTTTCGCTGAGGAGAATCAAGTTGATCAATTGATTATTGGCGGTTCAGCGGTTCAACCCAGTTTTCCGGATGAGCTGGTTACCAATGAACGATCAATGGGTACTCCTAAAAGTTCAGAGGAGGTTTGGGGCGAACTGATCTTGAAATTAAAGAAGTCTTATAAAAAGGACTTGCTTTTGACAATTCCTGCTCGAGGCGGTAACTTGCCTACCTATAAATTCCTTGATCAGGTGGATGGTTATTATTTGGAAATTGATTCAAATAGCCCTGATAACGCAACATTCTCACTTGAAACTGTGTCGATGTACATGGATTCGATGATCGTCAATTTCCAGAGCCTGCACAAAAAACCCTTTTTTCTCGGTCTCAATAGCCCTTCGCTGCAGTCCTATCGAAGCGATGCGGTCAATTCTGAACGCGTCATCAGTCCGTTTACTGCTGGGTATGGACAGGCAAATGTTGCGCTTGATTCGCAGGCTTATTTTTACGAAGTTTATACAACCGTAGCCAGGGAACGCCCCTGGATTTATGGTGTTGCTTCTCGCGGTTTCTTCCCAGTCGCAGAACTGGCTGATTTTTCCTCTTCGATTTTCGGAAAACCGGCTCTGCTTGAATTGGTTAAGTGACAAAATACTTTAGAAAAGAAAGGGATATTGATGACACTTGAGAATCAAGACATCAGAACTGTGTTGAGCAAGTATGGGCTTGCCCACGTTAAGGAGATTGCCTACAATCTAAGTCCAGCCCAATTAGGGGCTGAAGCCATAAAGAACCATGAGGGCGAATTTTCTTCGTCGGGCGCCATTGTGGTCAATACCACCCCATTCACAGGTCGATCCCCCAACGATAAGTATATGGTCGCGAATGCCGACCCTGACATCTGGTATGCCAAGGGCACAGAAGAGATCAGTCGCGAAAAATATCTTAACCTTAAAGCTCAGGTTTTGGACTATCTGCAAGACAAAAAACTCTATATTCGGGACATGCGGGCTGGTGCGGATCTCGCAAACACAAAGAAAATCCGTGTTATTACCCAATTAGCCTGGCAAAACCTGATGGCGTCCAGCCTTTTTATCGAAGCTGAGGAACAGCCGCCATTTGATGACCCCGATTTCACCGTTATCGCGGCAACTGGCTTTAAAGCTGATCCCGCCAACGATGGTTTGCGGTCACCCGCGTTTATCATTCTCGATTTTGTCGACAAGGTCGTTTTGATTGGAAATACCCGCTATGCCGGCGAAATCAAGAAGTCTGTGTTCACCTTCATGAATTACGTCCTGCCAAAGCGAGATATTCTCTCGCTGCATTGTTCGGCGAACAAGGGCAAAGACGGCGATGTTGCCCTGTTTTTTGGCCTCAGCGGAACAGGCAAAACGACTCTCTCATCGGATCCGGAAAGGGCTTTAATCGGTGATGATGAACATGGCTGGAATGAGCATGGGATTTTCAATTTCGAAGGAGGGTGTTATGCGAAAACCATTCGCATCAATCCGGATTTTGAGCCCCTGGTCTGGTCAGCCATTAATCGCTTTGGCTGCCTGATTGAAAATGTTCCGTTAAATGAAAAGTCCGTTCCAGACTTTGACTCAGCAAAGTACACTGAGAATACTCGGGCGGCTTATCCGCTGTCATTTATTCATAATTTCGACCCTTCAGGGATCGGCAGCCATCCCGACCATATTTTCTTCCTGACCGCTGACGCTTTTGGCGTGATGCCGCCGCTCGCTAAACTCACTAATGAACAGGCTATGTTCTACTTCTTAAGCGGCTATACTTCAAAATTGGCTGGCACGGAACGGGGTCTTGGAGACAAGCCCGAAGCAACATTCTCTACCTGCTTCGGAGCCCCTTTCCTGCCGCTCAAGCCATCAATCTACGCAAACCTGCTTTCGAAAAAGCTGAAGGAGCACGGCACTAAAGTCTGGCTGTTGAATACGGGTTGGTCTGGCGGCGGTTTTGGAGTCGGGAAGCGCATCGCGTTGCCGGTCACGCGCGCAATGATCAGTGCGGTGCTGAACAACCAAATCAACGATACGCCAACACACCGACACCCTATTTTTAATGTTGAAATTCCGGATCATGTTTCAGGTGTGCCCGAGAGCGTTTTGAATCCGGAGCTCGCCTGGGAAGATCAGGAAGCATATAAGGTTGAAGCTTTACACTTGGCCAAACTGTTTAATGAGAATTTCAAAAAATACGCCGAATCAGTTGATGAATCAGTTAGTAAGGCTGGACCGATCGCAGCTTGAAAAGGAGTAAATGATGGAAAAATTTGTAATCAAGGGCGGCATCCCATTACATGGAACCGTTACGCCTTCTGGCAATAAAAATGCGGCTCTGCCCATGATGGCTGCCTGCTTGCTGACCGATGAGCCCGTAGTTTTGCATAATTTGCCAGATATCACCGACACACGCACCATGCGACAATTGATCGAAAGCCTGGGTGTAACCGTTACCCGCATGGGTGACAGCTCTTCATATAAGTTTCAAGCCCAAAATGTAACCCCATCTGCTCTGGACCCAGACCTTTGCCGAAAAATCCGCGCCTCTATTCTTCTCGCCGGGCCGATGCTGGCTCGCGCCGGTACGATCAACCTGCCACCACCAGGTGGAGATGTGATTGGACGGCGGAGAGTTGACACACACATCCTTGCGTTAACAAAGCTCGGCGCACGCATGCAAATGAACGACACATTCAATTTTTCTGCGCCGGGGCTTATTGGCGCCGATATCCTTCTTGACGAAGCAAGCGTCACCGCGACTGAGAACAGCATCATGGCTGCTGTCAGGGCGAAAGGAGTGACTTATCTGCGCAACGCAGCTTCGGAGCCGCACATCCAGGAGCTGTGTCAGATGCTCAACTTGCTGGGCGCTGATATTCGCAATATCGGTTCAAACACACTTGAGATTCATGGGGTCGACAGTTTACATGGCGGCGAGTTCACAATTGGGCCAGATTATCTTGAGGTGATTTCATTTGTTGGCGCCGCGGTGGTTACCAAAGGCGACATTCGCATCAAGAACGCTGGAATCGAACACCTTGGAATGATCCAACTGGTCTTCCGGCGTTTGGGTGTCGATTTTGATTTTGTTGGCAATGACATTCTGGTTTCAGGCAATCAGCGTCTCGTCATTGAAACAGACATTGGCAACGCCATCCCGGAAATCAGTGTGATGCCTTGGCCAGCCTTCCCTACTGACCTGATGAGCATTGCGATTGTTGTAGCAACCCAGTCCAATGGAACAATTTTATTTCACGACTGGATGTATCCCAGCCGGATGTTCTTTACTGACAAATTGGTTTCTATGGGCGCTCAAATTGTGTTGTGCGATCCACACCGCTGCATCGTACATGGGCCCACCCGCTTGAATGCTGAAAAGCTTGACTCCCCCGATATCAGAGCGGGCATTGCCTTGGTTTTAGCCGCTTTAAGCGCTAACGGCACCTCAACTATACGCAATATTACTCAAATTGAGCGGGGATATGAGAGAATAGATGAAAAATTGAGAAATCTCGGCGCTGATATCGTTCGCGCAAAAGGCTAATCCTTTCTAGCGCTACCGTGATAAATATCCTCTGGCTAAGCGGAGGATATTTCTGTTTCTACGCCTCCAGGCAGGCAGTCGATAACACAAAGCTTTTGAGACAAATAACCATCCGCCATGGAGGTGGTTTTATAATTCCTTCGATATGCTGGGTATTGAATGTATAAATTCTCCTTACTCTGATTTAACAGATTGAATGAGCAACGTTTAAATGATCATTCCACCCGAACGTTTTCGAGATGAGGAGTTGTTCCATACAAAAGCAGAGCTTGAGAAGGCGGG
>JAAYCN010000046.1 GCA_012729755.1 Chloroflexota bacterium | reverse complement strand
GACGAACTTGCCAGCCGTTACCCGGAATTGCGCGTCATCCCCCATGATGGCAATAAGGGTTATGGCTGCGCTTTGCGCACTGGTTTCGCTAACGCCAGCAAAGAATGGGTCTTCTATACCGATGGCGATGCCCAATATAACCCGCTCGAATTGGTCAATCTCGTTAACGCGCTTGAGTCAGACACTGACGTTGCCAACGGCTACAAAATTGCCCGCAATGATCCCTTCTACCGCAAGATTATCGGCCGCACCTATCACTATCTGGTTAAATGGGCGTTTGGCTTTAAGCTGAGAGACGTCGATTGTGACTTTCGCCTGATCCGTCGGTCGCTGTTTGACCACGTCACACTCGAATCCCGCTCCGGCACAATTTGCCTCGAAATGGTTAAGAAATTTCAGGATGCCGGCTATAAATTCACCGAGGTCCCGGTCAGCCATCACCACCGCACCTATGGGCAGTCTCAATTCTTCAATTGGCCCCACCTCTGGCGCACTGGCCGTCAGCTGCTTGATCTCTGGTGGCGCCTGGTGATTAAGAAAGAACACCTCAGTCACCGCGCTTCTGTCGAAAAACAATCCTGATCATGAAATCTGACCTTTGTATCGTTGTGGTCGCTGACACCCATGTCGGCGACCGGATTTCTCACCTCGACCCCAAGCTGCTCGAAGCTCTCACCGCGGAAAAACCCGATGAGATTTGGCATGCCGGCGATGTCTGTCAGCCCGGCGCGATCGACGAACTCAATCACATCGCCCCCACCCTGGCGGTTGAGGGCAATCGTGATTGGTTCCTGCGCTATCGCCTGCCTCGGGAAATTCATCGTCAAATCAACGGTCTCAAAATCACCCTTGCCCACGGCCATGTCAACATCATGGCATGGGCGCTCAACTACCTGCGTCTTTTCGCGACTGGCAGGCAGGTCGGTCACCAACGCTTTCAACAGGCCTTAGCCACAATCTACCCCGACGCGGACGTGATCATCTACGGACACCTCCACAAACCAATCGACGAATTTATGGATGGTCAGCGTTTCATTAACCCCGGCGTCGGTTACCCCGAGCGACGCAGCGAATTCCGCAGTCGATACGCCCGACTCGACTTCAAATCCGAAGGATCCCTCCACGTCGCCCTTAAATCAGTAGCCGACCATGAGGATTTTCCCTTATAATTCCTCCTGTGTCATCTACAGAAATAATTACCTCGCCACAGAACCAGTATATCCAACTGGTTCGTGGCTTACTCGAGCAATCCAAACTCCGCCGCAAGCGGCAGAGCTTCGTTGCCGAAGGCGCGCGATTATTGGAAGACGGCATTGATTCGGAACTGGCTCTTCAGTTCGCTCTTTACAAGTCAGATCTCTCACCACGGGCAGCTCAGGTTTTAAAGCTGCTGCCTCCGCTTGTTCCAGCTTTTCTGGTTGAATCCAGGTTGTTTGAACAACTCAGCGATACCGAAACATCTCAGGGCATCCTCGCTGTTTTTTCGATCCCCAACCCCGCTCCGCCAAGCCACCCTGATTTTCTGGTTCTGCTTGATCAGGTTCGTGACCCAGGCAATGTCGGAACCATCCTGCGCACCGCCGAAGCGGCCGGCGCCCAGGCCGTCATTCTGGCGCCGGGCACAGTTGATGCCTGGTCTCCTAAAGTGGTACGTTCGGGTATGGGATCTCACTTCCGGCTCCCTATCCTGAGTTTGGATTGGCCATTCATTGCCCAGCTGACCCAAAACACCCAAACCCTGCAAGCCGATATGGAAGGCCAACAGATATATTGGCAGGCTGATTTCACCAAACCAACCACATTAGTTATTGGCGGCGAGGCGGATGGCATCAGCCCCGATGCTGAGAGTCTGGTCACAGGCTCAGTTCGCATCCCCATGAGCGGTCAAAACGAATCGCTCAATGCCGCCATCTCAGCCGGCATCCTGCTCTTTGAAGTGCTCAGGCAGAGGTCAAAATGAGAATCCGGTCGGTGACTGTCTTTGGTGATATTGGTTACCCGCCAAACCGCACGCTGCTCAGCCATCTCGGCATCTTCGCCAATCATGCCCGCCACACGTTCATCCAGTCCGGCTACGAAGTGCAGACACTGCGCCTGGCCACTCCACCTTTCCCCACCTGGCTCCCAGCCTGCGACCGTGCGGCGGCGTCCGCTCATTTGGCGATCGAGGCGCACGCTGAAGGTTTCGAATACCTGTCCCTCGGTCCAGCCCAACCAGGCAATCATGCTGATTACGCCGCGATCCCTTCCATTCTTGGGGCGAACAACCATTTGTTCGCGACCGGCGCGTTAACCGACGGTCATGAAATCTCCCTCAAAGCAGCCAGAGAATGCGCGAAGATCATCGTCAGGCTTTCCACCCTTGAGCCAGATGGCTTCGCCAATCTGCGTTTCGCCGCGTTAGCGAACGTCCCGCCTTACGCCCCCTTTTTCCCTGCCGCCTATGCCCAATCTGGCGCGCCCTCTTTCGCGCTGGCTATCGAAGGGGCAGACCTCGCGATGGAATGTTTCGCCCCCGCGTCCTCCCTGCAATCCGCCCGCCAGAGTTTGATTGAGGCGATTCAACTTCACGCCTCAAAGATCACAGACATCGCCCAGAAGGTGAGCGCCATCTACGGATATTCATTTAGAGGCATTGATTTTACGCTTGCTCCTTTCCCAAACGCTGCCTGTTCAATCGCCAAAGCGCTCGAATCGCTCGGGCTGCCAGCTTTTGGCTTATCAGGCAGCCTTTTTCTGTCTGCGTTCCTCACAGACACCCTTGACCAGGCTGATTACCTGCGCACTGGATTCAATGGCCTCATGCTGCCCGTACTCGAAGACGACGGGCTCGCCGCGCGCGCCTCTGAAGGCTGTTTGAGTTTACAAAATTTGTTATTGAATTCAGCTGTCTGCGGGACCGGGTTAGATGTTATTCCACTGCCTGGCGACACCTCTGAAGAACAGATTTACCCGGTTTTGCTGGATATTGCCGCGCTCTCCCTGCGGCTGAACAAGCCCCTTACCGCCCGCCTCATGCCCATCCCGGGCAAACAGTCTGGTGAAAGAACCGATTTCGGCTTTGAATATTTCGCCAATGCTGCCGTCTTACCCATTAATGCCCAAAAGGTCACTGGGGCGCTTAGCGCAGATCAAATGGTAGTGATCAATCCAAAAAATACAGTGCTGTTTAGCGAACCTGCTTAAAAGTGACGTTCAACAAGTTGTGGTCGCACGAACCGCTGATATCCAAATAGGTACGCGAAGAAAGCGCTTCGCCAAAACGATCCAGCAGTTGAATATACACCCGATCTTCGTTTATCTTTTTATTAGCAAAAGCAAACTCAAAACCAGATTCACCGTACAGGCGAGCGTCACCAGAACTGGTTTCAAAATCTACAATATCGCCGCCATAAGTCCCCCCCAATTTGACTGTCAGGTTATGAACAGGCGACTCCTGCAAGTCAACCACCATCCCCGCGATATAGTATGTCGCGCAGGTGCTTTCAGTACGGAAAAGCTTGCTTTGATAAGCCATTGGTATGCCGCGCACGATATAAGGCATCGGCTTCTCAGTTGGCGCAGGCGTCATCGTTGGTTCAGCTGTTGACGTAGCGGTAGGTTCAGGCGTCTCGGTTGGTGTTAGTGTCTGAGTCGGCTGCTCGGTCGCCGTCGGCAAATCCACAGCGGTCGCGTTCGTAAGTTCAGTTGAAACTGATTGGCTCAATGCGTTTGTCGGCGTTGGCGTAGCCGGACGCCCGAAAGGCAGGATGTCCAGAAGAAAAAGCATGCCGACAAAAAGCCCAGCCATAACCAGAATCGCGAAAAAAACGCCACCGCCAGAAGGCCCTTTCTTTCGCGCCATTGTGGGAATCGCCCGTGTCCGATACGCGTACTTATTTCGGCTGGTGCTTTGCGGCCGTTGACTGGTCATGGCAGCCTGATCTCTATACTTGCCATGCTTCGCGCCTGAGAAAGCCATTCATTTAATGCTTTCGTCTGCAGGCTGATCAGCGCGTCCGTAGTCAACAGGTGTTCACTGTCGCGTTCAATCACCTTGATCACATGAAAACCAATTTCGGTCGCAATGACCTGGGAATACGAACCGACTGGCAGGCTGAAAGCCGCTTCTTCTATTTCAGGATAAGTCAGATAGCCCCGCGGGAACCAGCCCAATTCCCCGCCCGTGGCCGGCGAATAACGCGCGGCGAGAGCGTCAAAATCACCCCCGGCGTTCAACTCAAGCAAAGCCGCGCTTGCGTTCCCTTCTGTCTGGGTGATAATCTGTCGCACATGCGCCTGTTCCACTTTTTCAGGAATGCTTGAAGCGATCTTATCACGCATCCACGCAGCCTCACTTGCCAACCTCAGCGCCATTCTGAACTCAACTTCATCATATGCATTCGCCTGCAGCCACTCGCCAAACGCTTCTGCCGAACCTTGCTTGCTCGCCAGATCATCAATCTTCACCTGCAGCTCATCCTCGCTCAATGCAAAGCCCTCAGCGCGAGCCGCCTGAGACAACAGTTGCTGGTCAATCAGATAATTGATTACTTTGGTATTAATTTCCGATTCAGCCTCAGCAGGTTGATTCGGATCCAACGCCAGACGATACCTTGCGACTTCATGTTCGAAGTAAGACAGTAAGACATCCTCACCATCCACCACAGCCGCGGCTGGAGCTGGCGGCACAGTCGGCGTTGGCACAGGAGTCGGTGAAGCGATGAGCGGGGTAGGCGGTTCTAATGTCGCCGAAGCTGGTGTTTCGATGGTTCCATTGCGTCCGCCACAGCCAGAGACCAGAAACAAAACAATCATAAACACAAGCGCAATAAGACGCGTCATAAATCGATCTTTAATCATGCCGCAATTATACTATCCCTCTTTGATGGTTTCTTTTAAAGAGAAAAAGCCAGCAAATTATTGACTGGCTTTTTGATAGGGCGGGTGGGGGTCGAACCCACACAGTGTCACCACCGACGGATTTTAAGTCCGTTGCGTCTGCCTATTCCGCCACCGCCCCATATATAGTTTTCAAAGTTACGGCTGCACTTCCTCCGGTCG
>JAAYCN010000045.1 GCA_012729755.1 Chloroflexota bacterium | reverse complement strand
GGCGTTAAACCAAAACCCTATCCCTATTGCTATTAACGCCAATCCTATTACAATTCCTAAGATGTATCTTCCGATTCCAAAATTCACAAAGCTGGTGGCGAGGATAAATAGCCCGACAAACACAAACGGTATCGTCACATACTTTTTCAGATTGGGAAATTCTTCATCTAGAGGGGTTTTCTCAGACATAGAGACATCCTTGAGAAGACTTATTTGTTAATCAACCAGCTACCCAACCATTAATTATACAGAGAATTCATACTCTGCAAGAATGCAGAATAGTCATCCATAATTAGTGTTTTTAATGCAATTATGCGTGATAATTTCCGGTATTAAACTATACCCGATCCTAAAAATATTATACCCGAACCCTTATTAAAATTTCAGCCTTTTGAGCGACCTATTAACTCCAACGCCAAAGGAAATCCTTTACCAGGATGGCGATGCAATTCGTCTGAAGTATATTTCCAAAAGCACAGAAAAAATCTTAGTTTATTGGACCTGGCTGTATTTGTTATTTAAGGTTCACTCTTTTCAAAAGATATTAAAACGACTATGAGCTACACCGGTTACTCAACCGAGGGCCGATGGCGGTTAGGTGATCGTTGTATGAGGTAAAACCGTTCGATTAGAAAAAAAACAACTCAATATGAGAGATAAAGAGAAAACGTGTCTCAAATAAAATTCGAGGAACTTATTAATTGAGCAATTTTGTGACAACTATAAAGGTGTGGAACATACAGAAGTTATGGCATTTCGGCCAACTGCCGGCGGACGGAGTCCAGCACCTGTAGGGCAGTCAGGTTTCGCACCGGCCAGCCACTTTGCAGGGCGTACTTGTTGTCAAACTGGTTGTAGCCGTGTGACAGGTGGAACCCATCTGCCAGGATGCCATTGTTCGGGAGTCCCTGAACCGCACGCCAGAAATTCCACAGGGGAATGTCGTACTCGTAAGCCAGCTTGACAATCGTCTCGTTGATGCGGTGATCGCCTTCAAGGTTATCCGCCTTGGTAGCGATAATGGGCAGGGTGCCGTTGGCGATGATCTTGTCCAAAATCATGCGCATATACTTTTCGTAATTGGCGGCTGAATTTTGTTCGCCCCAGGCTTCTTCCATGCTCACCAGCATAATGCTGGGGTTGTTAAGCCTCAGTTCACAGTCAAGCGGTGATTCGCCGCCCTTGCAATACGTCTGGTTGGCGCGCATGGGGGACAGCACTGCGGCGACGTTCATCCCACCTTTGACGGCCATGCTTTCCCGGGAAAAGGAGCCATCGTAATAGTAAATGGTTTCCTGAAGGTAAGCATATTCAGCACCGAGTCTGTATTGATCAGGATCTTCAAAGACAGCCAAAAAGTAGGTGGTAATGTTTTGACAATCGCCGGATTTTGAGAAAACGTTGGGGTCAAGTCCTTTTTCAATGCCCTCATTGTATATCTGTTTTGCGCGGTCTGAGATCATGGGTACGACCGGCCATTCCATCCAATCTGCCGGGTCCAGGCGAAGATCAGGCGTGGCTGTGGCATTTGCTTGACCCTCCGGGCTGCTAATTTCGGTAGCCGTGGGCGTCACATCAAGGTCAGTATTAACAGCTGTAGTAATGCTCAAGTCACTGGTTGGTCCAACCTGCTCGGTTTGGATCAAGGCCTCTGCCTCACTTGTTGGTTGCTGAGGCGCAGCTGGGTTTACTGCACCCGAGCAAGCCTGAAGCGTTACTGCCATCAGGGTGATGCAGAAAAGGGGTATTAATTTTTTGATGTGAGTTAGTAAAGAATTATCGTGTTCCACAAACCAACCAATCACCATTAAATAGACTGAGTAGATAAGTCCGTGTGTCTAAGTCAAACTTCTGTTCTTCGTTATTATAGGTTGCCAGGATTGCTCCCTGGCATTTCACCAGGGTGAATGAGTCTTCTGTT
>JAAYCN010000044.1 GCA_012729755.1 Chloroflexota bacterium | reverse complement strand
TGCTTTTTATTTAAGCTACTTTTTGAATTGTCCTCTTTCAGAAACTGACAAGTGTCTCAATGGCATTCCCCCGAGAAAAACGCCCGGGGGCAGGTATCCGGCCGGGGGTCCACTGGAAGAGCACTCTTAGGAGTGCTTTTTATTTAAGCTACTTTTTGAATTGTCCTCTTTCAGAAACTGACAAGTGTCTCAATGGCATTCCCCCGAGAAAAACGCCCGGGGGCAGGTATCCGGCCGGGGTCCACTGGAAGAGCACTCTTAGGAGTGCTTTTTGTTAAAACAATATAATGGGTCATCCTTTTATGGAAGCCAATAAAAATCTCAAGAGTATTCCCATTAAATTTTATCCACAGCTAAATTAAAAATTTCCTGTTTCATCGTCATCTCAAATCAAAGTTTAAATTTGTACCAGCAGATTGGTTATATAAGAAAAGTGAGCGGGGATTTCGATAAAATTGACCTTGAAAGACAAAAACATGGCTAAACCACGCAAGATGCTTTGCGAACTCAAAGCAGATTACACTCAAAACCTGATGCCCTGATCGAGACGCAGAGTAAAGTCACTTTGGCCAATTGGGCGCTCGATTATGCTGAGCAGCACTACCTGCAAATCTATGCCAAGTATTTTCCAACAAGTGACCAGCGCCCCAGGCGAGCCATTCAGGCAGCCAGATTGTGGTTGGCGGCGACATCAAACTGCCTCAAGCCAAACCATTCATCTTGGACGCTCATGCCGCCGCGCGCGAAGCTGAAGCTGTCCCATCCGCCCAGGCGGCCGCGCGAGCGATTGGGCAGGCAGCCTCGACTTTTCACTCGGCCACCCACTCACTCGGGCTGGCTTTTTACGGATCAGCAGCCGTTGCCTATGAGAGTTTTGGCTCTCAAGCGAGCGCGGATATCTATGAACGCGTCATGAAAGAGGAAGTTGGCCAGGTCACCGCGGCCCTGAAGGCCATTGCCATCGAGAACGAACCTATCCGGCCAAAATCAACTGGAATTGCTAATCTAAAGCATTAAAATCGCGCAGTGACACCTCATGATATACTCCAGTCACTTCACGAGGAGTCAACCGAATGATTCGCTTAAGAAAAACCTTCTAAACCTATAGAAGCCTCGCACCCTTCTATAGGAGTCTGCGTGCCGCACTTTGCCAGACTAATTAGGAGGTTATCCCATGTTTCAAATTGTCAGAAAACACTGGCGTGTGTTAATGCTGTGTGTTCTTGTTTCCATCGTGACGGCAATCAGCGCCGTTGCTGTCCAATTCGTAAAGGGCAAATTGCTTGATCAAGCCCTGGCCAGAAGTACCACGCTCGCCTGGCGGAATGGCTTGTTGCTGTTTTTATTGATCAGCGCTGAAATTGGCGATTATTACGCCTATAACCGTTTGCGGGGCAAATTTGTCGCCTTGTCCCTCGAGACGCTGCGTTCCCGATGGATGGCGAGCATCCTCTGCCGCAGCGTGCCTGAGTTCAACAAACATCCACAAGGCAGCTACCTTTCCACTTATACGAACAAGGTGGAATCCCTCAAAATGCTCTTTTTCTACAACATCCCTTCGATATTTGAAATCGCCTTCAAGGCGCTTCTGGTGAGTTTCTCACTCCTTCGGCTCGATTATCGCATCGCCTTGATGACCTTAGTCTTAGCCACTACGCCACTCTACGTTCCGAAACTAGTTGAGAAAAAGCTCCAGCAATCGCAGGAAGAGAGCGTGCGCACCTATGAACACCACCTGACCAAAGTCGTTGAGTGGCTGAATGGGTTTGAGGTTATCAGAAACCATTCGGTCGAGAAAATCGTTCAGAAAAAATTCGACTTGCTTGGCGACTCTGTCACACATGCTCACCTGCAAAACCAAAAGATGATGTTCCTCTCGCAGATGCTTTCAACCAGCCTTTCCTATTTTTCACACTTCATCGTCCTTGCTGTCGCAGCCTGGCTGGTGCTGAGAGGTGAATTTACCGCTGGCCAATTCTTTATCGCGATCAGCATGATCGACCAGCTTTCCTGGCCAATTTTGGGCCTCTCACGAATGACACAAGACTTTGTCTCAGCCAAGCCAATTCGGGACGAAGTGGAGAGGTTCCTCAACTATGCCCCGCCATCTGCGGTCAAACCTCAACGAGTATCTGAAGGAAAACCCAACATTCATTTTGATCAGGTTTCCTTTGCGTTTAATGGTGAAAAGCCGCTGATCGAAGGTCTTTCATTGAATATCCCCGCTGGTTCAAAGGTCCTGATGCTTGGCCCAAGCGGTTCGGGCAAATCTACCGCAGTAAACCTGATGTTGGGATATCTTGAGCCGCAAAACGGCCGCGTAGAACTGGAAAACATTCCGGCGTCGCAAGTCAGCAATATGTATGAATTGGTGACCATCCTGCGACAGGAGGTCTTTTTATTCCAGGGTACTTTGCGGGAAAATCTGAGCTTGTATCAGCCTGTTTCGGACGATGACATGATGAAAGCATTGTGCCGAGTGGGGCTGTCAGCCTGGGCAGATCAGGCGCGTCTCAGCCTGCCAATTGAAGAGGGCGGCAAAAATCTGTCCGGAGGGGAAAAGCGCCGCATCGCTCTCGCACGCTCACTACTACGCCAGTCGCCTGTCCTGATCCTGGATGAGCCATTAGCTAATCTGGATGTTGAGAGCATCAAAAGGGTCGAACAGGTCATAAAAGAGATTAGTGACCGAACGGTTATATTTATTTCACATCAGATCAGCCCGCAGCTTAAAGCTTGTTTTGATCAGGTGGTGCAATTCTGACAGCCCAATACCGATTATCTGAGAAGAACTGTCTCATAGCGCGGCATCGGGAAAGCTGAAAAATGCTTCAGTCGTCGCGTGATACGTGAAATCGGAGCCCTCGCCGATATGGGCGAAGATCGCTGATCGTGGAGTTTGGTTGCCCTGCCACCGGCAGGGGCATTTTAGGTGTCTCAGCCGTCTGTGGGCAGGGTTTCTTTTTCAACAAACCGGACAATCTCCGGAACAGGCACATTCGCCGCCTTCAGCTTCGCCTCTGCTTCCGGTATGTTTGTCACATACACTTCAAGGGTCGCCGGCTCCATAACCAGCGCGGTGGTATAGGTGACATCAGCTCGGTCCATCTCGGCTTTAAAAGCCTCCCTTATCTCGCGCAAGGCTTCGCGGGTGATCGCTTCTTCACGCACTTCGATCGCTTCAAGCAGCTTTGGATCTGTGACGAATTTGGCCAGGTCCTGTTTGGTCGCTTTGGTCAGATAGACGATCACCCGCACGCTTGGGTAGGTTTCGACTTTCATCCCTGTGTAATGATCTGAGAATTCCACGTCCAATGCTTCTTCAAGCGCAAATGCCTCTTCCTGCAGCTGGTTGGTAACCGCCTGAGCGGTCGCCGCTGCCTGGCGAGTCGCCTGATTGACTGGGTCTTCAGAGACTGTGACCGTATTGGGCAGACACCCAACCGCCGCGAGGATAAAACCCACCGCGATCATAATAAGACTGATTAACTTTCGAGGAGCCATTTTAGCCTCCAAATCGGAGAAAGCGAATTAAAAGGTGAAAATAAGCATATCAGAATTCAGCGCTGATGCAAGCGTTTGTCTAAATGACAGGCGCTTCTTTAATCAAGGCAGGACAATCGTGTCATATTTTGTAAAACCGCAAGAACATGGCACATCGGGAAGAAGCGCTGACGCTGGCAGGCAATACGACTTCCAGCAAACACAACAAAACACCCTCTTCTAATTAACCCAATTTCTTTTTTGTCGGGTGGAGCGACGACATGCTTCATGTTGGCGTTATCTGTTGGAGCGTAACCCAACACATTTAATTATTGACATAGGCCTTCGCAGACACGCCCAAATACCCTCTTCAGTCTCGCTGCGCTCGCCAGCTTCCTCCAAAGGGAAGCCTCGTTAACTCTCCACAAGCGAGGACTTAATGAGAGCTTGGCAGTCGACTTAATGCAGAGAAAATACTTTTTACGTATTCCGTCTTTTTTTGCCATTCAAATTAACTGTTATTGTGAGAAGTGGAAAGCCCAACCAGAAAGAGCTTTTGAAGCGCACCTCATTTTTGGAAGTTTGACTGAAAACAGTGATTGCTCTGACCCCCTCACACAAGCTTCGTCACCTTTAATTGACTTTTCACCTGTTTTCATGGATAATTCCATAATGGTTTGAATTGCGTTTTTGTTTGACACTCAATTTCCCAAGCCAAATCTAATAATTCGGGATCATACATGGACGACCCAACGACTGAAAAAAAAAGAACTGGGGTAATCAGCCGGCTGGTTGGCGTGGTGGTTGATGTCGAATTTGAATCCGGTGACTTGCCTGAGATTCACAATGCCCTGCTTGTCAAACGGACAGCAGGTGACCTGACCCTCGAAATTCAGGAACATGTAGGTCCCAACTCGGTGCGCGCGATCGCCATGGGCCCCACCGCAGGCTTGCGCCGCGGTTTGCCAGTCATCGACCTGGGTGAGCCCATCCGAGTGCCTGTTGGCAGGCAAACACTTGGCCGGCTGTTTAACGTGCTCGGCCAACCGATCGACGGTGGACCTGAGATCATTCCTGAGGGATTCAACCCGATCCACCGTAAGCCGCCGTCGATAAGCGACCAGATGATCTCGTGCGACATCATTACCACGGGCATCAAAGCCATCGACCTGCTCACTCCTTACCCAAAAGGCGGCAAAGTCGGCCTTTTTGGCGGCGCCGGGGTAGGCAAGACTGTGTTGATGCTCGAGCTGATGAATAATACGATTACCAAAAGCAGTGGTATTGTGGTTTTTGCCGGCGTGGGCGAGCGCAGCCGTGAAGGCAATGATATGTGGCTGGACATGCAGCATTCGGGGTTGCTCGACTCGACCATTTTGGCTTTCGGTCAGATGAATGAACCTCCTGGCGCACGCCTGCGCATCCCTTACACCGCGCTCACCATGGCGGAGTACTTCCGGGATGAGGAACGCCGCCCGATTTTGATCTTTATCGACAATATCTTTCGTTTCATTCAGGCGGGCTCCGAAGTTTCCGCGCTGCTCGGCCGCCTCCCCAGCGAAATGGGCTACCAAGCCACGCTTGATTCCGAGATGGGCCTGCTCCAGGAGCGCATCACTTCCACCAGCAATGGCAGCATCACCTCTGTGCAAGCGGTATATATCCCCGCTGATGATGTCACTGACCCCGCCGTGGCGGCCACCTTCTCGCATCTTGATGCCACGACCGTGCTCTCGCGCCGTCTGGTTTCGCTCGGCATCTACCCCGCTGTTGATCCGCTGGCTTCGAGCTCAAACCTGCTTACTCCCGAAATGGTCGGCAAGGAGCACTACGAAGTCGCCATGCAGGTCAAAGCAACGCTCGCCCGTTATGAAGAGCTGCAGGATCTGATCGCCATCCTCGGCATGGAAGAGCTTTCTGTCTCTGACCAGCAGATCGTCATTCGCGCCCGCCGCCTGCAACGCTTTTTGACCCAACCCTTCATTACCGCTGAAGAATTCTCCGGCGTGCCTGGCATCTTTGTTTCCACCGCAGAAACCGTGCGCGGTTTTAAGGAAATTCTTGAGGGAAAACATGATGATTTGCCTGAGCAGGCTTTTTATATGACCGGCACAATTGACGACGTGCTGAGGCAAGCCGAGGAAATCGAGGCAAAAAACCCGCTCGAGGATGAGATCGAAGAACTAAGCAAGGAGGCTGACTCTGAGCCGCTTCACTGATTATCCTAAACGCCTCCGTGTTGAGGTGCTCAGGCTTGGCGCCGGCGCTGTCATCCTCGAAGACATCAAATCGCTGCGCGTCAAACTTGAAGACGGCTCTGAGCTCGGAATTATGCCGGGACACACCCCGCTTATTGCCGCGACCGGGGACGGCCTTTTGCGGTATACCACCAGCGATGGTAAGCAGGAACTGAATGTCAAAGGCGGCATCATGACTATCAAAAAGAATGTCGTCAGCATTTTAACAACCCATTGAGCGCCATGGAAGAAAAAGCGCCTGCCCCTAAACCGGAAGAAACGCCAAAAGAGCCTCTCTTCCCTTCCCGACGCAAGCGTCTTTTCTCCAGTGCGGACCTGCGCGCTTCTGCGATTGGCTGGGAGATCGCCATCCCGATCGTTTCAGGTCCGCTGATCGGCTTTTTAATTGATCGACGCTTCAACACCGACGTGCGCTGGACAATGATCTGCATGGGGATTGGCCTGCTGGCAGCGACTTACAGCGTTGTCAAATACATCAACCACGAAATGCACAAAATGAACGTGGAACTTGAAAAAAAGAAGGCGGAATTGGAAAAACTAAAGCAAAGGATTAAGAAGTGAACCCCCTGCTGAGCAAGGTTTTGTTTAGTTTGCTTTGGGCTGGGCTGGGTACGCTCAGCGCCTGGCTCTCTTTTATCTCGCTGCGCAAGAGCGCGGAGGCTATCTCCCCTGACATGGAAGAGTCGATGTCTCAGCTGCCGAAAATGATGACCGGCCGTATGGTTCGGCTGATCCTCGTTGGGGTAGCGATTTACATCGCCCTGCGGATGGGCGCCATTTATGCCATTGTGTTTGTTGCCGCGCTTACCATCACCACCTGGATTCTTGTCGTCCGCATGAATCGTCAACTCAAGCGTTCGTCCGCTGCAAAAGATGAGGGCTTTTTACCGTGACTGTGATTGAGCACCCCATCATCTTCACGCTTTTTGGCTTGCCCGTGCGCGATACGGTCGTTTTTACGTGGATCACCATGACTGTTATTATCGCCATCGTGCTCCTGCTCAAGCTGCTCAAACCCAACCTGCTCGAAATGATCCTTGAGATGATTATTGGCATTGTCGATGACGCGATGGACGTGGATGACCTCCACCCCTACATTCCCCTGCTTGGCAGCCTGATGGTATTCGTGCTCGTCGCGAACCTCATCTCAATCGTGCCCGTAATGAAATCACCAACTGCTGACATTAATACCACTATCGGGCTCGCTCTCGTGATCGTTTTATCGGTTCACATCTACGGCATCCTCAAAAAAGGATTCTGGACTTATCTCAAAGAGTTCGCCAGCCCAATTGTCCTCTTCCCGATCGAACTGATTGGCCAGGTCAGCCGCACTTTGTCACTGGCAATGCGCCTTTTTGGCAATGTGCTCAGCGGCGACCTGGTCGTTGCCATCGTGTTTTCGATCATTCCTTCCATCCTGCCAATTGCCATGATCGCCATCTCAATGATTTCAGGCGCACTGCAGGCTTATGTTATCACCACGCTGGCAGCACTGTTTATCTCTTCGGCTGTCGAAATTAATGAAGAAGATCAACGCGTGAAAGCGGAGAAGGCCGCCAGAAAAAAATTAAAGAAGTTGAGAAAGGAATTAGCCAATGGAGAATCTTAGTACTGAGGCGATCGTTGTCATTGTTACCACTATTGTAGCAGCCCTCGCCATCGTGATTGGCACGATGATCCCCACCTGGGTTGAAGGCAAAGCCTGTGAGAAAGCGATTGAAGGCATGGCACGCCAGCCCGAAGCCGCGCCGCAACTGCGCACCGCCATGATTATCTCGCTCGCGCTGCTCGAGACCGCATCGATTTATGTGCTGTTGGTCGTGCTCGTTTTGCTCTTCGCTAACCCGCTGCTCAAGCTGCTTGGAGGATAACCCATGCTCGACCTTGATTGGAGCACCATTCTCTGGGAAATTCTGAATTTTCTGATTATCACTGTGGTGCTGTATTTTCTGGTATTCAAACCTATGGCCAAACGCGCTGAGCTGCGCGCGATTGAGAAGGCTACCCTCAAAGCCGAGCTTGAACATGACCGCGCCGAAGCAGCCGTTAAACTTGATGAGATCGATGACCGCCTGATCAACCTCGAAGAGGAAATCCAGAAAATCAGCGATGAAGCCTACGCAAACAGCCAGATCCTGCAAAACAACCTGCTCGAAGCCACGCATGAAGAAGCCAAAACCATCCTGCTGAATGCTGTTAACGAGTCTCGTAAGGAACAGCTGGTCGACATCAAAAAAAATCAGGTGGAGCTGGTCAACACCGTGCTCAAGATCACCAGAGACACCCTGCAAAGCGTCATTCCGCCTGAGGTGCACACGCGTCTGGTAGAAGAGCTCAGCACCGCCATCTGGGATATGGGACGATCTGACATGAGCGCTGTTCAACGGGTTCGTGACTCTCTCGAAGGACGTCAGCCCACTGTCAGGATTGAAGTGCCTGCCGCTCTTACCAACGAGCAATATCTCAAATTGCTCAACACTTTCAATGCCCTCGCTGACAAGGAAGTCGATCTTCAAATCAAGGTGGTTCCTGAAATGATCGCCGGCATTAAAGCGCGCATTGGCGACATCGTGTTGGACAATTCCCTGAGCAACCAGATTGACAGCCTGCGCGACCAGGTCAGCCGATCCATGGAAACCTTCTCACCTGTTCAAAATGAGTGATCTCGACCTTACCACCCAACGCACGCTGGAAAAGCTCTCTGAAAATTTAAGAGAGAATGACCCGCTGCGCGTTGACCAAAACGCTTTTATCGAACAAATCCGCGCCTCAGCCCAGGAAATCGCCGGCCAACCTCCCAGCAATCTCAAAACCGAATATGTCATCCGCAAGCTGCTCAAGACCAACCGAAAAATAACCCATGCAGTCAACCGCCGCAGCGTTGGCACCGTTCAATATATCGGCAATGGCATTGCCCGCCTCAGCGGTTTGCCGCTTGTGCACCTCGAAGAACTGATCAACTTTCCGAATGGCGTGCAGGGCATGGTGCTCAACCTTGACCGCAAGTCGGTCGACGTGATCCTGCTCGGGCCCGACACCGGCATCCGCGGTGGTGATTTAGCCGAAGCTACCGGCCGCCAGCTGAGCATCCCCGTTGGGCAGCCATTCCTTGGTCGGGTTGTCGATTCTCTCGGACAGCCCTTAGATGGCGGACTGTCGGTTATTCCCTCTGAGTTTCGCTCGATCGAACGCATCGCTCCTGGGGTGATTGAACGCACGCCCGTCGATACACCGCTCTATTCGGGCACGAAGATCATCGACGCTCTGCTCCCTCTGGGTCGGGGTCAGCGCGAACTGATCATCGGCGATCGCCAAGTCGGCAAGACCACCCTTGCCATCGACGCCATCCTCAACCAGAAAGGGACGGACGTCAGATGCATTTATGTCTCTATTGGTCAAAAGAAAACCTCTGTTCTCAACGTGATTAGAACGCTTCGAGCTGGCGGTGTCATGCCGCAAACTACTGTGGTGGTTTCGAGCCCGGATGACCCGCCCGCGCTGCGATACCTTGCCCCATACGCCGGCGTCACTATGGCTGAGTTCTTCCTGGATGACGGTCAGGATGTCCTAATCGTCTACGACGATCTCTCCAAACATGCTGACACCTACCGCGAACTCAGCCTGCTCCTGCGCCGCCCGCCTGGCCGCGAAGCTTATCCGGGTGATGTTTTCTACCTGCATTCCCGTCTGCTCGAACGCGCCTGCCGGCTGAACGAAGCCAATGGCGGGGGCAGCATCACAGCGCTGCCAATTGTCACCACCCAACGCGGCAATATCTCCAGCTATATTGTTACCAATCTCATCTCGATTACTGATGGTCAGATCGTGCTGGATGCCGACATGTTTAATAAAGGCCAGAAACCAGCCATCGAGATTGGCCGCTCTGTCTCGCGCGTGGGTTCCGCGGCTCAGGAGCCGGCGATGAAAGCTGTGGTCGGAGCGCTGAAACTTGAACTTTCTCAATATGAAGAAGTGGCGCGCTTCGCGCGTTTCGGGACTGAAGTCAACGAAACCACCCAACGCCAGATCGACCGGGGTCGCCGCGTTCAGGCATTATTGGGTCAGGGACCCAACCAGCCAGTGAAGATCACCGATCAGGCGCTTATGTTCTTCGCAATCACTCACGGTTTCATGGACGAAATCGCGCCTGAGCGCATCAATGATTATGCCCGGGAAATGGTCGGCTATTTGCATGTGCACGCCGCCAAAGCTGTTGACCTGCTCCGTTACCAACAAACCATAACCACCGAAGTCGAAGAGCAGCTGGTTCAGGCGCTCGGCGACTTTAATTCGCTCTGGGAAAAACAATGGAAACGCAACAAATGAAAATGATGATGATTGTCCTGCCCCGCAAACACGGCGACAATTTTTTGGCCGCTTTGATCGGCGCGGGCTATACCGCCACCATGATGGAAACGCGCGGCGGCATGCTGCGGCAGAGTCAACTGACGCTTTATGTTGCCGTCAAGTCTGAAAAAGTCAACGAAGTGATCGGCCTGATCCGCGCCACCACCTCTGACCGGGCCTTGATCTATCACGGCTTCGGCATCAGCAATCCAAGCAAGGATGAAATTCAGGGCGACCCTTATGACTTTGGGCAAAGCGACGCCGTCGTCTTCATCTGGTCGCTCGACAGCCTCGAAATTCCGTGAGTTAGACAGTGGCTGAAGGCAGGGAAAGGGCTAAAACCCGACTGGATAACCTCGAAGCCATTGAGCCTTTGCTTGGCTCGCTGAGAGTGCTGTCGCTGAGCACCATGCAGATGGCGCTCAATCGTCTTGACTCGCTGGAGCTTTATTCTGACCGCTTCTGCGAAGTCGCTGCTCAACTGCGCCGCCAGACCAAACTCGCCGCCAGCTCTCATCATGTCGAGGAAGCTTTTGATTATCGCCCCCATCACTCGGAGCAAATTTTGGTGATTTTGGGCAGTGTCAGGGGCATCGCCGGGCAATATAACCGTCAGCTCGCGCGACTCGCTAACGAGACAATCAGCAACGTCAAAAAACCTTACACAAACGTGCTGGCTTTTGGCAGCCGCGTCCAATCCGCCTTAGGACAGGAGAAAGTTGCTTTTGAACCGCGTGACACATTGAGCAGCGGTTCGATGCCCGATTACGAAAAAGCCGCCCAACTCATCCGCGCCTGGATCAAAGCCTTTGAATCCGGCTCACTCGCCGCACTCGACATCCTGTCCTTCCGCCGACAGGCGACCAACTCCGATTTCAAGCCTCAGCTTACCCGCCTGCTGCCCGAGGGCTCAGCCACCTCAGATGATAGCTCACCCCAGGATCTGAGCTTTCCTGAACCGATCATCGAGGGAGAACCCTGTGTGCTGCTCGAACGCATCGGCGACCATCTGTTAGCGATCAGATTTTATGAAATCATTCTTGAGGCCATTGCCGCCGAGAACCTCTTCCGCTATCGCCTGCTTGAAGAAGCCAAAGAAAACACCGACATTTTGCTCGAAGAGCTGCGTCAGTCCATCCAGATAGAACACCGCAAAGAAATCACCCAACAGCTTCAGGAACTTCTCGTTGGCTCCGGAATGCTTGCTGACTGGTAATTTTTCAACGGATTTCTGGTCTCTCGCTTAAAGTTAAAGCGTGCTTTCCTGTCGTTTGTTAAATGAGTAAGGCCCGAAGCCTTGAATCATCAGTCAAAGCAGAAAAATAAATTTCCGGGATGACATACAGGATAAACATATCCCCATCAAACCTATCAATGAGCCTTATAGGGTTTTCATAAACTGAAAAACCAGGTCGTTGAAACCTGATATATTCTCATGGTCATAATCTGGGTACACCAACATTTGTTTGGTGGAGGTGATCGTGTTGTAAGCAGCGAATTGTGAAGACGGCGGACAGATCGTGTCCATTAATCCAATACCCCAAAGCACATCTGCTTTGATGCGTGAGGCTAGGTGTTGGATGTCAATATATCCCAGATTATTGAATACCTGAAACTCCCTTGAATGACGCGGATCGAATAACCTGAAGAATTCTCGCAATTCAAGATAGGCATCTTTGACTTGATCGATCTGCCAAACGCGCTGGTAGTCGCTCAGGAACGTGCAGAGCTGGGCAGCTTTTTTAATGCGCTGTTCCAATGCGGCGCAAGCAACCGTAAGGGCACCCCAACCTTAGTACTAAAACAGCAAACCTGCACAAATTCCTGCTGAATATCTCAAAAGGCGATACAATTCATCGCTATGGACAGTGAAAACACCCTAACCCAACTGGAGACAACCAGCGAATACACGAAATCGTCAGACACCGAATCCTTGCGAATCGGCAGCGCCGCGCTTGTCTCGATCAGCCACGGCGTCCATGATGGCTTCTCTTCGTTCTTGCCCGCGCTGCTCCCCCTGCTTATCGAAAAATTCGCGCTGAACAACACGATGGCTGGAAGCCTGAACCTTCTTCACCAGCTGCCTGCCCTCACCCAGCCGCTCATCGGGTATTTAGCAGACAGGCACAACCTGCGCAATGCGGTCATCTTCGCGCCAGCCATCACTGCCATCTGTATGACCTTCCTGGGCAACTCCCCTTCTATCGGCTTCATGCTGCCGTTGCTGTTTCTTTCCGGCCTCAGCTCATCCGCACTGCATGTCATTGGGCCAGTGCTATTAGGCCGCTTCTCGGGCTCTAAACTCGGTCGAGGCATGAGCTTTTGGATGGTTGGGGGTGAGCTCGGCTTCAGCATTGGTCCGCTCTTGCTTGTCAGCATACTTGGAGTTCTCTCTCTGCGCTGGCTGCCAGTGATTTCTTTGTTCGGTATTCTTATCAGCCTCATCCTCTGGCTTAGACTCAATAACGTTACAACCGTCACCAAAAAAACAGGTGTAGTCGTCGATTGGCGCACAAAGATCGGCGAACTGATGCATATTCTCTTGCCGGCCTCTCTGCTCGTGATGCTGCGTTCTTTGTCTCATGTCTCACTCACCACTTTTTTGCCAACCTTCATGACCAGCCAGGGCTCCAGCCTATGGTTCGCCGGAGCCACATTCAGTATTGTGGGCGGCGCTGGTGTAGTTGGTTCGCTGATTGCCGGCACGCTCAGCGATCGCTATGGCCGCAAGCTGTTCCTGGCGATCTCATTTGTGATGACTCCCATTGTGATGCTGCTCTTCCTGCGGACGCAAATCCTCTGGCAGCAGGTTGTTTTGCTCATCCTGATGGGCTTCTTTGGCCTGTCGATTATGCCGGTGATGATGGCGCTGGTGCTTGGCTCCTCGCCAGACAACCGCTCATTGATCAGCGGTCTCTATATGGCTGTTTCTTTCCTCTTCCTGGCGCTTGCCTCCGTCGTTATCGGCCGGCTGGCGGACCTTTACAGTCTGCGTTTCACCTTCAGCCTTAGCGCTCTCGTCCTCCTGCTCGGGCTGCCTGTTTTGCTGCTGCTGCCGAAAGAGAAAAAAACAGCTTAGCAAAAGCCCCTTATTTTTCTCATTAATCCCTTATTTTTTCTTATTCGCCATGATAAGTACCAGCAAAGAGTCATCACTAGCCAGCATTTAACAAGAATCAAAAAGACGACTGCATGAGAAAAAGAACCAGTTATTAGATAACTGGTTCTTTCTTTAGCCATGGAAGCTTCACCACCTGTGATGCTTTCAGCAATTTTCTCTAGTTGAGTGAAGTGAGGTGGGCGCGAGAGGGCTCGAACCTCCGAACCTCACGGATGTGAACCGTGCGCTCTAACCAGCTGAGCTACGCGCCCAATGAGACCGCTATTATAGCAAGTCAACTCGCTTTTGTCTATGTCTCTGGAAACTGTGTCTCTGGAACCGTGAGGAAACTCCAGGGCAATCGCATCTGATTTTACAGTAAAACAAGTCATTAATTCATCTCTTTGGAGAGGGTCGAAGCCCCGAGGAGGAACAACAGGGAGAAGTTTGTTTTGACCTTCTCTTAGATAAGTGATAAAGATAAGCAGGGCTAATGCGGATTTCAGCAAACAGATTAAACCACCCTCTTCAGTCTTGCTACGCTCGCCAACTTCTCCCTAAGAGAAGGCTAAAACATAACCTCTGATTAAACAGAAAACTTTACTGGAAAAACCTAAAAAATGGCTGCTTTTCAAGTAAAGCCGCTCGTTTAATGCGATTACCCTGTTCTCAACTCTCAGAGACTTGCTTTAACATCCCAACTTTCACCGCATACCTGACAGACAGCTATCTTCCGCGTTTTGGTCTTCAACTTCACTCGCTTCGGGATGAACAACTCATATATCAGCTTCGGCAGGGTCAGAAAGATCCACAAGAGCGGCTCGATGAACCATCCAATTGTCAGCCAATACAGCCATGTCTTGCGCCTGGTTTTCAGGGTGGTTTCGCTTACCACCTGCACATTGACCTGTTCGGAGCCGCACTTTCGACACTTCATGCTTCCGCCTTCGCTGTCAGGCTCGCTTTAACTTCATCGACACTCGGTTTGCCATGCAACAGTTGACTGAGATCGCGGCCTTGTTCCACCGCGTCTTTCACCTTCGTCGACAATGAGGCATCACCCAGCAAGATCGATCCAATCATCTTGTTATTTCTGAATAGAAAACTGGCGTAATTGCCGTCTTTCGCCTGATTAACCAGCATATCTCTCTCTTCTGATGGCGCGAACTGCCCAACGCTGAACATGTCGATGCCCAAAACTTTCAGTTTTGTAGAGGGCGGGTCGCCAGGGAAACTCGCCTCCTGTCCGACCGCCACTTTACCAGCAACCGTACCCATCGCCTTTGCCGGCGCCCATAAGCCATACACACGCTTCTGATGTTCCACGATATCACCGGCAGCGAAAATATCCTTCACGGAAGTTTCCATGCGGTCTGAAACCACGACCCCACGGTTCACTTCCAACCCGGCTGATCTGGCCAGTTCAAGATTGGGCGCCACGCCGGTGCTGACGACAACCAGCTTGGCCGGCAAGTCAGTCTGATCATCCAGTCTGATCCCTTCGGCCATTCCTTCACCATAAATTTCACTGGTCCTGCCTGGCACAATCACTTTGATCCCCAGCCTCTCGATATGTCCGGTGAGAATCTTGCTGGCAGTTTTATCCAACTGGCGCGGCAACAGCCAATCCAAAGCTTCCACTACGGTCACTTTCGCTCCGCGCGCGGCAATCGCCCCAGCCATCTCCAACCCTAAAAGACCGCCGCCGATACAGACGATTTCGCCGTCATCTTTGCAAATCTCCAAAATTAAATCGGCGTCGTCCAAAGTTCTCACCGTCTGAACACCTCTCTTCTCTTTTCCCGAGAAGGGAGGCACAAACGGATGCGCACCAGCGGTCAATATCAGTTTGTCATAGCCAATTTCATCGCCGGCATCGGTCTTAACCAAGTGCTTTTCGGGATCAATCGACTCAACGCGCGTTCCCAGCTTGAGACTGATTTCATTTTTCTCATACCAGTCGGGTTTATGCAGGAACAGCCTGTCTTTTTCCAGCTCGCCAGCCATATAGCGGGTCAGGTTCATCCGAAAATACGGCGGGACTTCTTCCGCGGAGATCAGCAGGATCTCTGTGTCCGGTTTTGCTTTATGTGCCGCTTCAGCCGCGCTGACCCCCGCGATGCCAGCGCCAATGATTACCAAGCGTAATTTCTTATTTTGTTCCATCATTTCTGATCTCCTCATTCAAGGTTCTGACTCAGCTGCATTGTAGTACGCAGCCAACTCAAAGGCAATATCCTGTATGAGTTCAATGCAACCTGTCATATCGCTATGCTATAATTTTTCCGGCTTTGTTAACCTAAAACACCGCCGCAATGAGGAAATTTATGTTCAAGAAACTTAAGCAGATCATCACCGGTGATCCGCATGCGCGAAAAATTAAAGAGTACACCGCTATTGTTGACCAGATTAATGCGCTCGAAGCTCAATTCGAAGCCTTAAGCGATGACGCTCTCATCGCTAAAACCGTTGAGTTCCGTTCACGTCTAACCCAAGGCGAAACGCTTAACCAGATTCTTCCCGAAGCTTTTGCCACGGTGCGCGAAGCTTCTAAACGTGTGCTTGGCCAGCGTCATTACGACGTCCAAATCATTTGCGGAATCAACCTCCACAACGGCGCTATTTCGGAGCTGCGCACGGGCGAGGGCAAGACTCTCTCTGCCACTTTGCCGCTTTATCTTAACGCGCTCGAAGGGAAAGGGGCTCATCTTATTACCGTCAACGACTATCTGGCTCGCCGCGACGGCCGCTGGATGGGAGCCATTTATCATAAGCTTGGCCTCTCGGTCGGGGTGCTCCAGGCGGCGACTTCTTCTGGCGCTTCGCCTCAAGCCTACCTCTACGACCCAGAGGAGCGTTCCCTGCGCGAAGAAACTAACCTCCTCCGCCCTGTGCACCGCAAGCACGCCTATCTGGCAGACATCACCTACGGCACTAACAGCGAGTTCGGCTTTGATTATTTGCGCGACAACATCACGATGAGCTGGGACGACCGCGTCCAGCGCGGGCATCACTTTGCGATCATAGACGAAGTCGACAATATTCTCATCGATGAAGCCCGTACCCCATTGATTATCTCTGGGCCAGCCAGTGATGATTCTGAAAACTATAATCGCATGGCGCAGATTGCCCGCGCGCTCAACCCTGAGGATTTTGAGTTAGATGAAAAAGAGCGCGCCATTTCGCTCACCGAGCTTGGCCGCCAACATGTTGAGGATATGCTTGGGCAGCCCCTCTCGGATCCGGAACGCCCTGAGGATATTACCCCCGAACAGGCACGCATCTTTGGCTTTCTCGAACAAGCCCTGCGCGCCCAATACCTCTTCCATCGAAATAAGGAGTACATCGTTCAGGGCGGCGAAGTCATTATCGTGGATGAGTTCACCGGCCGTATGATGCCCGGCCGGCGATGGTCCGACGGTCTTCACCAGGCTGTGGAAGCCAAAGAGGGTGTAAAGGTGCAGGCTGAAAATATCACCCATGCCACCATTACCATCCAGAATTACTTCCGCATGTACAAAAAGCTGGCCGGCATGACCGGCACCGCCCTCACCGAGCAGGAAGAATTCTTCCGTATTTATGGGCTGGAAGTGCTGCCGATCCCTACCAATCTCGATTATCGTTCTTCACGGGCCGGCTCCGGGCTGGTTGAAGCTGCCAATAGAGACGAAGAGGGCTATAAGTACACTTTCTACACCGATCCGGCTGACCCCACGATGACGCCGCTTTTTTATAAGCGTAAAGATTACACCGATGTCATCTACCGCACCGGAGAAGGCAAGCTGCGCGCTATCGTGCTTGAAATCATCCGCACGCATGTCATCGGCCGTCCCCAGCTCGTTGGCACGACTTCTGTTGATGCCTCCGAACGCCTCTCTGAACGTCTGGCCGCTGAGATGGTTCGCCGTGTGCTGCAGACGCTGCTTATTCGCCATGCCTGGCTCAAAGCCAACGGTATTATGGAAGAAGACTATCAGGCTTCACCCGAGCTGGCTTTGCTCAACGAACCCCTCGACAAGCTGCGCATGTCTGAACTGCGCAAGCTGGGCAGCAAATATGGCCTCACCTCCATGGACCTGGCTGACCCTTCAAATCGCCAGTCTGTGCTCGACATTCTGCGGCTCAACGACGCCGACTGGGTGCGCCTCGAACCGCTTTTCGAAAGCGGCATTCCTCATCAGGTGCTCAACGCTCGCAAACACACTGAGGAGTCACTGATCATCGCTGGCGCCGGCGCCTTTGGCGCGGTCACTATCGCGACCAACATGGCCGGCCGCGGTGTCGACATCAAACTCGGTGGTGAGCTCTCGGAAAGCCTGCTCGCACAGGTCAACCAGGCGCTCGCCACCAAGGGCAACCTCGACCCCTACAGCATGAACATGCAGGAGCGCCTCAGCGCGGTTCAAGCCCTCCACGCTGAACTTGATGAAGATCAACAAACCGCTGTCACCGCTTTTCTCGATTACATGGCCAATATGGCGCGCGTGCGTGAGCTGGGCGGTCTGCATGTCATTGGCACCGAACGCCACGAAGCCCGACGCATCGACAACCAGCTGCGCGGTCGCGCCGCTCGCCAGGGCGACCCGGGTTCCTCACGCTTTTACCTCGCTCTCGACGACGAACTCATGCGCATGTTCGGCGGCACCCAGATGGAAAGCCTGCTGCAGCGCTTCAAAATTGATGAGAACCTGCCCATTGAACTCGGACTGATCGCTAAAGTTGTTGAACAATCCCAGACACGTGTTGAAGGCGCTAACTTTGACGTGCGCAAGCATCTTCTTGAATATGATGACGTGCTCAACACTCAACGTAATCGCATCTACACTCAGCGCGACCTGATCTTTAATAAAGCTGATCTCCACGAAGATGTCGCGGAAATGCTGGATACCGAACTGGGGCCGCGTGTCAAGTCTGGCCTCGAAGACCCTGACGGCCCGTGGAAGCTGCTTGCCTGGCTTGAGGACGTCCAGCCCACACTGAACACGCAGTGGGCTGAGTACCCCTCTTTTGTCTTTAAACTCGCCCTCGACGCGCTTGGCCAACCGACTGATGAGGCTGACCTCACCCAAAGATTACTCGACCTGTCCGCGAAGGCAGTTGAGACTGAAAACAGCCACCTGCTCTCCAGCGTGAGCACGATGCTTGACCGCGCCGGCGCAACGCTCAAAGAACAGACTGCCGAACGGCTCGACTCGCTTGACGCGTTTCTGGACACGCTCGATGACAGCCAGCCGCGCGACTTGCAGGCTGAGCTGACTCAATTGCTGCAGGTTCAGGTGCGGTTGACTGGCGCGCAGCAGCGCCAGCTGCTTGATGATCCTCAATCGATGAAAGCGCAGCTGCGCGACGCGCTGAAAGCTGGCCTGACGCTCAATATGGTGCGACGCAGCCTGCTCACGCTTGAACGCCGCTTCAATGAAACCTGGCCATTTAAAGCCAATGAACTCGCCATCCGGCCATGGGAAGAGATCCGCGGTCAGATTCTCTCTCAGGTTGAATCAAGCCTCCAGCGGCGATCTGAGCGCCTTTTGGGTGACGAGGGTGAGATCGCCCGCGACCTGAAAGCCAATGAGCCTGCGCTCACCGCTGGCCTCAGCGAACCTGACGCCCGCCTTGAGCTGCTCCAGCTAACTACCAGGGGCACCATCATAGGTTTCGACCCCAAATCTCACCGCCGTGTTCTCAAATCGGCTAACCGCCTCACCTATATTTTTTCCATGGCCAATGAGCTCGATCGTAAGGCATCTGACGCGCTCACCCAGCGGGTGCTCACCCACCTGCAGGGAGCTGAACAAGCCCTGGTGACCATCTTTGGCAACGCGGAGTGGGAACACATCCAAAACAATAATCTGCTGTTGTCTGCCTTACCCGAACCGACTAAACAGGCTATGCAAGCCAGCTTCGGCAAGGCTGGTTTCGCCGAGATCGCTGAGATGCCTCTCACCGACCTGAGCCTCGAGACACGCGCCCGGGCTGTTCCCATCCTCGGCGACAAAGCGCAGAACCGCATCTACCGCCAGCTCCTGCTCAGTACGATCACCGAAAGCTGGGTGGATTATCTGACCCGTATGGAAGCTTTGCGTGTTTCTATCAGCATGGAGTCGTACGCCCAGCGCGATCCGCTCGTGCAATATAAGAGCGAAGCCTCAAAGATGTTTACTGAGCTGCTTTCTGAGGTGCGTCAGACGGTGATTAACCGCATGTTCCGTTACCTGCCCACCGCCGCCACTGAAAACGCGCGCGCTTTGCGCGGCGCGGGCGTCTCGCCGGTCAACGAAGCTGGCGCTGTTCAACCCGCCCAAAAGCCCGGCAAGAAAAAACGCAAACGCCATTAAGAGGTTTGACATGCACATTTTAGTTACCAATGATGATGGGGTTTTAGCCCCCGGCCTGCTCGCTCTCGCTCAGGCCCTGCGCGCTAACCCCGAGGCTAAAGTCACCGTCCTCGCGCCCGATCGAAACTGGAGCGCCAGCGGCCATGTCAAAACGATGAGCCGGCCGATGCGCATTAACCCAGTAGCTCTCGCTGACGGCAGCAGCGCGCTGGCCTGTGATGGCGCGCCATCTGACTGTGTCGCTTTAGCCCTTCTCGGAGTGGTTGAAGAACCTATCGACCTGGTCGTCTCCGGAATTAACCCAAACGCCAATGTCGGCAACGATGTAACCTATTCGGGCACTGTTACCGCGGCTATGGAAGCCAGCGTCAACAACCGCCCCGGATTCGCAGTTTCGCTTGACACGCCTGAACATTTCGAAGGCGTTCTTGACTACACCGCCGCTGCCAGCGCGTCGGCTAAAGTCATATTTAAGCTCTACAGTTTCTATCGCTTTGACTTGCCTGCTCCTATTTGGAATATTAACCTGCCTTATCGGACTTCGGGCGACTACGCGGGCGTCCAGATCACCCGTCAGGGAACGCGGATCTACAGCAACGCGGTAGTGCGGCGCTTAGACCCGCGCGGTCGACCTTATTACTGGATCGGCGGTGACGCGCCGAGCGGGATTGAAGAGCCTGGCACCGACTATGGCGCGATCAAAGCCGGCTTTATTTCTGTTACGCCCCTGCTGCTGGACATGACAGATAACCTCCGCCTTGAACGTGCCTCACAACTTCAGCAGGAGAACAAAAAGTTCTTTGCGATATGATACAATTTGACCATGAATTCACAATCGGGCTCACTGACCTCACCAGCAGTGAGCCTTTTTAATTAAATCATAAGGAGAGTCTATGCAACCCATGAATCTACCTGGCCCTAAGGCAAAGGCACTGATCGAGCGAGATCAAAAAGTTATCTCACCCTCATACCCGCGCGGTTATCCATTCGTCATGGATCATGGCAGGGGTACGGAGGTGTGGGACGTAGACGGCAACCGGTTTCTCGACTTTGCCGCTGGCATCGCAGTAGTCACCACCGGCCACAGCCATCCAAAGATCGTTAAAGCCATTCAAGACCAGGCTGAAAAATTCATCCACATTTCCTCCGACTTCTACCACGAAAACTGGATCCGCTTAGGCGAAAAATTAGCTGAACACGCTCCATGGAAGGAAGACACCTGTTCGTTCATGACCAATTCAGGCACCGAAAGCGTCGAAGGGGCAATCAAACTCGCCCGCTATCACACCCAAGCCAGCCATTTTATCGGCTTCCTCGGCGCCTTCCACGGCCGCACGATTGGCGCAGTGACCTTTACCGCCTCGAAAGCTAATTACAAGAACGGTTTCTTCCCGCTGATGAACGGCGTTTTGCATGCGCCGTATCCCAATCCTTATCGTCCGCTGCTTGCTCGCAAACCCGGCATGGGCGATGGCGAAACCGTCGTTTCGTACATCGAAGAAGAGCTGATCGGCCGGCTCGTGCCCGGCAAGGATGTTGCCGGCATTCTCATTGAGCCTATTCAGGGCGAGGGCGGCTACCTCGTTCCGCCTGATGACTTCTTCCCAGCCTTGCGAAAACTCTGTGATAAATATGGCATCCTTCTCATCGCCGACGAAGTTCAATGCGGGATGGGACGCACGGGCAAATTCTGGGCGATTGAACACTTCGGGGTTGAGCCTGACGTCATTACCAGCGCGAAAGGCATCGCCTCGGGCATGCCACTCGGCGCTTTGGTCGCAAAAAAGAAGGTGATGAACTGGCCAAAAGGCTCACACGGCAACACCTACGGAGGCAACCCGATCTCCTGCGCCGCCTCATTGGCGACAATCCAATTAATCGAGGACGAACTAATGGAAAACACGCGTGTTGTCGGCGCCTATTGTAAGGATGGCCTGTTTGACCTGCAGAAGAAACACCCCAGCATTGGCGACGTCCGCGGGATGGGTTTCATGCTTGGCGTTGAGTTCGTTGAGGATCGCGAAAGCAAAGCCCCAGCGGAAAAACTGCGCGACGATGTGGTAGATTTCGCCTTTGAGCGCGGCCTCTTGTTGTTGGGCTGCGGCAAGAGCGTGATCCGCATTGCCCCACCGCTTTCAACCAGCAAGAGCGAAGTTGACGACGCTTTAAAGATTATCGACGAATCCATCAGCCTGGCTGAGAAAAAACATTCACTCGGGTGATTTTGTCTTCATGAACGGCAGATCCCGAGAGACAGCTCTCGGGATCTTTATTTAATCGACGCATGGCAGAATTTTATTGGTAAAAGTCTCAGGTCAGAAGAGGGTCGCCTAAGGTACTGGTTAGGATAAAGCCGCGAATAACCACCTCCGCGATGATAAAATAAACCCATGCTGCCTGATTACCGCGTTCGCCAACGAGATTACCTGCTCGAGATCTCCCGTATTCTCACCGAGGAGCTCGACCTCAAGGCACTGCTCACCCGCATCCTCAGCATCGCGATCGAGATGCTCGGCGGTCACGCCGGCTTTATCGCCCTTGACGAAGACCCCAATGGTTGGAAAATCGCCGTCAGCCAAAACCTGCCGTCAGCCCTCTCAAACTACATTGAGCGCTGGATGGAATCTCAGCAGCCTTCCGAAGATAACGCCGAACAGACCATCCCCGAGATTGACCGTATGCTCAACGACATCAGCATGGGCATGATCACGGGCGTCGGCATCATGATGACCTTCCAGCACACGACAATCGGTCAGATTTACGTTTTTCGCAACTACCGCGCCACTTTCACCAGCAACGACCGCCAGATCCTCTCCAGCTTCGCTAACCAGGCCGCGATTGCCGTGCGCAACGCACGTCTCTATAACCAGACCCGAAACCAATCCCTGCGTATGTCTGCTCTGCTTGATTCGGTTGCCGACGGCATCATTATCCTCAATCCAGACCTCAAGGTGGTCATAGTCAATTCTGCCCTTGAGCGCCTGCTCAGCGTTGCCCCAGGGAGTCTGGTCAACCTGCCTGTGGACGAGGTCTTTCATTGGCAAAATCCAACCCAGGGGCTGTCTCTTCACGAGGCTACCAACACTCACTTCCGCAATTACAGCCGCTCAGAGATGTACCTTGAGGGCGACCTCGAACGCGGCAACCACCTCAAACCCGTGCCTGTCGCGATAACCTACGCCCCTCTTTTCAGCGCTGAAGGGGAACTGCTTAATGTCATCGCCAGCGTGCGCGATATTACCCGCTTCCGCACCGCTGAAGAGATGAAAACCAACTTTATCTCTGTGGTAAGCCACGAACTTAAAACCCCCATCGCGCTTATCAAGGGCTACGCTTCTACCTTGCGGCGAGACGACGCAGACTGGGACAAAGCGACGATCAGCGAATCTTTAAGCGTGATTGAAGAAGAAGCCGACCACCTTACCGCAATGGTTGAAGACCTGTTGGACGCCACCCGCCTGCAAAGCGGAGGGCTTTCGCTCAAGCCGATCGAATTCAATATTACCGACCTGATCTCACAAATTGTCAAGCGCTTCAGCAAGCAGGACGACACGCATCAATTCCGCATGCAAATACCTGATGACTTCCCAACGATTGTCGCGGACGAAGACCGCCTGAAACAGGTTTTTACCAACCTGATCGGCAACGCTACCAAATACACCCCCAACGGTGAAATTCTCATCGCGGGGCAATTCGATGAATACAATATTCAATTTTGTGTTCAAGACCACGGCCTCGGCTTTGACCCACGGGACACCCATTTTGTCTTCGACCGTTTCTACCGCTCTGATGAGGCCGCTAAAACCACCAAAGGCACCGGTTTGGGGCTTTATCTCTGCAAAGCTATCGTGCAAGCCCACGGCGGGCGGATCTGGATTGATGAGAGCTACAAAGAGGGCGCCCGCATATGTTTCAGCCTTCCCCGTGTTCACCCAATCATCAAGCAGGTAATCGCCACATGACCTTTCCCACCGCAGTTGATAATTTCCGCATTACGCATTTAGCCGAGACCAATTCCACAAACGATGATGTTTGGCGCGCCATCGATGAAGACGAGCCGGAAGGCCTGGTGGTGGTCGCTGACCAGCAACTTAAAGGGCGCGGGCGTCAGGGGCGCAGTTGGGTCACCACTCCGGAAGCCTCTTTGGCTTTTTCCATTCTTATCAGGCCCACGCCGGGCGAAGTCCATTCGCTTTCCCGCTTCAGCGCGCTGGGAGGACTGGCTGTTCGGGCTGCCATCGCTGAGCTCAGCGGCGCGCGCCCGCAGCTTAAATGGCCTAATGATGTTTTGATTAACAACAAGAAAATCTGCGGCATCCTTACCGAAGCCTTCTGGGAAGGCTCACATCTTAAAGGACTGATTATCGGGATCGGCATCAATATTACCGCTGCCTCCGTTCCCAACCTCCCTTCGCTGATTTATCCGGCGTCTTCCATAGAGAGCGAAACCGCCCGGGTTCTCGATCGCCCGACCCTGCTCAGGGAGGTGCTCACCCACCTTGCCGCTCTTCGGCCGCTGCTCCCGACTGACGCGTTTATCGCGCGCTGCAACGAACATCTTGCTTTTCGCGGCCAGGTCGCCCCAGTCAGAAATAATTCAGGCGAAATGGAATCATTTCGCCTGATATGTGTTGATAGTGATGGCGCCCTGCTCGTCGAAGACGTCAAAGGTCAAAGACAACGAATTTACTCGGGGGAGCTTTCTTCCCCGGCTTCATCGTCTTCATTGAAGGGTTCTTCCAACTCGTCCGACTGAATATTCTCACTATCCGGCGCTTCCATGGAATCTTCAAGGTCTTCAATTTGTTGGCTGGACTGAGCCGCGAAGGATGATTCCTCTTCGTTCTGCGCTCGGGCAGCGGCTTCGGCCGCCGCTTTGACCTCTTCCACGGGAATGACCGTCATAGCGGCCAATTTATCACCCTCATCAAGTCCCATCACCCTCACGCCCTGGGTGGCACGGCCCTGGATCGAAATTTCGTCCACTGTGGTGCGCAGGACAATACCGTTGGTCGAAATCAGCGTCACTTCCTGCCCTTCTTCAACCACTCTCACCTGTGCGACATCGCCAATCTCAGCGCGCGCTTCCTGGCTGATCGTCGTCACGCCCAGCGTGCCGCGCGATTTGGGGATGTATTCTTTCAGCGGGGTGCGCTTGCCCTGACCGCGATCGGTTACTACCAATAGGTAGCCATCCGGTTTGACCACTTCCATCCCCACCAAAACATCATCTTTCAATTTGATGCCGGTTACGCCCATCGTGCTGCGACCGGTGGAGCGGACTTCTTTCTCTTTAAAACGCAAAGCCTTGCCATTGCGTGTGACTACGATGACATCATCACTGCCGTTGGTCAGGCAAACCCAACCCAACTCGTCCCCATCGTCGAGCGTGATCGCTTTTAGACCCGTCTTATACACACGGCTGAAATCCTTCAGTGGTACGCGCTTCACCCGCCCGCGGCGGGTTGCCATCATACAATAGCTCGCCGCCGAGAAATCCCTGATTGGCACCATCGCTGTCAGATGTTCTTCCGGCTCAAGGTTCAGGATGTTTACCACCGGGATCCCTTTGCCCAAACGCGTCTCTTCGGGAATTTCAAACACACGTTCTGAATAGACCTTACCCCTGTCTGTGAAGAACAACATCGTGTCCAGCGTGTTCGCCCGCAGGAAGAACGCCACCTGGTCAGCTTCCTTGACCGCCTGACCGGTTACACCGCGGCCGCCCCTGCCCTGGGCGCGATACGCTGAATCTGAGACGCGCTTGATATATCCGCGGTCGGTCACCGAGACGAAAATCGGCTCATCCTGCACCAGCGACTCATCCGAAAGATCGCTATCCAGGTCAGGCATGATCCTGGTACGCCGCGCGTCACCATACTTCTCAGCGACCTCTTCAAGTTCTGAGCGAATAATTGTCAGAATCTTATGCGGGTGGGCTAACACATCCTCGAGCTCCGCAATTAAACGGCGCAATTGTTCATATTCGTCTTCGATCTTCTGCCGCTCCAACGCCGCCAGCCGGCGCAGCTGCATGTCCAGGATCGCCTGCGCCTGGATCTCAGTCAGGTTGAAGCGCTCCATCAAACGCGCTTTGGCCACATCAGCGTCTGGGCTCTCGCGAATGGTCTTGATGACCGCGTCCAGATTTGCCAGCGCGATTAACAAGCCATCGAGGATATGGGCGCGTTTTTTAGCCTTATCCAGTTCGAACATTGTTCGGCGCGTCACCACAACCTGCCGATGCTCAAGGTAATGTACCAAAGCGCGCTTCAGCGTCAGCATGCGCGGCTCGCCATCAACTAACGCCAAAATCTGCACCGCGAAGGTCGACTGCAGCGGCGTCCACTTATACAGCTGGTTCAAGACCTTTTTCGGCTGACTGGCGCGTTTTAACTCCACGACAATCCTCATGCCGCGGCGGTCAGATTCATCCCGCATGTCGGCAATCATGTCCAGTCGCCCCTCACGTACCAGCTCCGCGATTCGCTCCAGCAGGGAGGTTTTGTTCAATTGATAGGGGATCTCGGTGATCACGATTGCAAAGCGGCCATTTTTATTCTCTTCAATCGCGGCTGTACCCCGCATGATGAGATGACCGCGCCCGGTCGAATAAGCCTGGCGAATGCCTTCATTGCCCACGATCAACCCGCCGGTCGGAAAGTCTGGGCCAAGCACATGCTGCATCAGCTCTTCGACGCTGATCTCTTCGATCTCATCATAGCGATCAATCATCATGGTCAGCGCCGAGACCAGCTCTTTGAGGTTGTGAGGCGGAATATTTGTCGCCATCGCCACCGCGATACCGCTTGAGCCGTTCATTAGCAAGTTCGGCATGCGCGCCGGCAGAATCTCAGGCTCTTTCAACGAACCATCAAAGTTGTCGTTGAAATCGACTGTTTCCCGGTCAAGGTCGGCCAGCAACTCCTCCGCCATCTTGGAGAGTCGCGCTTCCGTATAGCGCATTGCCGCAGGCGGGTCGCCATCGACAGAGCCAAAGTTGCCCTGCCCGCTTACCAGCGGGTAGCGCATCGAGAAATCCTGCGCCATGCGCGCCATGCTGTCATACACGGCCTGATCCCCATGCGGATGATATTTGCCCAATACCTCGCCGACAATACGCGCCGACTTTTTATAGGCGGTATTCGAGCGGATCCCCAAGTCTTCCATGGCATAGAGAATGCGACGGTGGACGGGTTTGAGGCCATCTCTCACATCCGGCAGCGCGCGCTGGACGATCACGCTCATCGCGTAATCGAGATAGGCTACCCGCATCTGTTCATCAATGCCCACCACTTCGGTCACGCCCGAATTTGTTGGGGCTACTTCATCTGGTTCTGGGGTAACAGTTAAATCGCTCATGGTTTTTCGGCCTTTTTTGCCTTCTTATAGTCAAGAAGAACAACCTGTGAATTATACCAATAATTCGTTTTTAACGCCAATTTTTGGCTCTGACGGAAAAATAGCGAAAAAAGCCATTTATTACAACAGATGGTTTTTCTTGTTCTTATTTAATGACTGCGAAGGTAATTATGGACAAATGTCTCTAAACGTGGTGTTGGTCGCCCAAATCAATTTATCCGATTCCACGAAATATCCGAGGTAAGCCTTGATCCATGGCGAGTCTGCTTCTCTACACCCTAAGACGATCATATCTTCCCCAGCCGGAAGAGCTTCTGCAGGCGCTTCGCCATCGGCGATATAAACATCATAAGGTTTGGGGGTCAGCAATTTAAAGGTGTTTGCTCTTAAAGTCGGATCGCTTTTTAGCTCCTGATAAGCCGGATAAATCTCGCGCCCAAACAGGAAAACCGTCGTCGGTTTTTCATAAAATGCTCGCATCTCTTCCATGGAAATGCCTACTTCGTTTTCAATTTTTTGCAATGGCAGGCGTTGATAGACTTCCGCTTTGGTCTCGTTGTGATAAACCACAGGAAATGTCAAATTCAACACTGGCAGCGACAATCCAATCAAGAGGCAAAGCAACAGCGTAACCCAGAGCTGACTGTTTTGCGAATTTGTGTCTTTAACCAGGCTCGAATTTGTATCGCGAACAATTTTATATTTGATCAGTATGGCCCAGATACCAAGCATAAAATAAAAATAAACCACCCAATCCGCAGCCACCAGATACCTACTGCCCGAGGTCCGCACCAGAGCATTAGAAAGATAATAGCCGACTTCCAGCATTATAGGGGTCAGACCTGCCCAACTAAACTTTTTCCAGGCAAGGGAAAGTCCCAGACTAATGAAGATCAGATTTACCAGAAAACCCAGACAGTGTTCTAATGGCAACTTTCCAGCCCATGTGACCGGTTCTTGCCAATAGGGACTGTCTAAAATCACCGTTGGTCGAGCAGGATAAAGTTGAAATGGCAAAACAAAAAGCGCTTTAATTTGATTATTGAAAAAATGAGCCAATACTAAAGAAAGTTTGTTCTTGTAGTATCCATCCGTTTTTTCTTTCGTGTTCTGAACAAGGGATTCTAAGGGCAATTTCGAATCAGTGCTTTCCTGAAGCCTGGCAGATGGAAGTCGATTCGCGTCCTGAATTGGGCTGAATTTGTACGTCTGGAACACTGGTTGGCGCCGCGCCAGGGGTTAACTGAGTTAATCTTTCATCTCCATCTGGCACCTTTTCGTTAAAGCGCGTGTCAAGCGCGGCTCCGATTTTCCAGGAAATGGGGTTCGTGCCATAAGTTGCTTCAGTATATATTGTCCATGGCGCCAGAATCATGACGACACCAAGCAGGAAAAAACCAATCTGTGCCAGCCGTTTTTTGAGCCGCCTGATTGAGGTCAGCACAACAAAGACGACAACCCCAACAAGTACAACGAGATTATTCGAACGCACAAAGACTGCCACCCCTAATACACAGCCCGCAGCTAAAGGCAGAGCGTGAGACGGACGATCACGTCTTAACCATTCCATGATTAAGATAGCAGCCAAGATGAGCAACAGAGCTGAAGGCATCTCAGTCATCATCAAACGTGAATTGGAAACTGAAATTTTATAGGTAAATAATATGGAGGTAGCTTCTTTAATGATTGCGTAAAGCGCCAAGCCGATCCCAAAGGACACGCCCGCGAATCTTTTTCCAAGGTAATAGATCAATACCGGAATGAAAGCCAGAAACAAAATCTGAACATTGGTGACTACCTGATATGACTGGCCAAAAAAATAATGCAGCAACCCCAGAAAAAGTGCGTAAAACGGCTTCTCGGTTAAATAAGGCGTCTCGAGTTTGCCGCCGATAATCAGATATTGTCCCCCCAAGTCCATCAATCGGGCATCGCTTTTTGGCAAGAAATGACCGTCCGGTGGAAAGGGGCCATACAGAAAATAGCTGTTTGAATAAGGCGTTTTCATCCATAACAGGGCAGCACCTAACCAAATGATCAACACGAGCCCGACTTCCAATAAAACAAGAAGTTTTGCGTCAATTTTCCAATGCCATCTTTCAAGCATTTTTCTCATAGTATTGTAAAGAAAAATGATGGCACTTAAGATAGCCGCCAGCGAAACAAACATCATCGGCACGCCGGCAACATTCCAATAACGATCGTCCACCTGTAAACCAATGCGTGTCATGGAAACAAAAATCCACAAAATCGAAAATGTGATTAGCGTTCCGATTAAGAATTTGTCTTCGTTCTTTTCGTCAGTTAGAAGTCTGCTTCGTAAGTCAAATACTAGAAAAGTTAATAGCAGACTAAAAAAAAGAACCCCCATCCAAGCCATACATTCATTTAAACTGTCAGACCCGCCTGCTGGTTGAGTGCGGCTCAACAGGATAATCAACAGGCTCAAGCCGCCTGACGAGACAGTCACAACCTCCCACCGCTTTCGACGCAACCAATCGAAGACTGGCAGAGTTTCATAGTTTCGAAGCATTGTTATTCTGGCAAGAAGGAGAAAAATCAAACCTATGAAGAGAAAAGCGAACACACAAGCTATTCTCAATAGCATGGTTGTTTTTTGATAAGAATCTGGTGGAATAGTTGCAAAGAAGTAGCCGAAGGCGACCAGGACAGCTTCGATAGCGCAAATTATCCAATATAACGATTTGGAAGTAAGTTTTTTCCGGGCCTCCGGTATCATCTCAATGGGCAACCCGGCAGCTGATCAAAACTCAGCAAGCACCACCACGATGTCGGCATGAAAGTCAGCACCAGCGCGATGATAATCAGAGACACCAAAAGCACAATCAAAATGATCGAACACCACCCCATTGGCTTCTTTTCCGCGACAAATCGTGGCTCTGGCGCCAGCGGCGCTGAGGGGATCGGCGCCTCAACCGGCGCATAAACCGGTCCGGCCGATGTTGGCTGGGCTTGCGCTCCGCTGTCGTACATTGGGGCGGGGACGTTCATCGGCGCGTGCGCCTGCTGAGCAACTATCGGCAGTTCAAAGCTCACAACTGTGCTTTCCGCCAGGGTGATCAGATCGCCATTTTTTAACAGCTGCGGCGCCGCAATGCGCGCGCCATTGACGAACGTGCCGTTGGTTGAGCCAAGGTCTTCCACGTAGACTCCCTCTGGCCGTTTGATGAAGCGCGCGTGGCGTCTTGAAATCTCCGGATCCGGTACGGCAATATCATTCGATAAATCTCGCCCAAGCACCGTTTCGTCTTTTTCGATAAAATAAGTTGACCCAGGTATTGGGCCTGATCGCATCACAATCTGGGGTTTCTGGGCAGACATAATAGCTCCTCTGGTGTAGATTGAATAAAAGAAGTTTAATGATTAAACCTCAAACTGTCAAACCTTCCCCTCGTCCATCCTAAGAGCCGTCTTTACATTTAGATTTCATTACCGACCCGATAGATTCGAAAGTTTCTATTGCTGCAGGTTGCTAGATAGTTAACCATCTAAGCTGTTCAATATCGCTGAATTTAGCGAGCTGTTGTTCCATTAAGTTAAGGGGTGCCTCTGAGAAAAATTCATCAGTCAAACACCTCCCAAGGCGTAATCCAAGACATCCCAACCAATGCGAATTTAGTAAAAACCCATCAAACCTCTCTTCAGTCTCGCCGCGATTGCCAGCTTCTCCCTGGCGAAGCTTCGTTCAATGTGATGGGTTTCTGTAAAGTGACTGCTGAAATCAAAATCTCTGAGCAAACGCGAATCTTTATTGGACAAAGCTGAAAGGTAAGCTTTTGTTCAGCTAATGTCCTAACTACGCACAAAAGTTCTGAGCGAGAGATAAAAATTGCCCTGCAACGCAGAGCAATCAGGTGTTTGCCGCGGGCTAATTTATTTGTTAAGGCGTTCGGCTTAGAATGGGCATGCGAGTGGGGACAGGTGTGTGGGTCGCGGTTGGTGTGGGCGTAATAGTTTTAGTCGGTGTCGGCGTGACCGTCAGCGTCGGTGTGATGGTGGGTGTATTCGTCGGCGGGTTGCCAAGCACCCTGAAATAGCCGCTATCCTGCCATTCCTGCCCTACAAAAAATTGCACCGAATATAAGCCCGGCTTCCAGTCGGCGATGGGCATTTCAAGTATGGCGACTCCATAACCGCCTGTGCCGCCTTCCCATTTGCCTGCATTTGACTTTAATAATTCACCATCACGATACCAAAACTCGCTCCACTGAACCCCATTGTCCATATTGTTATAACTGAAACAAGCGCTGACGTTTTTAAGCGGATTCTCAAATTCGATCTGCGGTTCAACACACTGATACTCCCTGACTTCGGTAGAGAAATTGATCGGGCTGAAGACGCGATTGGGGTTGGGGGTAATTAACGAGTCGAATTGTGTAACGATGAACTGCGGTATAGCCGGTGTATCAGTAATGGACGGCGTGTTCGTGATCGTCGGGGTCAGCGTAATGGTTGGAGTCAGGGTGATCGTTGGAGTCAGCGTGATTGTGTAGGTCATTGAAGGAGTCAGCGAGGGCGGGAAGTATTGGTAAGCGATTTGTTCTCCCCAGCGAAAATTCGCGAAGGCTAAAAACCCAACCAATGTCGCACCAATGAACAGTAATATTGCCCGTTCGTACTGCTGACGTTTTTTAAAGAAAAATGGCAGACGGCGACCGCTCTTGATCGCCCGAACAGCGCTTGAAATCATCCACATCACCATTGCTATGGCGATGATGCCAAACATTAGGATTGTTGAGCGAAGATCAATGTTCATCGGCCTACCTTCCTGGCATTATAGCAGGGATAAAAAGCAGTGTCAGGCCAACAGGGCAGTCTGATAAGGTTCCGCGAACAAGGCGGGAGCCCCGCCGGTATGCCAAAAGAGCACTTTTTCATTGGGCTTAAAGAAACCTTTGCGGATCAGGTCAATCAGCCCACCCGCGGCGCGGCCAGTATAAACAGGGTCAAGTGTCACCCCTTCATAACGTGCGAATAATCTGACGCCTTCAATATCTGACGGCTGTAAAACGCCATAGCCGGCATGGTTATAGTCTGAACTATAAAGAAAAGACGCCGGGTCGACACGCCATCGGCTATGACATAAAACCGCCCCTCCATTCACGAGGTTGGTCAAGACGCTTGAAAAATCCTGAGGGATCAGATCGACACGAATACCCAAGATTTTGCCTGTGAAGTTCGTTTCATGCGCGCCTAACACCAAACCAGCTTGAGTGCCGCCTGAGGAGGTGGCGAAGACGATCCAATCGGGGTTGAAACCCTGCTGCTGTAATTCATGCATCGCGTTGGCATACCCCATCACACCGATCGCGTTGGAACCCCCATATGGAATCAGATAGGGTTTTCGTCCCTGTTGGCTGAGGGCGGCGACAACCGCTTCCAATGTGGACTCACGCGTCTCACGCGAGCTTACGAAATGAACCTTCGCATCAGACAAAAAATCAAGCAGCAGATTGCCCTGGGCGTGTTCGGGCTTCTCACCAGTTAACACCAGCTCGCAGCGCAGACCCAGTTTGGCCGCCGCGGCGGCCACCTGACGGCAGTGGTTCGACTGAACAGCCCCCGCAGTCACCAGCGTATCTGCGTCCTGCGCCAGCGCGTCGCCCGCTAAATATTCAATCTTGCGCGTTTTATTGCCGCCGATGCCCAAGCCGGTGAGGTCATCGCGTTTTATGAAAAGTTCTGGCCCCCCCAGCAAGCGGGTCAGGTTAGGCATAGGTTCGATGGGTGTAGGAAGATTGGCAAGTTGAACACGGTTTATCATCAGTAGGCCTGCTTTCTGTTTTCTTTTTTTCCACGAAAGCGCATTAAGTCTAATACCCGAGGCAATGTTTTAGTATAAAACTTGTAAAAGATGGGTCTCGCGATGTAGTCCCAGGCACCGATATGCCTGACGGTTGTACCGTTGAAGCCTTCTTTGAAGCGATATACGCCCCACATAGAATCGCTCTGATCAAAAACATCCGGCGCTCCCCACATGTCATAGCTGTGGCAGCCGAGAGATTGCCCCAGACGCATGGCTTCCCACTGCAACAGGTAGTTAGGCATTAGATCACGCTGAACCTCGAGCGACATACCAAACATATAGCGCATGACGCCCGCGAAATGGAAAAGGACTACCGCGGCGATCGGTTTTTGCTCATATTCAGCAATCAAAAACCGCGCCATGCCCGCTTCAAAAAAGCTCCTCCAGAGGGCAATGTAATACTCTTTATGGCGGATGACGAAGCCGTCGCGCACCGCGGTCACCGCATACATCTGGTAAAGCATCTGCAGGTCATCCACTCCGCCCTCGCGCACGGTAACCCCTTTGCGCTCTGCTAAGCGGATGTTGTAGCGGGTTTTCTGCTTCATCCTCGCTAAAAGCTCAGGCTCGGTTTGTTTGAGGTCGATGACGACAGTATTACGAAATTGGATCTGGTCGCTTGAAAAGCGCCAACCGCGTTCGATCAGCATCTCTCTGATCGCTGAGCCCTCAGGGTTTTGGCTTTCGGCGTCTTCTGCGGAAGTCCCTGTGCCTAAAAGCACGTCGGGATCAATCTTCAAAAAAATCGCTTTTTGCTTCTGGGCATAGTTTTCGAGGTCGGTCAGCACGTTTGAAAGCAATGTTTTGTTGGTCCACAACATCGCCGGCCCTTTCGGACAATACAAAACCCTGAAGCCGAGCCCAAAGGGAGTTCGCAGTTCACGCTCGAGAATCATCGCCGCTGCCATAACCGCGCTTTCACCATCTCGCCAGACAAAAAACTTGGGCAGCCAACCGTTCTGGATTTTGGATTGTCCCCACTGCCAGGTCTGTAAAATATGCGGTTCGGGCAGGTTTAACAGAATCTGATTCCAGGTGTCCGCACCGCAGACTTCAACCGGCCGCATCGCCATCCGCCTTGCCGCGACGCATCCAGAGATAAAGCTGATACAGCCACCGGTTATAAACTTTGATATAAGCTGGGGCGCTGCGCTTTATCTCGCCTCCGAAGCCGCGCTTGAAGCGGTAAACACCCCATAAACCGTCTGAGCGGTTCATGAACTCCCTCTCGAGCACTTCTTCGTCTTCATCCGGCACGCCCCACAAGTCATAACTGACCGCGCCTTTAGCTTTCGCCAGTTTCATGGCTTCCCACTGCAGCAGATAGGTGGGCATCAGATTACGGCTCTCGTCATCTGAAGCGCCATAGAAATACCAGGCGCGTTCGTCCAATACAAATAACATCAGGGCGGCCAGGGGCTTATCATCATGCACGGCCACAAGCAGGAAGCACTGGCCTTTTGGCGCAAAGAGATCAAAAACCGTTTTATAGTAGGCAAAACTATGCACCGCGAAACGGTCACGAGCGCCTGTGATTTGGGTGAGCGCATAAAAAGCTTCAAGGTCGTTTGACTGGCTGACTCTGACGCCTTTTTTCTCAGCCAAACGAATATTGTAGCGGGTCTTCTGCTTCATGGCCGCCAGCAGGTCGGCTTCATCCGCTCTTAAGTCGACTAAGACAGTCCGACGAGGTTGGATGGTATGCGGCTCAATCACAAAATCATTGAACCAGCGCAGATCAATCTCAGCCGGCGCCGGCTCAAAAAAATCCGGCTCGACCTGCAGGAAAACCGCTCTGTTTTGACGGCAAAGCGCATCCACAGCTGGCCACAGCCTGTCCCAGCCAGATCCGACCGGGCCCTTAGGTATGTACGCCACCGTATACCCCAGGGCAACTTTTCGAAAAAGCACCTGGGCCCAACAATCTGATGCTGTAACTAAATGGGCTCGCCAACCAAATCGGGATTTAAACTCACCCCACTCAGGCGATTGAAGCAAATGCGCGGATGAACCCATCACGGCAGCGCCTCTTCAGACCCGCGAATGTCGATCAGGTGAAACATGCGAATCAGCGCCCCTTAAAACCAAATACCGAGCCAAAGGTGCGCAGCAGGATGACAATATCCATAACCAGGTTGGCATGTTTAATGTAGTAGAGGTCATATTCGAGCTTGACTGCTGTTTCTTCAACAGTCTCAGCGTATGGCTGATGAATTTGCGCCCAGCCGGTGATGCCTGGTTTGACCAGCATACGCGCCCGGTAGAAGGGAATAGTATTCTGAAAGACAATCACCAACTCATTACGTTCGGACCTTGGACCTACTAAACTCATTTCTCCGCGCAAAACGTTGATCAGCTGGGGCAGTTCGTCAAGGTGGGATTTGCGCAGGAAACGTCCGATGCGAGTAATACGCCGATCATTGACTGCGGTGACCAAGGCTTCTTTTTCCATGTCGGCGCTATCTTTCATGGTACGGAATTTGTAGATTGTGTAGGAGTTTCCACCAAGCCCAAGACGTTCCTGACGATGAATCACTGGCCCTCTCGAGTCAATTGTAATCAGCAGCGCGATAAATGGATACAACAAGACCAATCCGAAGGTGCCAATCAGCGACACAGTAATGTCCACCAGACGTTTGAATAATTTATAAAAGCCGGTTGTCGGCGGGCGATCGAGGAATGAGCGGATGACCCAATCAGATTCGAGTAAGTTGATTGGAACGCGACTGGTCAGGCTTTCATAGGTTTCAGCCATCGTCGAAAGATTTATTCCGTTTTCCTGAGCAAGCAGGATGGTTTGAAACATGCCGTGGTTCATCCGATTGGTGATCGCCAGGATCATGTCGGTTACCCCCTGTTGTTTGATCAGACCAGGGATACTTGTGTGATTGCCAACAATCGTATATCCAGCTATGGAAGTCCCCAGCTTGCCCGGATCATCGTCAATCAAGCCCAACAGGTTGAAAGGTTTGGGGTCTATCTCTCCGACGACCTCCGCTAAAGCAGTTCCAGCTTTCCCCGCACCTACGATCAGCACACGGCGCTGGTTGCTGGCCATGGTGAACATCTTGATGTAAATAGATCGGGCTAAAAGCGTCAGCACCGCCACAAAAGCTACAAAAAAACCGACAGCCAGACGAGGCAGTGTTGTTGATGTCACAGTGAAGTAGACAATCAGATAGGCAATGGCCGCCACAGCAGTGGCGACTGCCACACTGCGCAGGGAATTTTTAAACTTGCTGGCTTTGCGCAGGTCATACGAGTCAACCAACAATATGATCCACAAAAAAGGCAGAAAGAAGAACCAGGTCGGAATGCGATGGCGTAAAAACGAGACCGTGAATTCACTGCTTGGGTCAACCACAGACCAGACATACAGCGCAAGCGCCAAAGCAAGAATCGCGGCGATCAAATCACCAAGGACCAATATAAACCGCTGCTCCGAAGGGACTAATCGCCACCGCTGGGTTGGGACATTCGTTGTCATGCTTTCTCCGGCTTCTTTTCATTTTGTCGGGTTATCATCCCCACGATGAAACCTGCTCCCCAGACTAATTGCATCGTGGCAATGGCCAGTGGAACACCGACAATCATCGAAATATCTTTCTTTTTTATTGCAATCTGTATGCCAACGGCGAGCAGCACGATCAGGTAAATACCAGAAAATAATTCTAATAACATCAGGGCTGGTCTAAACACCAAACCCAGGAGCAGCAGCGCTGCCAAACCGGCGACGAAAATCGGCGGCAAGGCCTGACGAGGCCGCAGGGTCCGTGGATAGCGCCTGATCATTTCGGCTTTCCAGAACCCATAGCGCCAGTATTGTCTGGCCAGATCTCCCAGGTTTTGGCGGGCGAAGTATACCGTGCGGATTAATGGGTCAAGCCAGATTCGTCCGCCATTTTGCCGGATGCGGGTGTTCAGTTCATAATCCTCATTGGTCAGCAGGCTTTCATCAAAAGCCCCCATCCCAGTCAGATAAGCCTTTTTGAATGACCCGAAAGGAACCGTATCGACATATTCAGCGTTGTCGCTGTAGCGATATTTGGCGTCTCCGACTCCCAGCGGATGAGCCGCCGCTGAGGCGATTGCCCTGGCAATCATCGTATCATTCTGCGGACGAATTTCCCACACCCCGCCGACATTCTCGGCCAATCCCTGCTGATGCGCCTCGATACAACGGGCGATATAATCGGGCTGGGGAATAGAATGGGCATCTAACCTAACAATATATTCTCCAGCGGCGGCTTGAATCGCCAGATTAAGCCCGCCTGGAATATGTCTTTTGGGGTTGTCGATGACGTTAATCGACAGCTCCGGATGAGAAGTTTGAAACTCGCAGATTACATCACGAGTGCGATCCTCCGAAAGCCCATCCGCAATAACCACTTCAAGCAGATTGAGTGGGTAGGTCTGATTAAGGAGCGCATTCAGAAGCAGCTGAATGGTTTTTTCCTCGTTCAGGCAAGGAACGATAACTGAAACGCGCGGGAGCATGAAACTATAGCGTCAGCTTAGTGACAGCAATCTTCCTTCTCGCAGTCGCAGTCGTGATCGTCTTTTTCGCAGTCGCACGGTATAACGGCAACCGCCTCGATCTCAACCGCGGCTCCTTTGGGCAGAGCCGCCACCTGGAAGGCAGAGCGCGCGGGCTGTTCGGACGTGAAATATTCAGCATAGACCGCGTTCATCGCGCCAAATTCCGCGATATCCTTAAGAAAAACTGTGGTTTTAATCACCTTGTCCAGCCCAGTGCCGGCCGCTTCGAGCACAGATTTGAGGTGCTCGAGCGCCTGACGGGTCTGCGCCTCAATGCCACCCTCGACCAAATTGCCTGTGGCCACATCAATGCCGAGTTGGCCTGAGGTATAAACCAGATGTCCGACTGAGACACCAATCGAATAGGGTCCGATCGCCTGTGGCGTTTTATCACTCGTGATTAGTTTTCTTTTTGCACAGCAACAGCTCATTAATGCACCTCGTTATTGAGAATGGTTGTTTTCATTATATCATCGGGGTTTGCGGGCGCTAACGTCAGGGCTTCCAGTCGCCAATTCCCTTCCAGGCATGGTCAAGATGTTCGGCCATGACAGCTTTTAGCCTGCGCTTGATTGTATTACGCACCGCTTCCATCAGCGGCAGCCCGCCAATCTCATTGACACGCTGACCAATTTCACGGGCTTCACGATGGTGCATCTGCATATTAAACGGGCCGCCAGGCGCCAATGAAAGGAAATCATCTGTCTGGCCAATGCGTACGAGCTTCTCAATCAGGCTTTTCACCTCTGCTTTGCGCATCGAATCCAATGTCCGAATCGCGGGTTCACCAAACAATAGAGTAATCAGGTTCATTTCAGCCCTCTCTGTTTTTCTGAATTATAGCTGACTCTGAGCCAACGCGGCTGTATGGCGAGAACTCGGCGCTGATTCAAGGATAGCGCCTGTTTTTTCAACTCATTGTCTGGCTCACATCAGGATTATGACTCACTGATTTTACCCTCAACTTACCCTGGATTGGGAGGGCTCAACATGGTTTCTCCCATGGGGGAAGCTGCGAGCTACAGGGTGTTTTTGTTGAGTTCAGATAAGTTCAACTGAGCCAACATCTCCCCCCATTTCGCTCCTGCGGGGATTTACCCTATGAACCTGCTGTTCGCTTTAAAATTCACCATGCCGAATCTTTTTAAGTCTTGACTCTCTTCCGCCATTGTGATGACATCTCAGCGATGAAGCGCCAGAATATGAACTGCATATCAAGATCAGCAGTTTTCGCGCTTTACCAGACCTGACCGCGCTTAATCACCGTTCTGACCAGGTTAGCGCCATAGCGATAGGACAGATCCCGGTAATCCGGAGTGGAAAGAATCAACAGGTCTGCTTGTTTACCAGAAGTCAATGAGCCAATTTGAGCCTCTCGACTAACAGCTTTCGCGGAGTTTATCGTCGCAGCTGACAAAGCCTGAGCGGGAGTCAGCTTCATATAACGGCAGGCAAGCGCTTGAATCATTTGCATCGACTCGTTCCAGGTCGTGCCCGGGTTCAGGTCAGTTGCCAGCGCCAGATAGCCATCCGCGGCAATAATTTGTTTGGCGGGGGTATATTCAGACTGAGCCAGGCTGAAGGGTGTGCCGGGCAGCGAAACCGCCACTGTTTCACTGTCAGCCATGGCGCGAATGTCGTCCAGGCTGGTCTTAACCAGATGATCCGCGGAGGTCGCTCCGAGTTCGGCGGCAAGCGCCGCGCCGCCAAGGTTGACGAATTCATCCGCGTGCAATTTAAGCGCAAAACCCAGCTCGCGCGCCTCACAAAGAATGCGCCGTGTCTGATCGATGTCAAACACGCCCTGCTCACAGAACACATCGACAAAAGGCAGGGCTTGACCCTCGGCCTTCACCAGCCACCAGTTCTTCACTTCAGGCAAAGCGGTTTCAACTAGAAAATCAACAAATCCAGCTGTGTCGCCTTTAAATTCCGTTGGGATGGCGTGCGCGCCCATATAGGTCGGCACCAGTTCATATGGCCCCAGCCTGTTCATTTCGAAGATGGCCTCAAGCTGCTTAAATTCAGTGTCAAGATCAAGCCCATAGCCAGTTTTCGCTTCGATGGTAGTGGAACCATGCCCAAAAGCCGCCAAAGCGCGTTGGTGAGACTGCGCGATCAGTTCATCCAGACTGACGCGGCGAGTTTCGGAAACAGTCGAGGCAATGCCTCCGCCCGCGGCCATGATTTCCATATAAGTCTTGCCCTGCAGGCGCATTTCAAACTCAGCCGCGCGGTTGCCTGCCCAGACTAAATGAGTGTGAGGGTCGACAAAGCCGGGCAGAACCGCACCACCCTGCGCATCCAGCTTTTCGGCCTGCGGATAACGCTCTAACAAAACAGCGGCTGCGCCAACTTCAATGATTTTGCCGTCTTCTATCGCGACCGCGCCATGCTCAATGGCATTGAGCGTGCCGAGCGCTGAACCACGCTGAGGATTGGCAGTGAGAGGAATAACCTGGGAAGTGTTATGGATAATAATCATAGTCTAATTTTACCGTTACCTGCGGCTTTCGCGGTAAAGTCTTTGCGACGGTTAGTTCCGCTTGTTTGCCTGATTGTTCGCTCAATAGAAAGATTCTATCAACCACAAGCGCATGCCGCCCTCTTGCGTTTCAGGGCAAAACAGCGATAAACCTACAGAAAATCCATCCTATTCTCCACGCTCCTCAGGTATACTTTAGAAAAGCTCACCTCACCCATCGGAGAAGCCATGTATCCTAACAAACTCACCCGCAACCTGCTTTTCGCCTCACTCTATTTCACCCAGGGCACAATCCTCGGCTATTTCGCCTCGCTAAACGCGCTTTATCTGATCAGCCGCGGACTGACCATGACTGACGTGGGCGTATTCGGCGCCATCGCGCTGATCCCGTTCATTATTAAGATCTTCTTAGGCATGCTCTCAGATCGCGTCAACCTGTTTGGGCGCGGCCATCGCGCACCCTACATTCTGATCGGTTTGGCTGTTCAGCTTGCCTGCCTTTTGGCTGTTCCTGCCATCAACCCAAAAACGAATTATTGGGGTTTTGTGGCGCTGGCTTTCCTCCTCCAGCTTGGCATGGCGCTCTATGACACCTGCACCGACGGCCTCGCCCTCGACACCACACCCCCAGCAGAGCAGGGCAATATTCAGGGTTTCATGGTCGGTGGCCGCGCCATCGGCACCATCGTCGCCGCTTCAGCGGTGGGCTTGCTGGCCGAAAAAGTCTCCTGGGATTCAGTTTTCTGGGTTCTGGCAGTGTTGACACTGTTGCCTTTGCCTTTGGTCTTTGGCCTCAAAGAAAACGAGCGCCCAGCTGAGAAACGTTTTGACTGGAAAGCTTTTGGCGCCTTCAAGCAGTGGCCTGTGATTGCGGTGGGACTGGTCGGTCTGATTATCTTTATGGTAATCGTCGGCGCCAACCAGCTTATCAATCCCTTCCTTGAGGAAGCATTGGGGATCTCGCTTTCGCAGGCAGGCTATATCACCTCGCTGTGGGGAATCGGTGTCGTCGCAGGCAGCATCGTCGGCGCCTGGCTGAAAAGCAACGACAAAGACATTCGCGCCACGCTGACCATGCTTGGCATGGTCGCGGTCGCCCTGTTAGCGATTGCTTTGTTGATTAAGCCGGGCTTAGCGCTGCCGTTGGCAATTGCCATTGTGATCATCTACGGCATCGCCTACGGCGCGGCGCAGACGATTACCTTCGCGCTGTGCATGCGCTTCGTTGACCCGCGTATTGCCGCCTCGATGTTTGCCATTCTGATGGCCTTCACAAATGTCGGACAAGGCATTGGGCTCGGATTAGGCGGCGCGGCTGCCGACGCCATCGGCTTTAACCTGACTTTCGTCGCATTCGCGGTATTGTTAGCCTTGGTCTTGCCCTTCCTGCCTTCATTGGCGCAGAGGCTCAACGCCAAGTCTTCACCTGATGCCATGCCGGAATGACACCGCTGGACATTCGTTTAAGGCCAGCTCGTTCTCACGAAGCTGGCCTTATTGCTGACCTGCTCAATCAGGCAACGCTTAAACTATTGACCAAGGGCATCCCGCAGTGGCGTTATCCCTGTGATGTTCAGGCGGTTCAAAGCGCCATCGAAAATGGGGAGCAAGTCGTGTTCACCTTCCAGGAACAGGTGGTAGCAGCAGCCAAACTCAGCCCTTCCAGTGGCAACCCGGCTATCGAAGCCGCTCATCCTGGCAACTTATATCTCAGTCAACTGGCTGTCCTGCCCGATTTCCAAAATCAAAATCTGGGCAAGCAAGCGCTAAAACTCCTCATCGATCGTGTCAAAGCGCTTGGCAAGACGCTCTATCTCGACTGCTGGGCGACAATACCAAGCTGAAACAGTTTTATGCCGAGTCAGGGTTTCTGTCATTGGGCGACTTTCCTGAGGAAGATTATTACGTCACTGTTTTCAGGGTGGTTTAGCCGATGAGCTTACCAAATCAATTACTTGCCAGGTCATTCGACGCGAACCCGGACGGCTATCGCTGTCACCGTCCTGGCTACCCGCCTGAGCTTTTTGAAGCCATTTTCCGCTATGCCCGGCTGTCGAATCCTGCGCGTTGTCTTGAGATTGGCGCAGGCGCCGGACAGGCAACACAAGCTTTTCTTATCCGCGGATGTCATGTGCACGCGCTGGAGCCAGGCATCGGTCTGGCTGATCAGCTGCGGGCGAAATTGGGTCACCTGCCCAATCTGCAGGTTAGCCAATCTGGCTTTGAAGAATTCGACGCTCAAGACAGGTGTTATGACCTGATCTATTCCGCCAGCGCTTTTCACTGGTTGCCAAAACAGACTGCTTATCAAAAAGCGTTTCACCTGCTCAAGCCTAAAAGCACCCTGGCGCTTTTCTGGGCAAGCTTTTCGGTCAATCGCCCGATTGATCCATCCCATCAGGCTCTTCAGACAATCTTTGCTCGACATGAATTCAAAATGACCGAAGCCCCCAACGATCCTGAACGATATCAGCGCAAACAAAACAGCCTGGTCAAACGTGGCTTTGTCGACGTTGCTTGTGAGGTTTTTAAAGCTGATCACTTTCTCAGGCCGTGTGATTTTCTGAACTTTTTAGCGACAACTTCGCGCTTTCTGATACTCCCGCCCGAACAAAAAGCAGCACTGAAATCTGAAATCCTCGACTCCCTTGAGTCATACAAGGGGGTGTGGCTCGATCAAACCTGCGATCTTTACCTCGCCAAACGCCCCGCACACGCTTAGCGCGTGATAAGATTCAGCTATGAATCCAAAGAGCCTCATATTGCTCGAATATCACAAAGTCCTGACAAAACTGACCGCTTTTGCCAGCTTCAGCGCTTCCGCTGAACAGGCCTCCGTTTTGCGCCCGACCAGCAACCTCGAAAAGGCGCTTATGCTGCAAAATCTGACCCGCGAAGCGCGCCACATGCTCAACCTTGTTGGCGACATTTCTTTCAACGGCGCGGTTGACCTGCGGCCGCTCACCGATCGCGCGCTGCATGGCGTTGTGCTCGAAGCGGCCGAGCTGCTGAATGTGCGCAATACGCTTATCCTCTCGCGCGATGCCCGGCGGGTTCTGCTTGACCATCAGCAAGAGGCGCCAGCGCTCTTCAGCGCCGCCAAAGGTCTGAGTGACGGACTTGGGCTGGTTGACCTGATCAGCCGCACGATCAACGACCACGGCGAAGTGCTCGATTCAGCATCCGAAGCCCTCACGCGCATCCGTTCAGAACAAAAAGTGACCCACGGACGGCTGATGGAACGCCTCTCGCGCTATCTGACCGACCCGCGCAGCTCGCGCATGCTGCAGGAGACTCTCATCACCCAACGCGGAGGACGCTATGTCTTGCCCCTGCGCGCTGAATTCAAAGGACAGCTCAAAGGATTGGTACATGACCAGTCCGCTTCTGGCGCGACCATTTTCATTGAGCCGATCACTGTAGTTGACTGGAACAATAAATATCGCGAGCTTGAGCTCGCTGAGCGCGATGAAATCATTAGAGTATTGCGCAGCCTCAGTGAGCGCGTCGCCGATAACGCCCAAAGCCTCAACGCGACCAGTGAAGCTATGGTTGAACTGGACCTGGCATTAGCCAAGGCGCGCTACGCTGAAGACCTGCGCGCGTCTGAGCCTGAGCTGGTGCCTTTTGATCTCCGCCCTCCCGAACACCATCCCGGTAGTCAGATTCGGCTGATTCGCGCCCGCCATCCCCTTCTCGATCAGTCCAAAACCATACCGATCGATGTTGAGCTCGACCCGGAAACCTTCGCGGTTGTGCTCACTGGCCCCAATACTGGCGGCAAAACCGTCACGCTTAAAACGGTCGGTTTGATGGTGCTGATGGCGCAATCGGGTTTGCAGATTCCTGCTCGCTCCGGCTCACGGCTGTCAGTTTTTCGCGATGTCTTCGCGGATATTGGCGATGAACAATCCATTGAACAGTCGCTGTCCACTTTTTCAGGCCACATCACTCAACTGGTGCGCATTCTTAAACGCGCTGATTACCGTTCGTTGGTGCTGCTTGACGAATTGGGCTCAGGCACTGATCCTCAGGAAGGCAGCGCGCTCGCCCGGGCTGTCTTAAACGATTTAATCTGCCGCCGCGTCACCTGCATTGTTGCCACACATTACCCTGAGCTTAAAACCTATGCTCATACCACCAGAGGCGCGATCAATGCCAGTCTTGAATTTGATCTCGAGACCTTACGGCCAACCTATAACCTGATTATCGGGCTTCCGGGCCGCTCAAACGCTTTAGCCATCGCTGAAAGGCTTGGTTTGAAAGCCGAAATCATCGAAGCAGCCCGACAGGAGCTCGACCCCACAGAATTGGACGCAGAAGATCTTTTGGACGAAATCCACCGGCAGCGCGACCTCGCCCGTCAAAATTTTGAGCTCGCTGATCAGGCCCGTCAGGAAGCCGAAGATGCGCGCGACAAACTGAACGCCCGCATCGAGCAGTATGAGATTGAACACGAACGCCTGCTCGAAAAAGCCCAGGAACAGGCACAAAATGAGCTTGAAGTTCTCAAAGACGAGTTAGCCAGCTTAAGACGCGAGATGGCTCGCCTCAAAGAGCCACGCGAAAAAATTGTTGACCTTGAAGAACACGTTGAGGAAATCGAGACGAAACAGGAGCAAACCCGCAGGAAAAAGCGCGTCAAATCGCCCAGACCCAAAGGGGAAGCAACGCCTCTGCGTATAGGCGAAAAAGTTTTGGTTCGCAAGCTCAAAACTGAAGGGGTCGTCACCGATATCGAAGGGGAAACTATTGAAGTCCAAGTTGGCGTCCTCCGCTTGAGGCTCACCTCTTATGAGGTTGAGCGCAAACGCGCCGCTATGGATTCCATCGAGCTCCCCGCTGAGGTCAAAAAAGCCCCCGCGGGAAAAATTTCGCTGCCAGCGGTTGCCTCACCAGGACTGGAGTTAGACCTGAGAGGAATGCGCGTTGAAGACGCGTTAGACAAAATCAATGATTACCTTGAACAAGGTTATCTTTCAGGCATTCCCTTTGGCCGCGTTATCCACGGCAAAGGCACCGGCGCTTTACGCCAGGCCATCCGGCGGGTGATCAAAGAATCGTCCCATGTCAAGCGCTGGGAAGTCGGTGGTGAAAAAGACGGTGGGGATGGCGTGAGCGTGGTGTTCTTTGAGGAGGCAAAATAAAAGGATCGCCACTGATCTGCTCCTTATATCACTGACGATCCTTCTCGCGGCGATCCCCTGGGTTCGCCACCACATCTGCTGGACAATCGCCTAATAATATAATTACTATATCATATTTTTAAGACAATATTGGCGGCGAATAAGGAATAAAAAAAACAACCCCAATGTTGGGGTTGAAGTGCCGAAGGTGGGAATCGAACCCACATACCTTTCGGTACACGATTTTGAGTCGTGCGCGTCTGCCTGTTCCGCCACTCCGGCGAGTGAAACGAGAAGAAAAGAATCTTACCACATCGCTTCCGTTGGTCAAGACAATTGAGAGACAAACATGTGAGGACAAACATGGGAGACAAACAATTGGGAGTTTTTTGTGAGTTCTTGTGATTCTTCTCACGGCAATCGTAACTTACTGTTCAGTAAAGCCTGCAAAATGAGGTGTGCTTTTTGGATTGGATTTACCACTGTTTGCGGATCTAAACATTGCTTATGAATGGGAAACAGAGACGAATAAGCAAAAAATACTATGCTGGCTGGAAATTGGCCGTCAATATCGCATTAAGCTCACTCCTAATCAACCCAACAATAACGCGAATTCAATAAATTCACAGAAACACCCTTTTCGCTCTCGCTTTGCTCGCCAGCTTCTCCCACGGAGAAGTCTCGTTGAGCCCTTCCCAGCGGGGTATAATACCAATCGATCAAATATAACGGAGCCAGCATGCAACTCGGAATCATCGGTCTTCCCCAGTCAGGCAAAACTACCCTGTATAAAGCCCTTACCAGGGCCGATGTGCCTACTGACATGTCATCCGGCCGCATGGAAGTGCGTACGGCCGTGGTGGATGTGCCGGATGACCGGGTTGACGCCTTAGCCAGACTTTATTCGCCAAAGAAAATCGTGCGCACAAAAGTCTCCTACGCTGATATCGCCGGCCTCGACGGCAGCGCCAACAAAGATGGCCTGCCCGGACAACTGATTAACCAAATCGCTCAGATGGACGGCTTGTTGCATGTGGTTCGGGTTTTCGAAAACGCATCGGTTCCTCATCAGGCAGGATCAATCGACGCCTTGCGCGACCTTCAGGTGATGGATAGCGAGTTCATTCTCAACGACCTGATCATGGTTGAGCGCAGGCTCGAGAAGCTTCGCGAAGAACACCGCCGGGGCGTAGCCCGCCCGCGTGAGGTTACGCAAGCTGAAATTGACATTTTTGAGAACCTTCAGGCGATGCTGTCGCAGGATCAACCGCTGCGTCATCACACATTTACTCCCGAAGAGGATAAAGTGGTTGCCAGCTTCGGCTTTTTAAGCCGCAAGCCCCAGATTGTTGTCTTCAATATCGGCGAAGATCAACAGCCGCTTGTTTACACCAGCCCCCACCCACACACTGGCGTGGTCAGCATGCCCACCAAACTCGAAATGGATCTGGCCGCCCTCGAACCAGAGGACGCTACCATGTTCATGGAAGAATTTGGCATGACTGAAACTGGCCTGGTGAGGTTGATTCGTATGTCTTACGATCTATTGGGGTTACAAACCTTTTTCACTGCCGGAGAGAAAGAAGTGCACGCCTGGACGCTGCGCCGGGGCGGTACTGCCAAAGAGGCCGCCGGCGTCATCCATACCGACCTTGAAAAGGGATTCATTCGCGCCGAAATTGTCTCATATGAAGATATGATTAAATATGGCAGCACCTCTGAAGCCCGCAATAAAGGCCGCCTGCGCGTGGAAGGCAAAGATTACCCAATGGCCGATGGAGACATCATCGAAGTGCGGTTTAACATCTGAAAAAGTCGTGAATTTAGGATCCAGACTGTTTTATCGTTTATAATGACTGTAGTAAGACAACTAGGCGATTAACTGGTTGAGTTTTTATAAATTCCACAACTTTGAATGGAGGTTTTAATATGAGAGTATTGGCATTTGGTGCGCATCCCGACGATATTGAGTTCCGCATGGCTGGAACTCTGGCAAAGTATGCCAAGCGGGGTGATGAAGTATTTATGTGTGTCGCTACAAACGGGGAAATCGGTTCTTACGGAATGTCCCGCGCTGAAATTGCCGCGTTGCGTCATAAAGAAGCTCAGGCTTCCGCGGATGTGATCGGCGCACATTTAATCTGGCTTGGTTATGAAGATGAAATGCTGTTTGACAACAGGGAAACTCGAATGGCCTTCATTGAAGCTGTTCGTATCGCCCGCCCGGATGTTATCTTCGCTCCTCCTAAATACCGTGATTACAATCAGGATCACGACATTTGTGGATACCTTGCTTTTCAGGCGCGAGTCCTTGCCACTGTAAAATTAATGGAAACTGAGCATCCTGTAATCGATCATTTGCCGCCGCTCTTTACTTGCACTGCACATGGTGGCTTAAGCATGAAAACAAATCCACAATATTTTGTGGACATCACAGACACTTTCGAAACTAAGATGAAGATGTTTAAGTGCCATGCCTCTCAAGATGGGCCCTGGTCAAAGGATGCGTTTGGCGTGCTTTATTCTGATATCCTGGTCGGTGAAAACAAATTCTATGCCGGCGCCTGTGGAACAGCAGGCGTGGAATATGTAGAGGCCTTCACCCTCGCCACGGACTGGCCAATCATCGCAGGCGCACATACCTTGCTTCCTTAAACCGACACAAACGGACTGGATCTTATCTCGGAAGAGAACTAATCTAAGGTCACATGAATCAAAAAGACCGCTGCAGAATGATAAATGCAGCGGTCTTTTGATCAGATTGACAACTATCCCATCTTCTCAAGTTTCTTGACCATGCCATCAATTAAATCAAAACCACCCTGCCAGAACGCGGCGGTAGTGATGTCGATGCCAACTTCGCTGAGCAGCGGAATCGGCGCGATCGAGCCGCCTGCGGAGAGAATGCGCATATACTTCGGCTTAAAGCCCGCCCCTTCTTCCTGATAGCGCTTATACAGCGCAAACACAAGCAGCTGACCAAATGCGTAGGCGTAGACATAGAAGGGTGTACCATAAATGTGCGGGATTGACACCCACTCATACTTGAATTCATCCGAAACCTCTACCGCCTTGCCAAATTCTTCTTTGAGATTTTCCAGATAAACCTTATTCAGATCATCTACAGAGGCGTCTTTGGCAATCAGTTCGTGAGCGTCGCGTTCGAATATCGCGAAATAGATCTGACGAATAATCGTCGCGAAAGCGTCATCTACCTGCCTAAACAAAATATCGCGTCTGACCGCCTCATCTGGTTCGCGCTCGAGCAGCAGGTCGGTCAAAGTCATTTCGCCAAAAGTTGAAGCGGTTTCTGCCAGCGGCAGGGCGGAATGTTGAGTGTACATGGTATGATGCTCGGCCATCAGCGAATGGATCGCATGGCCAAGTTCATGCGCCATAGTTGAGACATCATCAGCCTTACCCTGATAATTCAAAAGCACCCAGGGGCTGAAATCGGGCGTAATGGTCGCGCAGAACGCGCCACCCATCTTTCCCTTGCGCACTTCACTGTCAACATGCTGATCAGCAAAAACACGCTTGGCTAATTCAGCGAACTTAGGATCAAAGCGTTCAAACGCTTCAAAGGTCATCCTCATCGCATCCGCGTAGTCATATCTTTTATTCGATTTTGAAACCGGAGCATAAATATCGTAGCGGCGCAACTTCTTCATGCCAAGTAATTTGGCTTTTACTTTAAAGAAGCGGTGGAAGATGCCGATATTCTTGCGCGCTACTTCGATAAGCGTGTTAATCACCTCATCCGGCAGGTCATTGATCCGGTTGCGCACAGCCATGGGATTCTTGAATCCGCGCAGGTTGAGGTTTTCGTTGCGCCAGTCGCGCACAAGTCCCTGATAGATCTGCCCAAGAATCGGCGCGTCATGACCATAAACCCGATAGAGTTCCTGATAGGCTTTCGCGCGCAAATCTGGGTCATTCTCTCTCGCGTAGGTCATAATCTCACCACGCGTCATCTCTTTTTCCTTGCCGTCTACAGTCAGCTTAAAGACATAACGGTTAGTGATGGAGTCATACAGTGTGTTAAGTACGGTTGAACCAGTCACATTCTTAAGATTGATGATTTTTTCTTCCGCTTCGGTCAGGGTATAAGGCTTAAAATTGCGCATCTGCTCGAGCCAATAGCGGTAATCGCCGCTGGCCTTGAGCAGTCTTTCAGCATTTCTCGCGTCCAAAGCTTTCCACCAAAGTTCGAAGAACATGGTTTTGTTTGACTTTTCAGCGTAAAACTGCTGCACGCGGGACATCGCCGTCTGGGCTTTTTGATCTTGGGTATTAGCGGCGAAAGAAAGCTCCGCGAAGCCATAGAGGCGCATGATCTGGCGATCAATCGTCTCAAGCTCTCTGATAATCTCAAGGAAACGTTCAGCGGTAAGCGAAGACCTTAGCTCATCGCGATAGCTCTCGAACTGTGTGACTTTTTTTGCCAAGTCTGCAAAGGTCTGATCAATTTTGGGGTCGTCAAAGCTTTCGAAAAGCTGTTTAAGTGACCACCCGGTAGGTTTTACTGAAGATTTTTTGGGCATGCGGCTCCTTTTTATTTTTTATATTATCCTCAACGAAGTTTGGTTATGCAAGTGTTCTATCTAAAGATCATGACTCATTGAATCAGAGCAATTCTTGGAAAAATTTCCCCAATCTGATCTTTTAAGCTCGTAGGCGACGCCAATTTGCCAATTGCCCAGTTGATCTTGCCAGCGCAGGTCGGACAAAGCATCTCTGCGAAAGCCGAGTTTTTCATAAACATGACGGGCGCGCAGGTTGTTAGCATTGGTGTCGAGCGCTATTTTATCTACAGGCAGAGCATAATCTTTAGATTCAGCGCCGAACAAATAGCCAATCAGCATGGTCAGATAACGCGGTCCAAGCCCCCTGTTCTGCCATATCGGGTCGCAAATCTTTATGCCAATTTCAGCCGTTTGACCCTCTACCATGTAAGACATTTCACCAATTGGAATTTGGTTGACTTCGAGAATGCAACGCTGACCACGGGAAGTCAGGTTTTCAGCGATCAAAAGCCGGGTCGCTTCAGTGGTTGTGCCCAAACCATTCGGAAATCCAGCGTGCTCCATCACGGTGCCATCATTCCACCAGGAGGTCAGCTGCTCCGCGTCAGCCTTCGTCGCACTGCGGATGGTCAATTCAGCTTGATTGAGCCTGATCACAGCGCAGCCTTGATAAAATTCTCAAAAAGAGAGCGCATGGCAGGATCGTCCTGAAGGTGTTCAGGGTGCCACTGCACGCCCATAACGAAGCGTTTGTCCGGTAGTTCGGCCGCTTCGATCACACCATCAGCGGCTCTCGCAGTCACTACCAGTCCATCGCCAACCTTTTTGACTGCCTGGTGGTGCAGACTGTTCGTGCGCAGCGATCCCCTGCCAGTAATCCTTTCCAGTTTTGAACCAGGCTTGATTGTGACCGTATGAACTAATTTATCACGCGCAAAACTGGGGTACCAATCATGCCGGTCTGCTTCAGGCAGTTCGGCAGCGATATCGCCAATCAACGTGCCGCCCAAACCGACATTTAAAACCTGTAATCCACGACAGATGCACAACAAAGGTTTGTCTGCCTCCAAGATCAACCGCAGCATTCCCAGCTCGAAGTGGTCTCGCTCGGCATGAATGCCATAGCTGTTGGGCGGCAGTTGCGCCCCATAGCGCTCGGGATTCACGTCACCGCCCCCGCAATACAAAAAACCACCAAAAGCATCAATCAATTGCAGCCAGTCAGCCTCAGGTATGTTAGTGGGCAGAACAACAGGCAGCCCGCCGGCTGATAAAACTGCTTTAATATACGTCTCGTTAGCCTCATAATCGGGCACACGGCCTTTACGCGACTGGTGAGCGGCAGAAATAGCAATCAATGGTTTTCTCATCACGTCTCCGATTAAATGAAAAAGTCTTGTCTGTTTGGTTTGATTTTATCAGTCATCCAGTCAGACAAGGCTTTTTCGCGCGGAGGGGACTCCGAAACTATCGACTTAGAAACGTTGCTTGAGGCGGGCGCTCTTACCAGTGCGTTCACGCAGGAAGTACAGACGAGCGCGGCGGACTTTGTTGTGGCGATCGACAACTAATTTGGCGATGCGGGGCGAATTGGTGAGAAAAGTACGTTCAACACCAATGCCATTGCTGGCAATACGGCGCACGGTGAAACTGGCGTTATTACCATGCCCGCGGACGTAAAGCACGACACCCTTGAACTCCTGGATGCGTTCGCGATCGCCTTCTTTAATTTTGTAATGTACACTCACCGAATCACCGGGGAAGATATCGGGGATATTCGGGTTCTTTTCAGCTTCGACAGATTTCAACAGCTCTGTATGGTTCATCTTACTTCTCTCCAACTAACTCCATGTTAAAAGCGCTCGGTGCATGCTGAGCGCGAGGGCATATTGTATCACAAGACTCTAAAAGTTTGTCAAGATTAATTTAGTATAAGATGTGAAGTGTTAGAGCAAAGTGATACTCGTTTCATGGGAACATTCTTATCAATCGCTTATCTCTAAACCAAGAAATTGGATATGATGAAAGCTTCGAATTCCAATTCTTTAACAGCGCTCCATTTTTTTGCAAGGATGCCCAACTCGGGTTTCATCTACCAAGGACAGCACATTAAACTGGGATATGACCAAGTGCCACATCAGCAGTGTTGCAACAGTGCGAGTTCAAACCCAAACGTTACGCTTCATTGGTCAGTTTTTTGGTCGGAAACAGGGTCACTTGGAATATGTGGAGTTCTCTATTTTATTATTCAAATGGGCATCAGATTACTTGGAGGGACCCCCGACCCCGTCCTTCCATTGGGAAGGTAGTTTTCCAATTTTCTTTAATTGAGGTCAGGCTATCTATATATCTCTGTCGGTCAATCCGCACCCAAGTAGGCCTTCACGACCTTCTCATCCTGCAATAAATCATCGGCTTTGCCTTCCAAAGTGATTTTTCCGGTCTCAACCACATAAGCGCGATGAGACACAGCCAAAGCCATTTGGGCATTTTGTTCAACAAGCAGGATGCTGGTGCCTTCTTCATTAATCGTCTGAATGATCTCAAAAATTTGCTCCACCATAATGGGTGAGAGACCCATGCTCGGTTCGTCAAGAAGCAAAAGTCTGGGATGAGACATTAACCCACGCGCAATAGTCAGCATTTGCTGTTCACCCCCCGAGAGCGTTCCTCCCAGCTGCCCTTGCCGTTCAGCAAGACGAGGGAACCTGGCAAACATCTGCTCTATATCCCTGGCGATCTGAACTTTATCGTTCATAATGAATGCACCCATATGGAGATTTTCAAGCACAGTCATACGCGAAAAGATCTTGCGTCCCTCCGGCACATGAACAATCCCCATTCTTACGATCTGCTCGGGATTTTTATCAGTGAGCGTTGTTTCCTCAAACCTGATCTTACCAACAGCAGGTCTCATCAACCCCGAAATCGTGCGCAATGTTGTTGTCTTTCCAGCACCATTGGCACCAATCAGGGCAACAATCTCGCCCTTGTTCAGATGAAAAGAAATTCCCTGCAGAGCCTGAATAACACCATAATAAACATGCAGGTTCTCGATGTTAAGCATAAATTTTTCTCTTTCTTTTCTGATATCGACCGATTAATTCAGCGCTGCCAACACCCAGATAAGCGTTGATGACTTGCTGGTTATTTTGAATTTCGTGAGGCTTGCCTTCGGCAATTTTGATGCCATAGTCCAGGACAGAGACCTGGTCTGAAATCTCCATGACAACTTTCATATCATGTTCAATCAGCAGAATGGTCAAACCAATTTCGTCTCTGAGGCGGCGGATAAAATTCGTTAAATCGCGTGATTCAGAGGGGTTCATTCCAGCGGTAGGTTCATCCAGCAGCAATAATCGCGGTGAACTTGCCAACGCTCGGGCAATTTCGAGTTTGCGCTGTTCTCCATAAGGCAGGTTGCGTGCTAACAGGTTTTCACGTCCCGCTAAATCAACATATTCGAGCAGATCAAACCCTCGCTCGATCGCCTGCTTTTCTTCCAGGATCGCTTTCCGCGTTTTTAGCGTCGATTCCAACCAATTTGCGCTCAGCAGCGGTTCCTGACCAATCAGGACGTTTTCGATCACACTGAGATTGCCAAAAAGACGTACGTTCTGATAAGTCCTCGCTATGCCCAGTCTGGCAATCAGATTGGTCTGAAACCCCTGGATTGGTTCACCGTAAAATGAAATTTGTCCTTTTTCCGGCAAGTAATAGCCTGAAATGCAGTTAAATAAGGTTGTTTTTCCAGCGCCATTTGGACCGATAATACTGGCAATGCTGTTCTCCGGCACTGTTAAACTGACATCATTTACTGCCGTTAACCCCCCAAAAACCTTGGTTACGCCTGTGGTCTCCAAACAAGTTTTCATATCCCCTGATCCTCCTTGAGAGCTTGAGCTGAGTCAGGAACTTCCGGCTTGGATATTTTCGGGCGTTTGGCTGGCAAGAATCCTTCAGGTCGCATGAGCATCATGACCACCAGCAAGGCTCCAAAAGCCAGCATCCTGAAATTACTGATTTCGCGCAGTATCTCAGGCAGACCTTTGAGCACCAACGCTCCGAGCACAATGCCCGGAATGTTTCCAATACCCCCTACGATCATCAGGCACATCA